>CAMNDY010000148.1 GCA_946535985.1 uncultured Treponema sp. | reverse complement strand
ATTGTTATGAAAAATGTTGTAAAAGAGTTTAAGGTTTTAAATAGGCACGAAGGTCTTAAGGGAAGTATACGTGATTTATTTTCGCGGGATTATAAGACTGTTACTGCGGTTGATAATATATCTGTAAATATAAAGCCTGGGGAAATTGTCGGCTATCTTGGGCCAAACGGAGCCGGTAAATCTACTACTATAAAAATGATGACTGGCGTTCTTGAACCTACCAGCGGTGAGATTTTTGTAAACGGAAATGTGCCTTATAAAAATCGTACACGTAATGCAGAAAATATTGGTGTTGTATTTGGTCAGAGGAGTCAACTCTGGTGGTCGCTGCCTCTTATTGAGTCTTTTAAGCTTCTTAAAGAAATCTACATGATTCCGAATGGCGACTATGACAGAATGCTTGAGCTATACCGTGAACTTGCTGATATTGAAAATTTGCTGCATAAACCTGTGCGCCAGATGTCTTTGGGCCAGCGTACTTTAAGCGATATTCTTGCAGCTTTTCTTCATAATCCAAAAATTGTTTTTCTGGACGAGCCTACTATTGGACTTGATGTTGCCATGAAGGCAAATATCCGCGAGCTCATTAAGGGTTTGAACAGAGAAAAAAATACAACTGTAATTTTGACAACTCATGATATGGGCGATGTTGATGCCCTTTGCCAGAGAATTATCATTATTGATCACGGCAGCATGATTTACGATAACGATATTGAACATCTTAAACATTATTTTGGTTCTTACCGGACACTGCGACTGAATATGGCAGATTGCGGCTGGAAAGAAATTCTTGTAGATGAGTCAAAAACTGATGTTATGACGGTAATTGCAGAGTATCAAAAGTCTGCTGCCATTAAGGATATTCAGCTTGAAGATATTTCTACGGAAGAAGTTATCAAGAAGATTTATGCACAGGCAGAAGAAAGAAGTGCATGACAGAGTTTTGGAGGAATTATGATTTTTAATATAAAAAGATATTTTGCTTTGACCCGACTTGGCATGATGGAAAAACTTCATTACAGGCTGGGAACTTTTGTAACGCTGTTTGGAAATCTTGTTTATCTTGTTTTGATTTATTTTTTGTGGAAGGCAATTTATGCTTCGAGCGGAACAGACCTTGTAAACGGAATGACCTTGAACGATACCCTTGTCTATCTTGTTCTTGCAACTGCTCTTTTTAATTTTCTGGAAGTATTTCTCATCTGGGATATGAGCCGGGAAATACAGTCCGGGGCAATTGTTTTAAAACTCCTTAAACCGATGAGTTTCAGAGGTTACAGTTTCTGGTCTTATTTTGGCGAAAACCTTATGTCCTTTTTTATGACCTTTTTGCCGACTTTTATAATCATCAATATCCTGACACATGGTAGAATTGCTCTGGGACTGAATCTTTTGTTTTTTGTACTTTCGGTTTTGATGGCCCTGCTGCTCAATTTTAGCATTGATATGTTAGTTGCAACTATCTGCCTTTATACAGAATCTACCTGGGGAATAAACATGGTAAAGGAATGTATTGTACTCCTGCTTTCGGGGGCATCGATTCCGCTGGCATTTTTTCCGGAGGAACTCAGGCGGGTGGTGCAGTATCTTCCATTCCATTGCATTTATGATACACCCTTGAGTGTGCTTCTGCAAAAACCGGGATTTACACCGGGGACGGGCCTGGGGGCTGCGCTTCTTCTACAGCTGGTCTGGTGTCTTGCGTTGGCGCTTGCAGGCTCGGTATTCTGGAATATCTCTCTTAAAAAAATCACTGTAAATGGAGGCTAGAAAATGATGAATGAAATGCAAATTTGCAGAAAGCGTGGGCTTAAGTTTTATATGAGTATATATGGAAAAATCCTTGTTCAGGATTTGAAAAGCAAGATGAGCTACCGGGCCGATTTTATAATTTCGACTCTTGGTATGATAATTTCGAATCTTGTAGGCTTTGTGACTTTTTATATCCTCTTCAGTAACTTTCCTTCGATAAACGGCTGGACCATGTACGAAATGCTTTTTATGTACGGCTTTTCGCTGATTGCACTTACACCCCTGCAGTGTCTTTTTGACAACAACTGGAACCTGCGTTTTATGGTAAAGACCGGAGATTTTATAAAATATTGCTTCAGGCCAATAAACATTTTCTTCTATTATATATCTGAAGTTTTTGATGTAAAAGGACTGGGCCAGCTTTTCTTTGGAGTGGGAACTCTTGTTTATGCATGGCATCATCTTGCAATTCCTGTGACTTTTGTTACAATAATGCAGACTCTGCTTTTTCTGCTTGCAGCATCTCTTTTTATGATTGCAATCATGAATTTTGCAGCGGCAACCTGCTTTTGGATTCAGAATTCGGGATACGTAATGGTAATTATGTTCCGCTTTAAGGATTTTGCAAAGTATCCGGCCAGTATATTCAACAAGGTTTTTTGGGTGATTTTTACTTTTGTAATTCCTATTGCCTTTATTGCCTATTATCCTTCGCTGGTTGTGCTAAGGCCAGATGCAGTTCCTTTGCTGTCATGGCTTTCGCCGCTGATTGGAGCAGGATTTTTTTACCTGAGCTACAAGTTCTGGATTTTAGGCGCCCGTAAATATGACGGCACCGGTTCGTGAGG
>CAMNDY010000147.1 GCA_946535985.1 uncultured Treponema sp. | reverse complement strand
ACGGAGATGAGATTGGCATGAACTATGTTGAAAATCTTGTTTCTGTAGAAGGCGGTTATGGAAGAACTGGTTCGCGCTCACCAATGCAGTGGGATTCATCTACAAACGCGGGCTTTAGTTCAGCGCCGGCGGAGAAGCTTTATATTCCGCTTGATCCTTCTCCAAAGCGGCCGACAGTCCAGGCTCAGCAGCAAAATAAAAAATCACTTTATCACGAAATCCAAAAGCTTATAAAAATCAGACAGGAACACCCAGCGCTACAGAGTCGGGGCGAAATTGAATTTGTTTTTGCAAAGAAAAATGAATACCCACTGACGTATGTAAGGAGTTCTGGTGAAGGCGAAAAGATTCTTATAATTATAAATCCATCGGAAAAAGAAGTGACTTTCTCATGTGATTTGAAAAAAGTGGGTGGTGTGGCTTGCGATTCTTCCGGTCTGCTTGAAAAATCAATTTACACCTTCGGCGGAAAAATCAGATTTGACGAAAAAAAGATTTTTGTTGCAGGAAAGAGTGCTGGATTTTTTGCTCTCTTGTAATTAATTTTTCTGTTTATTTTAAGGCCTATAAGTCACATTCTATCGTAAACATTTTGAGAGAAAAGCCGTTACGCTCATAAAAGCGCATGCCATCCTTATTTTGTGGAAAAACCTGGGTACGGAAAAAATCAGCCTTCTTTTCTTTACCGTATTCTTTGGCAGCATTCAAAAGAAGAGTTCCTGTCCCACGGCTTCGCAATTTTTTTGTGACTACCAGATCTTGAAGATAAATGTTACTCTGTGGCCTGAGGCAGGAAATTTCCTTTGCGTGGGCAAAAGTTACATGGGCAAAACCAATGACATTGCCGGCGTCTTCTGCAACCAGCATTATCTGATTTTCACTTTCGAGAATTTGCTCCAGTTGTTTTGAACGCTGACCCTTTTTGCTAAAGACAAAATGTTCCGGCTGATAGAGCACGGCGTCCTCTTCAAGTTCAGTGTAAAGATTTTCCAGAACTTCACTATCTTCTTTTTTAGCTTTTCGTATTGTAATCATTTTTCAGGCACCTTCCTTATCACAGGTAAAAGCTTCTCCACGGTCCTCTTCACAAAATCCTCTGCCTGCTCCGGAGTAAGATATTTGTAATTTCTGTGAAGGTCGCCGTGATTGCTACTGCGATAATATCCCGTGATGTACTGACGGCGGTTTTCAAACGCATCCTTACTGAAAATATCCATAAAGACATTTTCATAATTCACTGACTTTTCGTAAATCGAAAAGGCCCGAAAATCCGGATGCTGCTCAAGATATAAAAAATCCAAATCATACCAGTCGCCTTTTGCAGTCCAGACTAACTTATATTTATCTTCAGCAGCTTCTTTTGGATAGGCTTTCAAAAGCGGCTCGTAAACATTGTTGGCCCATTCAATGTCAGTGAGTAGATGTGTGTAGTAACCCAGGAAAAAAGAGAATTCTTTTTTGTCATAAGATTTTATCAACTGGTCATTAAAATATTGCGAAGTAAACTTTTTTATATTGATTGTTTTATTTTGCGACTTTTCGCTGAAGTGAGAGACATCTTTTGGCGGCTGAAAAACTGTCCAGTCTTCATTTGGGACACCGCTGTTTGGAGCTATGTTCCCCATAACAAAAGCCTGCTCGTCAAGATTTTCTATTTTTTTAAGCAGCTCATCTGCAACTCTTAAATGTACCATCCAGGATGCCATCGTTTTTTAACTCCTTTATTTTTGAAATTAAATTTTCATCAATATTTTTAAGTGTTGGGATGTGAATGAAAATGGCTTTGCCCTCGAACTTTTGCAGGGCGTACCAGTAGGCTTCGTTGCATAAATAATGTGTGGGAGTTTCCGAGATTACATTCCCAATTCCACCTTCGCCCAGTCTTCTCGATAACAATTCCAAGTTCAGATTTGTCTCTAGTTTTATTCCATTCCTTTCTGCAAAGCGTTCTATCCGCACACAAGACTTCAAACTCTTATCACAACCAAACATTATTACAAAATCGTAGTTGCCCTCAATTGCCTCTATGTCTCTTTTTACGCCTTCAAAGGAATTTGTGAGCAGACAGAAATTTTTCAGTACTCCATCTTCCCGCAGCTGAGACTCTTTCAAAAGTTCACTAATCATCACACACGAAGAGTTTTTCATTCCTTTGAATCCGACGAAAAGGCATTTCTTATTTTCCATAAAGTCCCCAACAGCGAATCTGGTCCAGCTGCTCTGCCGTCAAAGTTCCGGCCTCATACAATCTAAGATATTCCTGATCCACAGAAGAATCAAAAATCAGAAGGTCATCCGTGTTGATTGTAACAGGCACTCCATTTTCTACAAGGATTTTTATTGGATGCTCGGCGTAACTATTAGCGTAGCCTAACATAATATTACTTGTAGGACATACATTCAAAGTAATTTTTCTATCTGCCAGCAGCTTCATAACACTTGGCGAAGTGGCCGCATTTATTCCATGATGAACTTCATCAAGCCCAAGCGTTTCAATTGCAGCTTCTACATCTTCAGCACTTCCGCTTTCGCCCACATGCATGCGTTTTTTTATGTGATATTTTTCGGCAACCTGGTAAAGGGGAATATAATCAGAAAAAGGCTTGTAACCTTCACCGCAGCAAACGTCAATGGATTTAAAATATCCGCTTGCAAAATACTTTTCTGCGTTTTCTA
>CAMNDY010000146.1 GCA_946535985.1 uncultured Treponema sp. | reverse complement strand
ACAAACCATTCCACCATTGCAGGATCCTGATGACTGAAGAAAGAACTTGTTGCAGTATCGAGAGCGGTGATTTTTGCCATCTCTTCGGCAGTGAGGGTAAAATCACAATGTGAACGGCTACGATTTGCTTGAGACATGCCGGAAGATTTATTTTTCAGAATTGAAAAAGGACTTGCTGCTTTCTCTGGATAAGTAATCTACTCTGCTTCTTCTTCCACACCCCATCGCTGGTATACACTGGCCAGAATTGCTCCGGAAATATTGTGCCAGACAGAAAAAATTGCCCCGGGAACAGTTGCCATGGAAAGGCTGGGAAAGGCCGTTGCCGCAAGGCTTGTCGCAAGACCTGAATTCTGCATTCCGATTTCGATTGAGAGAGCCTTTATTTTTGGCGGGGTGAGGCGTAAAATCTTTCCGAGTCCAAAACCGCAGCCAAAGCCAAGCATATTGTGCAAAATTACAACCACAAAAACGATAGCACCGGTTGAAAGAATTTTTGCTGAGTTATTGGCAATGATGGTCATAAGAATCAGGCAGATTGCAGTTACAGAGACGAGTGGCAGGATTTCAACGAGTTTTTGAATGAATTTTCCAAAGAATTTATTGATGAGGAAACCCAGTCCAATCGGAATGATTACGACTTTTACGATTGAAAGGAACATGGCAAGCGCATCCACATGAACAGTAGTTTTTAAAAGAAGATAAGTGATTGCAGGAGTAAGAAGAGGCGCTAGCAGGGTGTTTAGGCTTGTCATTCCCACAGAAAGGGCAAGGTCACCTTTGGAAAGATATGTGATTACATTGCTTGCAGTCCCCCCCGGACAAGTTCCAACAAGAATAACGCCAGCCATAAGAGCTGCATCGAGGCCGAAGATTTTGCTCAAAAGAAAAGCAAGTGACGGCATGATGATAAACTGTGCCAGACAGCCGATAAGAATGTCTTTTGGCCGGGTAAAAACCAGCTTGAAATCTTCAATGCGAAGGGTAAGCCCCATTCCGAACATGACAATCATCAAAAGAAAATTGACCCAGCTCAAAGAAATCCATAGGCCGGTTTTGGGAATGAAAAGAGCCAGAGATGCAAGGATGAGAACGATAATTCCCATGAATTTTCCAACGAAATTACTGATTTTTTGAAGAATGTTCAATTTGTCGCCCCCGCTAAATCTTTTTTTCATTCTATCAATTTTGCAAAGTGAAATTCAACAAGTTCTTTTTATCGAAAACTGTTAGAATCATCGTATGTACATTCTTCACGAAGGGTTTTATAGGTTCTTCCGTCTTCTGCTTTTTTCACTGCTGGAAAAAGACAAATCACAACAATTAACCGCTCGGACGAACGCTTTTTTGCAACAGAGATTTTTGAAGTTCGCTTAGTTCTTATTTTCTCTTTTTCTTTTCAGTTTTGTTTTGTTCGCTAGTTTCTGTTTCTACCTGAGCCTTGGGCTTTGAAGAAAGTGTGATTTTCTGATAAGCGTCTTTTTTATCGTTAGGGTGGGGTTCAATTCCTATGATTGTAATATCATTTTTATTCGGACCATATACCCAGAAGATTCTTCCAGCTGCGGGTTTGTGATTTTCCAGATATGATTCCCAAACTTTCTGGCCGTAGCGTTTTGTTAAAGCTTCAATATCGTGAGTGCAAAGGCCTGGATAGCGAGGATCATTGCTTAGTTTTGAAAAGCAGCTTACTAAAAGCTTGAAGAGTTTAAGCTCATTTTTAGTTGCGGTTTGCTCTTTATATTTTTTCTCAAGATTTTCCCACAGTTCCTGCATCTGGGGAATACCCATTCGGATTTTATACATTATAAGAGTTCCTCGTATGCAGAAAAGTCTATTGGATTCCCGGCTTTTCTGGCTTTGAAGTTTTTCATGCTTTCATCCATCATAGAAAGAGTGTTTTGTGATACTTCAAATGGTTTTGTGAGTTCGCGAGGTTCCAGGAGGATGCGTCCATCAGGATATTCTTCAACATGATAATAATCGTATGTAGCAGCTCTGAGAGTTATTCTTCTTTTTGAGTCCAATTTTGAATCATAAGATCTTACTGCTAATGCTGGCATACAAACCTCCTTAGTGGGATTTCCCACTTAATAATATATGGGATATGAGCTAGAAAATCAAGTATTTTGTGGTATCAGTATCTGGGTAAAGGGTTAGGTAATGCCTTGCCATATTTAGTTTTTTTTGGCGTTGCGTCATCTTCGCTGCCGCCGGGCTTTGCGGGGTTCCGCCTTTCGGCTCCATTGCTCCACTTCGTTCCGCAACAGCCCTATCGGGCTGCCCCTCCAATCCCTAACGCGTTTCAAGGATTTTCCAGTTTTACTTCGCGGTTTCCTTCTTTTTGAACTTCCGTGAATTTAGCAATCAGTGATTGCCCAATTCAGCTCCTTTTATATGCATCACTGTACTTTAGCTGTCAGTTTTTGTCGTTCGCTATGCTCACCTTACCGAGTTTTTCCTTCGGATAAACTCGCATACTCGCTGCCTGAGCACTCTGCCACATCTTGTCATTATCTCTTTCTTAGTGTACTATACATTTTATAGGGGACGCTTTGCAAATTGCGGCGGCTTGCCTCCGATTTCTCGTGAATGAAGGAGGGTCGCAAGTCACTGCGTGCCTTGCTTACCGAGTTTTGCTTGCAAAACTCGCCAAACTATTTCATTGTTTGAAATACAGTAATCTTCGCTTTAGTTATAGACGCGCTCACCTTCCTACTTAAATAGGACTAAGAGCATAAAAAAGCCCGCCTTGTAGTGT
>CAMNDY010000145.1 GCA_946535985.1 uncultured Treponema sp. | reverse complement strand
GAATTGGTCAGGGTATTGAGTTTGACTACTGCTGCTGTCATGCCGCAATGCAGCTTAAAGAAATGGGCTACGAAACAATCATCGTAAACTGTAACCCTGAAACTGTTTCTACAGACTATGACACATCAGACAAGCTTTACTTTGAACCAGTTACTACAGAAGACGTTCTTCAGATTTACGAAAAGGAAAAGCCATTTGGAGTTATCGTTCAGTTTGGTGGACAGACTCCATTGAACATTGCCCGCGAACTTCAGGAAAACGGCGTAAACATCCTCGGTACATCAATTGATTCTATCGACATCGCCGAAGACCGCGACCTCTTCCGCCACATGATGGAAAAGCTCGAAATCCCAATGCCGGAAAGTGGAATGGCAATTGACTTTAATGAGGCTAAGGCTTGCGCTGATAAGATTGGTTACCCAATTATGATTCGACCAAGCTTCGTTCTCGGTGGACGCGGAATGGAAGTAATCTACGACGAAGCAACCTTAAAGGAATATGTTGAAAAGGCTGTTGGTGTAACTCCTGACCGCCCGCTTTTGATTGACCGCTTCTTAAAGAATGCCCTTGAATGCGAAGCCGACGCTCTTGCAGATTCAACTCACGTTTACATCCCTGCTGTAATGGAGCACGTTGAGCTTGCTGGTATTCACTCAGGTGACTCTGCCTGTGTAATTCCTCCGGTTTCAATTCCTCAGAACAATCTTGACACAATTAAAGAATATACAAAGAAGATTGCCGAAAACCTCCACGTTTGCGGTCTGATGAACATGCAGTACGCTATCGAAGATGGAAAGGTTTATGTAATTGAAGCTAACCCTCGTGCCAGCCGTACAGTTCCTCTTGTATCAAAGGTTTGTGATACACAGATGGCCCGCCTTGCAACTCGCATGATGTTAGGAGAGTCGCTTGAATCTCTCGGCCTCAAAGACAAAAAGATTCCTTACTATGGTGCAAAAGAAGCCGTTCTTCCATGGAGCCGCTTCCCTGGTGTAGACCCAATCCTTGGACCAGAAATGCGTTCAACAGGTGAAGTACTTGGTCTTGCAGAAACCTTCCCTCTCGCTTTCTACAAAGCAGAAGAAGCTGCCGGTTCAGAACTTCCACACGCACCAGCTGCCTGGGAAAACAAAAAGGTTCTTATTTCCCTCAGCAACAAGGAAGGCCAGAAGGACCAGGTATTGTTCATTGGTAAAACTTTGAAAGACCTTGGATTCACACTGGTTGGAACACAGGGCACTGCCGACTTCTATAATGCCAACGGAATCAAGTGCGACGTTGTAAACAAAATCGGTGCCGGCCGCCCTGACGTAGTCGACATGATTATGAACAAGGACGTATGCCTTGTAATCAACACTCCAAAAGCAAAGCGCAACTACGCCGAAGACCGCAAGACAATCCGCAAGGCTTGTCTCAAGTATAAGGTTTCTTACATCACAACTCTCGCCGGTGCACTTGCTGCTGTTAAGGGTATTGAAAGTGTTAAGAACGGAAACGGTGGTGAAGGTGGAGTTAAGAGCCTTCAGGAATATCACAGTTTGATTAAATAAGAGATTCCCGCATTAAGTGCGGGAAAATCTACAAAATCTTCTTAAGAGGCTTTCCCACCAGACTGATTACGGGGCCCAGCATAAAGGACATAACAGATGAATATTTAATTTCACAAGGAGACGTTGTCTATGAAAAAAAGTCTATCAATTTTGTTATTCCTGTTTATTGTTTCTTGCATGCCCGTCTTTTCACAGGAATTTTCTGAGGAAGCTTCACAGCCTAAAAAAGAATATTCTCATGCCCAGGTTGCGGCAACGGCTTATGTGCCTTATTTTGGAGATGCACTTTTGAGTTCAAGTCTGATTTTTTTACCAGGCGATTTAATTGGTCATTATTTAAGTGTAGAATCTTTGTTATTGAATATTCCTGCCGCAATAGTAAATCCTTCTTATACTTTAACAGGAAGTGCCATAAGTGCTGCAAGCTGGGTTGCGGGACTTTATTTGAGTAAATATCCAAATCTTTATGGTAATCCAATTCTATCAGACGTTTTTTTGAATTCCGGATTAAAAACAGATATGTGGCTTGAATACAAAGGTTATGAAAAAGCACGTTCAATGGCAAAAGAGGGAATCTACCCCGAATACGAAGAATTAAGCTTTAAGGATGCATTCACCGCGCCATTTAATCCAAATATTCTTTCCAAAAAATCTGTATGGATTCCGATAGCAGCATATAGTGCATTTATTGTTGGTTATAATTGTTTAGCCGGCTTTGATAATAGTGTATTCAAAACAGGAGAATCCTATCTGGGCAATTATAAAATCCCGATTGCTTTAGGTGCTGCTGCTGTTTTTGCAGTTTCCTGCTTTAATTATACAATGACAGGAATAGGAGAGGAAGCCTTGTTCCGTGGTACAGGTTATGAAGAAATGAAGGTTTCCTTTGGTGTTGTTCCGGCAAAGATTATTGATGCAGTTGCATTTTCTGCAGTTCATATTCCTCAGCAGGTTATCGCTGGTATTGATTGGACTTCTATCTTGTTAACTACAGCATTTCAGTCTGGAATAACTTTCCTCTTGCAATGGATTTACGACAAGGGTGGTCTAAAAGATTCCATAGCAGTCCATGCCTGGATAGATATTATACCTGCCACACTTACATACCTGTTCACCACCGGCACACAGGGAAATAATTTTGCATTGAATATTAATTTTTCTACAAAGCTTTAGATATTTATTGACATATATCTATACGTTTTATCATTAAATATGTCGATAAACGGTTTTTCCTGGTTATGTTAATAACAATGGAAATAACAGTCTAACCCTTGCTTTTAGAACAATATCTGACGAAGCTGTATTCAAAATAACCTACAGGAATAAAACTACAGAATACATAATTCA
>CAMNDY010000144.1 GCA_946535985.1 uncultured Treponema sp. | reverse complement strand
TGCCATGGGCACGCTTCCCTGGAGTTGACCCAATCCTCGGACCTGAAATGCGTTCTACAGGTGAAGTTCTTGGTCTTGCTGAAAACTTCCCACTGGCATTCTACAAGTCACAGGAAGCTGCCGGTTCAGAATTGCCACACGCACCAGCTGCCTGGGAAAACAAGAAGGTTCTTATTTCCCTCAGCAACAAGGAAGGCCAGAAGGATCAGGTTCTCGAAATCGGAAAGACTTTGAAGAACCTCGGCTTTACACTGGTTGGAACACAGGGCACCGCAGACTTCTACAACGCAAACGGAATCAAGTGCGACGTTGTAAACAAGATTGGCGCCGGCCGCCCAGACGTTGTGGATTTGATTATGAACAAGGAAGTGTGCCTTGTAATCAACACGCCGAAAGCAAAGAGAAATTATGCTGAGGACAGGAAGACGATTCGTAAGGCTTGTTTGAAGTATAAGGTTCCATATATCACAACTCTGGCTGGAGCACTGGCTGCGGTTAAGGGTATTGAAGCTGTAAAGAATGGTATGGGAGGAGAAGGAGGTGTTCGTTCACTCCAGGAATATCATAGCTTGATTAAATAATTTTGATGGGTTTAATTCGTCAAAATATTACTGTGTACACGTCCTTTATTTTAGGAGTACATGTCAAGTTTATTTCTAAACTAACTTGTCTTGCTACAAGTAGCTAAGAGCATAAAAATAGGACTGCCTTTAGGAAACTTTAGGCGGTCTTTTTTATTTTTCTCGCAGCCTTTCAAATGTTTTTGTTATATTTTCCGAAATAATTTCTTGAAGCTGTTTTTCAGCTGTTTTTAGTTCGACATCTCTCACATAAGATTTTGATTCCGCATAGTTCTTAATTTGTTCTAAGAAAAGTGAGGCTATGGGAATTTCAAAAAGTTCAGCAGCGGATTCAACAAGTTCAAGCGATGTTCCCCTTTTTCCTGATTCAATTTGAGCCAAGAACGGTGCTGTAATCTGCAGTCGGTCAGCAAGGTAAACCTGTGTCCACCCTTTTTCCGTCCTTAATGTTCTTATGTTGTCGCCTAGAATTGTCTTTATTTTTCCCATGGATATATCATATAGCGTAAAGTAAAAGATAACTTGCACTATAAGCTAGAATATGTTATACTTTAAGTTAAGTTGATTTTAACTTTATGAAAAGATTGGGCGATCAATAAACAATTGGAGGAATAAAAATGGGAATTGGTTGGGATGTTTTTAAGGCTAATGTCGGATGGAATCTTGCTGACAGTGCAATGGGAGCAATCTCAGATGCAATTGATAAGAATGCAAAGGAACAAGAAGCAAGGGCAATAGCAGTGAAAGAGCAACAAGATAAAAATGATATGCTAAAAACGCTTGTATTTATGGTCGGAAATAACATTGAGTTAGATAGAACAGGAAAGAAGGCTATAGCTCAAACACTCTCTAGTATTTATGACGAAAATATTTCGTTATTTTCAATTGAAGACAAAATAGATGCTTCATATTCTGAAATGAAGAATGAAAGTCCAAAACAATTCTTTGCTAATATAAAAGCGATAAATTCTGACAGAGAACAAGTTTGTTTAATGTATCTTGTAACTATGGTTTTGTACATGGGATTGAGTGATGAAAAACAGGCACTTCCTGCCCATGCATACAATCTTTCACTGATCAAACGATTTTTTGCAGTTTCAAGAAGTGAACTTGCACAGTGTTATTCTTCATTATCAGAAAAGATTAATAAAGATGTTGATGACATTGCTGATGTTTTTGAAGAACTAACTTCTGACAATTCAATAAAAAAGATAGAAGCAGAAAACCCTACGCTTGTTTATGATGATTCAAAAGACCTTCCTCAATATGTAAATTCAAATCCTAAGGAAGAAGTTGAAAAATTATATTATTCCTGCATTCAAGACGTGAGCGGAGATGAAGAATTTAAAAAGAGATTTTTCTTAGCAGATGAAAATCCAAAAAAGGTTCTTGCTGCAGTTAACGCGTATGCAAAAAATTGTAAAGGAGAAGAAATTCTTGCTTTGTATGATGATTCAGCGTTTGGAAATGGTAAAGTTGGATTTTTGCTAACAAATAAAAAGTTATATGTATGTAATACTTTTGAAAAGCCTCAAGAAATTGAATTATCAAAAATCGAAGTAATATCTGCTACACCAAAAAAAATGAATTCTTTTATAAGTGTAAATAATATTAGGATAGATACTGCGTTGTGTTCGGAAGTTGGACAATCAATAGTTTCTACTTTTTTGCAAAAAGTAATACCTCTGGCAAAACAAATTGAAGTTGTATCAGAACAATAAGAATTAGGAGAAATAAGATGGTTATAAAAGATGAAAAGAACTCACTGAAATCTTCAAAGAAAAAGTCAACAGCAATATTACTTTGTTTGATTTGCTTTGGTGTTTTTGGTTTGCATAGATTTTATGTTGGAAAAACTAAAAGTGGAGGACTCTTGCTTTTGCTTAGTTTTGCGTCTGCAGGTTCCATTGGTTTAATTTGGGGGTTATATGATTTATTTACCCTTATGTTTACAGATAAATTCACAGATGCAGATGGACTTCCATTAAGATAATTTAAGAGAGTTGTTTATGGTAATTACAGAAAAAGAAACAGGTTCTCGCATCAAGTGCGGGAATGACATTGCTTATCAAGCCCGATAATGGCACTTAACTGTCATTGCCGTGCTCGTACGAAGCTGCGGAACGCTCACGGCAATCTGTAACGCCAGTCTTGCTTTTTGTGGCAGGGCTGGCGTTTTTTTAATTAGCCTGAAATTCGAGTTTTCTAAGTCAGTTTGATAAAAGTCTAGATTGCGGTTAATCATGTAAGCAACATGCTCTTTTTACTCGTACACCCAGTACCACGGAATTTCCAGCGTGCCTTTATAAAGCACGATTTCTACCTTGTCGCCTTTTTCTTTTTTTTCGTAGAGGGATTTTTTTACCTCGACTTTTTTCTGCGGCTTTC
>CAMNDY010000143.1 GCA_946535985.1 uncultured Treponema sp. | reverse complement strand
CTGCGCGAGGCTCCTAATGACGCAGTTATTTCTAGTCATCAGCTTATGATGAGAGCTGGTCTTATCCGCAAACTTGGAAACGGACTTTATTCTTATATGCCTATGGGACTTAAGGCATTCCGTAAAGTTGAAAAAATTATTCGTGAAGAACTGGACAGAGCCGGTATGCTCGAGATGAAGCCTACTGTTGTTCAGCCTGGTGAAATATGGAAGGAGTCGGGACGCTGGGAAAAGATGGGTCCTGAAATGCTTAAGCCGCAGAATCGTGGTGGTCAGGATATGGTAATTTCGCCTACTGCCGAAGAAGCTTTTACTGCTCTTGTACGCGACGGACTTACTTCTTACAAGCAGCTTCCTTTTACTTTGTATCAGATTAATACTAAATACCGCGACGAGATTCGTCCACGCTACGGTGTTATGAGAGGCCGCGAGTTTACTATGATGGATGCCTACTCTTTTGACAAAGATCAGGCAGACCTGGACGCTTCTTACGAAAACGCTGCAGCCGCTTACCGACGCATCTTTAAGCGCATGGGCCTTGCTACAATTTCTGTAAAGGCCGACACTGGTGCTATGGGAGGTTCCGGCTCCGAAGAATTCATGGTAGAAAGCGAAGTTGGTGACGATACTCTTATTCTTTGTCCTAACTGTAAATATGCTGCTAACGTAGAAAAGGCAAGCTGCCGCGACGATGTAGCTTTAGGTGCAGACGGAAAACCACAGGTTACAACTACTGCTAGCGTAGAAGAAATCCCTACTCCTAATGTTCGCACAATCGAAGAACTGAGTGCCTTCCTTAAAACAACTCCTCAGGCATTTATTAAGACACTTATTTACAAGGTAGAAAATCCTGGTGTTGAATTGGCAGGTGATTTTGTTGCTGTTTGTATCCGCGGCGACCTTGATGTTAATGAAGCTAAACTCTGCGCCCTTCTTAAGGCCAGCAATGTTGAACTTGCAGAAGAGACTGATGTTGTAAAAATCACAGACGCTCCTGTTGGATTTGCAGGCCCTGTTGGTCTTAAAAAAGCTCAGGTTATTGCAGATAAAACAGTTATGACTATGCACGACGCAGTAACCGGTGGTCTTAAAAAGGATGTACATTTTATTCACGTTGAACCAGGCCGCGACTTTACTCCATTTATGACTGCTGATGTCCGCGTTGTAAAACCGGGCGATATTTGTCCTGAATGCGGTGGAACCTTCTACTCTAAAAAAGGAAATGAGCTTGGACATATCTTTAAGCTTGGCGAAAAATATACAAAATCAATGAACGTAACTTACCCTGACGAAAACGGAAAGCTTGTTACTCCAATTATGGGTTGTTACGGAATTGGTGTTGACCGCACTTTGGCCAGCATTATCGAAGCACATCACGACGACAACGGAATTATGTGGACTATGTCTACAGCTCCATTCCAGGTTGCGGTTGTTCCTGTTATGTACAAGGACAAGATGAAGGAAGTTGCAGATAAGATTTATGAAGAACTTCTTGTAGCCGGAATTGATGTAATTCTTGATGACCGCGACGAACGCCCAGGTGTTAAGTTCAAGGATGCCGACCTTATTGGTTACCCAATCCGCATTGTTGTTGGAGACAAAAATCTTCCTAATGTTGAACTTAAACTCCGCAGCGCCGAAAAACCTGACCTTGTTCCAGCAGAAAGTGCTGCGGCAAAGGCTGTGGAGATTGTTCGCGAAGAGCTTGCTAAGTTGAACGCGTAATTATACAGGGCCCTTCGACAGGCTCAGGGACCGCAATTGATGGCGTGTTCCCTGAGCTTGTCGAAGGGCCTTTTCCCTAAGGACCATCCCATGAAAAAAACACTTCTTACACTGATAATTCTTTTTTGCGGCGCCGCTGCTGCTTTTGCCCTTCCCGGCTACACTCCATTTGTTCCCGACACTGCAGGCGAATATGTTTACTACCGTGACTATTCTTTTGCCCACGAAACCTACATCGGAATTTTAAACTACGATGATACGTCTTATCAAATCAGATATTACACTCCAGCAAACCGAGACTTTGCTGTTGCTGAAAAATCTATAGCCCTGCTTTTTTCTGTAGACCCGGAAGCAAGTTTTTTTGATATGACAGGTGAAAAAATTATTACAGACATTGATCCTTATGGCGATGACGTAGATATTTTAAATTACCTTCATGATCTTTTGTATGAATTTTCTTCCCGCAGAATTAAGTGTGATGAACTTGGAGCTCAGCCCGTTAATTCTAGTCAGGAATACGAACAGTTTGGCGGCAAAGTTACAATTTCTTTTGACAGCCTTATTCCTCTTTTTAATATCAAGAGCATTAAGAACAATCAGGACGGAAAGCTTGTTTTTGACTGTGTGACTTATGGAAGAATTATAAATGCCCAGGATTCCTCTTTTGAAGATTTCAAAGGTCTGCTTCCTTCAAAACCATATCATGCGCCAACCGTCAAAAAGGTAAAGGGAAAAGCAAAGAAGTTTACAACACAAGATGGTCAGACAATCACACTGGACACAAACTGGGAACAGAAAATGGACAACCTGTGGATGTTTGGAGAAGATGCTTCTCTTTCAATTGCAACAATTCCAGGATATTTTGAAGACAACGACTTGAACACCCTCTTTGTTTTACGCCGTATTACAGAAAGCACAGGCGGTTCTTATACTGATATTCAAAACATGGAACTTACAACAGATAGCAAACACTTCATAACAAAAGTAAGCGCTCATGTTTCTCAGCCGGATAACGGCAAAATTGTTTACGTAATCAAAGAAATTACAACAAATCCAAAGGCAGAATTAAACAGTTACATTTCAATTGCTGCCTACGAAGACAACTTTTTGGAAAAGAGCAGTTATTACACAAAATTGTTGAAAAGTTTTAAGGATTAACCCTTCGACAGGCTCAGGGCCCGCGCTTCTTCAAATTTCACAAAATCCTCTCCCCAGTACTGGCACATTAAGGCACGGGCTTCGGGTAAAATTGAAGGGTCTAC
>CAMNDY010000142.1 GCA_946535985.1 uncultured Treponema sp. | reverse complement strand
TTATTTGCTTATAGATGTTAATGGAATAAATAATGATCATAATAAGGGTGATAAAGTAACTGATTACAGCCGCAGCGCAACAGAGCTTCCGCTTTATCAGGAAGATGAATACATTCCAGACATGAAGTTCTAATCCACCAGCAAGCACGGTCCCTAAGACTACTTTTCTGCAGTCCCTAAGACTACTTTTCTGCGGTCCCTAAAACTACTTTTCTGCGGTCCCTGAGCCTGTCGAAGGGCCAAATACTACAACTCACACCCTCTGATAGGCCTTTCTATTTTTGCAACCCTATCATAGGTCAAAAATCCATTTGTTTCATCCTCAACATCGCTAAGCTGAGTATAGATGGCGGCACAGAGCCCTTTTTTGATGTAGGGTTTTATCTGGGTGTCGTAGAGGTTTTGGATTGCTTGCTCTAATTCTTGCTGCGAGTGAAAGCTTTTGTAGCCGTAGTTTTGATTTTTGTTAAAGTAGTGGCCGGGTTCCAGCTTTAGGGAATAGCCGCCGAATTCAGAAATTACAATAGGCTTTTGGGTCCGCTTGATTTTGATTTTTCGGAAATAAACGTGGTCACTGTGGACATCCGATTTTTTCTGTTTGAACCAGCCCGAAGTTGAGTCTATGATTCTTGTGGCATCCAGTGCTTTTACAAAGTCGTAAAGTTCGTCGGCGCAGAACTGGCCCCAGCCTTCGTTAAAGATTGTATAGTAGCAGATACAGGGGAAGTTGTAGAGACAGCTGATTGTGGCAGCAGCAGTCTCTTTGAATATGCGGCGGCTTTCCGGGTTCTTGTGATAATTTTTGTCTTTGAAAAATCCTTTGTCACAGAGTCGCGGGAAAATCGTTGGCAAAACTGTGTCGTGCAAAAATGAATAATCCGAATTGTTTACAAAATCCTGAAAGACAATCATGCCAAGGCGGTCGCAGGCTTCGTAAAAATTTGCAGGTTCAATTTTGATGTGCTTGCGCAGGGTGTTAAAGCCAAGCTTTTTCATTGCAAGAATGTCGCTTTCCCAGCCAAGTTCTGAGTTTGGTAAAAAGATTCCTTCGGGCCAGTAACCCTGATCCAAAACTCCGTTGAAAAAATAGGGTTTGCCATTGAGTTGCAGGCGCTGATAACCGTCGCTGTCCGGGGCAATTTCCAGTGTACGAAGGCCAAAATAACTTTGAACTCTATCCTGGCTGCCTTGCATTGTTATGTCATAAAGGTTTGGTTCTTCGGGAGACCAGAGCTTTGGATTTTCTATTTTTATGTAGAGGGATTTTTGGCGGGTAACGAGGGATTGTGTTGCTCCCCCGCTGCGGGCTTTTATTTCAATTTTATATTCTTCGTCATCGCCGTCAATTTCAAGTTTGATACCCTGCAGGTCAGGCGTGATTTTGAATCCCCTGATGTAAGAAGCCGGAAGACTTTCCAGCCACACCGTCTGCCAGATTCCGGAAACCGGAGTATACCACATTCCGCCGCGATTTTTTTTCTGTTTGCCGTAGGGGTATTTGTGGTCCAGCGTGTCCACCACATCAACTTGAATTTTGTGAGGATTTTCAGCCGAGAGGAAATCTGTTATATCAAAACTAAAAGGTGTGTAGCCGCCTTCGTGCTCGCCCACTTCTTGCCCGTCAATAAAGACAGTAGCAATCTGGTCTACAGCACCAAAGTTTAAAAGGACCCGGTCTTTGATAAAATTGTCGGGGAGAGAAAAAGTGGTGTAATATGAAAACTCGTGTGGTCCCTGAGCCTGTCGAAGGGCCACCCCACCATTGTCGCTCTCTATCGGAAAAGGCACCACCACCCCGCAATCCCACTTTCCATTCAAATTAAAAAAGGAATCCCGTTTGAGTTGTGGCCGCGGATACTTTGAAAAAGGCACCTCCCCCACAAGTCCGCCATATTCAGGGCTTACTTTTAATTTATTGAATTCTTTTTTTTCAGACATGAAACACCCCAGACAGCAAGGAAAATAAAGAGGCCCGCAATAAAGGCAGCAAGATAAATATTGTGATTTGGAATAAAAGATTCGGTTCCGTCGCCGTTAGAAATTTTATCTGCATTTTTTAAAACGGCAGCGCCAATGGCAGGACCTATCACTCCGGGAATCAAAACCTGGGCAATAATTCTTACACCCTGAAACATTCCGGTTTTATTCTGCGGGGTGTTGTCGCGCACCATTGCACCAAAAACAGCCATGCCCGCAAGAAATCCCGAAAGCATCAAAAGAGAGCCGATAAAGACAAGCACAATATTTGTAAAGAAATACAGGAAAACATATCCCGCCATAAGAGTTACAAGAACAGGAATCACCGATTTTTCAAAACCAAACTTATCATAAACGCGGCCATAAAAAAGAGTAACAAGGGCAGCAGCAATAATTGCAGGTGCCATAATAAGCACGTAGTTATTCAGTTTAAGACTCTGTTCATAATACAAAATCAGGTAGGGCATAAAAATCTGAATTGAAATATTAAAAACAGCAAAGGCCGCAAGGATAACATAAAGCATATAATTCTCTTTGATTACCGATGGCTTAAAGCTGTAAAAAATATTTTTGAAATAGTGAGAATTTTCTTCGCGGGCATTTTTGAGAAGCTCGCGCGACTTAGAGTCATCAATCAGGAAAAATCCAAGACCGCCGACTACAATCACAACTCCACCAATTATAAAGAAAATACTTGTCCAGGCTTCTGCCTTATCCAGATCAAAGGACATAAAACTGCCGAATACAACAAGAACTGCAAGCAGGGGCATCATGGCATTTATACCTTCTATTTTTCCGCGGTTTGTTTCGTCGCCCATATCGGTAAGCCAGGCATTAAAGCAGGCATCGTTTGCAGAAGAACCAAAAAAGGTCATCACACAATCCAGGATGATTACAAGGTTACAACCAAGAGTCGCAGCTGCCACCACACTGCCGGTCATTTTTGTAAGCACATCCATTTTTATAAGCCCAAAGCTCAAAATGGAAATGCCCCAGAAGGCATACCCCGCACAAAGAAAAATCTTACGTCGCCCAACCTTGTCAGAAAGCGCCCCAATCAAAAGCGTAGT
>CAMNDY010000141.1 GCA_946535985.1 uncultured Treponema sp. | reverse complement strand
CGGGCAGCAAGCTTGTGGGCAGCAGTAGTTTTACCGGCACCCTGAAGACCAAGCATAAGGATAACGGATTGAGTGTCCGGGCCTTTGAGGTGAAGATCGGTCTTAGTGTCTCCAAGCATGCCCACCATTTTGTCGTAAATGATTTTTGTAAACTGCTGGCCGGGATTTACGGAGCGAAGAACCTTTTCTCCCTTGGCTTCTTCTATAGTAGAATTAACAAAACGGCGTACAACGCGAAGGTTTACATCGGCCTCCAGCAGGGCCATTTTGATTTCTTCTACGGCATCTTCAATATTTTTTTCGGTAATGGTTGATTTACCGCTGATTTTTTTAAAAATGTCACTGAAGGTGTTGGTGATTTTTTCTAACATTTTTTATTCCTACAAATTAAGTAATTCTTTTACCATCTGCTCGACGGTGCTTTCTTTGTTCAAAACCTTGTAGAGGGCATTACACAAAGGAAGTTTTATATCTTTTTTCTGGGCAATTTCGTGAACATATTTACAGGCAATTGCACCTTCGGGCAGGTAACCGATCTTTCCTACGTTTGCAATAAGATCATCAATATCCTTAAAGCGGGAAAGCATATCTGTCTTTACAAGATCCTGACCAAAGCGGCGGTTGCGTCCGTATTTTGATTTACAGGTAACGTCCAGGTCGCCTACTCCACTAACAGAAGTAAAGGTCTCTGCATGAGTTGCACCCATTGCAAAACCAAGAGTCTGAATTTCATTAAGGCCTGCAGCCAGAAGCAGAGACTCAGTGTTGTCGCCTACAATATCGCTGTTTTCGCTTATGGCATCCATGGCACCATAAACTGCGGCAATAACGTTTTTAGCAGCTGCACAAATCTGGCAACCGATTACATCAAAACTTGAGAATACCATAAGGCCCGGAACTTTTAAAAGCTCACGGACACGGATAGAATTTTTAGGATTTAAAGAAGCTGCAACAAGACCTGTGATTTTTCCCATTGCAACTTCTTCTGCATGACTTGGACCTGCAACATAAACTGTGCAGTCCTTATAAATTTCAGGGAGAGCTGATTCTATTGTTTCAAGAATCAGTTTAGGGCCACTTGGAGAAGGAACAAAACCTTTGGTAAGGGCCGCAATAACTGTAGAACCATCTACAATGTTTGGAACTGTATCTATCTTTTTTAAAGTCTGCTGCAAAAAGATAGAAGGTGAAGCAACAAAAAGAAATTCTTTTCCAAAAGCAACCTGCCAGATATCATTTGAACAGGTAATACTTTCGTTAAGCTTAAAGCCCGGAAGAAAGCGCTTGTTTTCGTGCTCATTATTTATAGAAGCAACAACATCCTCTTCCAGAGCCCAGATTTCAACCTTGTGACCACCGCGAGCCAGAGCCTGAGCAATACCAGTTCCCCAGGCACCACCGCCGATAATTCCTACAGTTTTTTCTGACATAGTTCCTCCCTGCAAAAAGGCCTGTTAATACCAGCCGTCTTCGCAGTCCTTCCAGTCAAAAATTTCTTCGTCTTTGAACCAGAGGGCAATTTCGCGTGCAGCACTTTCGTCGCTGTCAGAAGCGTGAATAATATTACGTTCTGTGTGAATACAGAAGTCTCCGCGGATAGTTCCGGGAGCTGCTTCACTAGGCTTTGTAGAGCCTACAAATTTTCTGATTAAAGCAACACAATCATCTGCCTGCCAAACCATAGCAATAACAGGGCCAGAAGTAATATAGTCCACCAAACCCTCATAAAATGGCTTACCTTCGTGCTCTGCATAATGCTTTGCAGCAAGGTCACCAGAAACGTGAACCATCTTCATTGCAACAAGTTTAAAACCTTTTTTCTCGAGGCGTTCAATAACCTCACCTACCAGACGACGATTTACAACGCCCGGCTTTAACATAACAAAACATCTACTCATAGTCTTATTATTATAATAGAGATAAAGAATGTAATCAATATATGTAAACATGTAGAAAAATACTGTCTACTCCCGTGGCAAATGTCAGTCGACTGCAGGCTGAGCTGGTTATCGTAAAAATCCTGCGGTTTACTTCGTAAATCCTCGGATTTTTTCTATGCCTCTGGCACCACTCAGAAGCAGTCGCCTGCCATTTTCCACTCCGTAGACAGTATTTTTCAAACGTATTCTTCATAAATTAATTAATTCTATTTCTTCATGCTTTTTATAAATGAGTCGATGTTTTGTTTGTTATTTATGCTAAAGATTATACAGACAAAGCTTCTTCAACGGCCTGAATGATGGAATCCGGTGTAGAAGCCCCTGCTGTAATGCCGATTGTCTGAAGTTTAAAAAAGTCCGGCGGGATATCTGAAGGCCCCTGAATATGTGCAGCCAGTTTACAATTTTCAGCAGCAATCTGGTAAAGGCGGCGGGTGTTGGCGGAGTTTTTGCCTCCTACTACAAGTACGCCTTCTACCTGGCTGCAAAGCTCCTGAAGGGCCTGCTGGCGTTCGCTTGTGGCAGGGCAGATTGTGTTCATGACTGTGATGTTGCGGAATTTTGCGGTGAGGATTTCCCGGATTTTCTGAAACTCTTTTATGCTGTAGGTTGTCTGGCTCATTAAGATTACGTTGATTTTGTCGGCATCCAGAAAGTTGAGGGCACGGGCTTCTTCTTCGTTTTGAATCTGAATAAAATTGGGGCCTGCAAAGCCTGCAATGCCAATCATCTCGCCGTGATTTTTGTCGCCGGTGATTATTACGTAGTCGTTGTCTTTGGTATAGCGCTCTACCATTTTCTGGCTGGCTTTTACACGGGGACAAGTTGCATCAATTATACGGCAGCTCTTCTCTTCCAAAGCCGCAGTTACACGAGGAGCAACTCCATGTGCGCGAATAATTACAGTTGAGCCGTCCGGGATTGTATTGATTTGAGCTTCTTCTACCGTGCAAAGCCCGCGGGATTGTAAATCTGCAAGAGCGGCTTCGTTGTGGATGAGGGGGCCAAGTGAATAGACAGGACTTTTATCAGGGCCCTTCGAGAGCCTCAGGGACCCCACATCGCTCAGGGCCCCCGATGCCAGATCAACGGCTCGGCGGACACCAAAACAAAAACCTAAAACTTTTGCACGGATTATTTTCAT
>CAMNDY010000140.1 GCA_946535985.1 uncultured Treponema sp. | reverse complement strand
ATGCACGTCTTGGTTCTTACAAGGCTCTTACTCCAGATGAAGATATTAACCATACTGTAAACGTTTGGGGACTTTATAACTGTCTTATCACTTTTGCCTGGAGCCGTGCGGCTTCTCTTGTTTATAACGGAGAACGTGATGGTCTTGGCTACCGCGACTCTGTACAGGATATCCTTGGTGTTTCTGCTGCAATACCTGAGGAAGCCGAAGAACGCCTTGTCCGCATGATAAGCGGTCAGTGCCAGAATGGTGGTGCTGTTCCTGTAATTTCTAAAGACTTTAATGCCGGACACGAAAAAGCTCCAAAGCCTGAAGAATTCCGTTCTGATGACTGTCAGTGGTTCTTTAATGCAGTTCCTTGCTATGTTGCAGAAAGCGGTAACTTTGATTTTTACAATAAAGTAGTTCCTTATGCCGATGGTGGAGAAGCTACTGTTTACGGACACCTGCGCCGCGCTCTTGACTTTAACCTTGAACGCATGGGTGCAGATGGACTTCCTTGCGGACTTCTGGCAGACTGGAATGACTGTTTGAAATTGGGTTACCATGGTGAGTCTTTGTTCGTTGCCTTCCAGCTTCGTCTTGGTCTTACAACTTATGCAGACATCAGCGAACGCCTTGGAAAGAAGAATGAAGCTGCCTGGGCTTTGAAAGAACGTGACACACTTGATGCAAACATTCAGAAAAAATGCTGGGACGGAAAATGGTTTATCTGGGCAGTTGGCGAAGATGGAACTGTTTACGGAACACAGTCTATTGAAGAAGGTCAGATTTACTTTAATACCCAGGTTTGGGCTGTTATGTCCAGCGCTGCAACAGCAGAACAGGCAAAGATTTGTATGGAAAGCGTAAAGGAAAAACTTGCAACTCCTTATGGTCTTATGCTTTGTGCTCCTCCATTTGTTAAGACTCGTTCAGACATTATGTCTTCTGTTGTATTCCTTCCTGGTATTAAGGAAAATGCCGGTATCTTTAACCATACTCAGGGTTGGGGTGTTATTGCAGAAACAATGCTTGGAAACGGTGACCGTGCATACGAATACTGCAAGGCTTCTATTCCGGCTGCCTATAACGACAAGGCAGAAATCCGCCAGAGTGAGCCTTATGTAGTAGGTCAGACAACTTATTCTACATTCAGCAAGCGCCCTGGTAACACAAGAACTTCATGGCTGTCTGGTGCTGGTACCTGGTCTTACTACGCAATTACTCAGTACATGCTTGGTATTAAACCTCAGTACGATGGACTTTTGATTGATCCATGTATTAAGCACGACTGGGACGGCTACACTGTTGAACGCCGCTGGCGAAAGATGAACCTTAAGATTGAGGTTAAGAATCCGCAGCACGTTTGCAAAGGTATTGAACATATTGAAGTAGACGGAAAGCGTATTGATTCTGCGTATATTCCTGTTGGTGAGCTTAAAGATGGTTCTAAGATTGTAGCTTACATGGGTAAGAATGCAGTTGCTGTTTCACCAGAAAGAGTGTAAGGTAATTAAATCTTAATAAAAAAAAGTCCGAAGTTTGGAGAATAAATCCATAACTTCGGACTTTTTTTATTCCAGCGGGCCTTCATAAAACCTGTAATTAAGGCGATGCAGTAATTCTTTATGAAGGGGTATTCTTTCTTTAAAATCTTCAAAATCTTTTTTCTCTTCTGGGAGCCAGAAAGTTTCGGCTGCGGCACAAAAGCGTGGAAAAAGAAGATATTCTGCAGTTCTTGAATGAGGGAGCATTTCGGTCCAGAGCGTGCATTCTCCTCCAAGAATAAGACGGTGCTGGTCTTGTGATTCGAGTTTTAAGTTTTTACTGTCCGGCGAAAAGGAATATGTTTTTTTACATGTAGTTACACCAAGTCGGCCTTCTTCTTCAAAAGAATCAAGATTTTTAAAATTCAGATAATAGTAGGCACAGGGTGACATTATAACTTTGTGATTTTTGGCTGCTGCTTTTATGCCTCCTTGGGTTCCCTGCCAGCTTTGAACAATAACATTCTGCGGTAAAGGATTTTGTCCATTGTTATCTAAAACTTCATCCCAGCCGATAGGCGTTTTTCCTAAATCGTTTACAATTGAAACAATCTTTTTTGTTCCCCAGGCTTGAAGCTGGGCCACGGAATCAAGCCCTTCTTTTTTAATGCGCTCCTGACATTTTGGACAGTTTTCCCAGCGTTCATGAGGGCATTCGTCTCCGCCAATATGAATATATGGTGAAGGAAATAATTGTGCAATTTTTGTTAGAGCGGCTTTGTAAATGGTAAAAACTTTATCGTTACCAAGGCAAAGCAGGTCCGGGAAAATTCCCCATCTGTTTTCTACCTGGTAAGGGCCCCCTGTACAGCCATATTCGGGATAAGCGGCAAGTAGTGCAGAGGAGTGTCCTGGAAATTCAATTTCAGGGACAATTTGTATACAGAGTTCAGCTGCATATTCAACAATTTCCTTTATTTCTTCATCGCTATACCAGCGGCGGATTTCTTTTCCTTCGTCAAAAAGGCCTTCTTCCGAAGGAGGCATTGTTAAAGCCTGTCTTTTAGAACCTATGGCTGTTAGTCTTGGAAAAGCGGGAACTTCAAAACGCCAGCCCTGATCATCGGTAAGATGCCAGTGGAAAATATTTAATTTGTGAAGGGCACAGGCATTGAGCATTTTTTTTATAAAGTCTGTTGAATAAAAAGAACGGCTTGTATCTAAAAGAAATCCTCTCCAGCTGCACTCTGGTTTGTCTTCTATTACAAATTCCGGGAGCTTGCCCTTGCATGAAAAAAGTATTTGTGCAGCACTAATACATGCGTAAAAAGCCCCTTTGAAATTTTGTGCCTGAATTTGTATTTCTTTTGCAAAAGAGGATAGTTTGTATTCTTCGTCGGAGGTAATGCCGTCAAACCGGTTTACTTCAATGTTTACAGGAAATCCTTTATCTGAAACTCTTATACCGGTAATTGTAAAGGCTCTTTCCATTTGTTTTTGAATAGACTGATTGTTTGTATTTGTGTGAATTGAAACAGAATCAAATGGGAAATCAAAAGTATTATTCGTGACTTTTACCGAAAGAGGTTTTGGAATTATTGATATGCTTGTATTCATTTAT
>CAMNDY010000139.1 GCA_946535985.1 uncultured Treponema sp. | reverse complement strand
TAACCTACCCTATAAGCTGGCTTTTTACATTCGTTGCAAATATAATTTTTTACAGACATTATATAAAGAAGATTCAATCATAAGATGAAAAATTGCTGGCTGCTCACGTGGAAACCGTCAGCCGGTTTCCACTCCGCATCCATCATTTTTTCATAATTTATTTAATTTTATAATGTCTATAAAAAATTTTAACCCCTATGACTTTTTGCTTATAAATGTTAAAATCAATACATGAGCGAAAAAAAGACAATTTATATTCTTGACAGCTACGGACTCATTTTCCGCTGTTATTTTGCATTTATAAGCCGGCCACTTACGAATCCTAAGGGGGAAAATGTTAGTGCGCTTTTTGGGTTTTTCCGTAATCTCCACTGGATTTTCCAGCATTATAAGCCCGACTATATTTTTGCGGCAATGGATTCCAAGACAAAAACCTTCCGCCACGAAATGTATCCCGAATATAAAGCAACCCGTAACAAAACTCCAGACGATCTTCATGCCCAGATTCCATGGATTTGCGAGATTTTACAGGCCCTTGGTGTACCGGTTCTTCAATGCGACGGCTACGAAGCAGATGATATAATTGCAACCGTAGCAAAAAAATGCAGCGACCAGGGCTGGGAGTGCCGCATCCTTTCCGGCGATAAGGACCTTATGCAGCTGGTAAACGACACAACTCTCATACTCAAGCCGGAGTCGGGCGCCCAAACCTGGAAGCTCACAGATGCTGCAGGAGTAGAAGCAGAATGGGGAGTTCCTCCTTCAAAACTGCTGGATCTTTTGAGCCTTTATGGAGACACTGCAGATAATGTTCCCGGTGTTCATGGAGTTGGTGTAAAAACAGCATCCAAACTTCTTACCGATTACGGCGACCTTGACGGAATCTATGCCCACCTTGAAGAAATAAAGGGTGCCATGAAGCAAAAACTTGCCGACGGTCACGAAAATGCCTACTTCAGCCAGAAGCTCATCCGTCTTTTTGATACAGTTCCCTGCCCTGATATTGATACAGCCCTCAATGCCGCCCCTCTCACCTTTAATTACAAGGCTGCTGCAGAAAAGCTTATGGCCTATGGGGCACCGGCTGTGGCTAAGAGTTATGCGGAACTGGGATTAGGAAATACAGGAGGGGAAAGCCTTCCCCTCGCTTCAGCCGACAAGTCGTCTTCCGCTACCCCTTCGCCTAGGGGCTCCGCCCCTAAAACCCCGGAGCCGGATGGTGATGAGGCCCTTCGACAGGCTCAAGGACCGCAGCTTGAACTAAAGCAAAATGACACTTCCGGCTACAAGGCCATAACAGACATAGCCGAGCTGGAAAAATACATCAGTGCCTTCTTAAAATCCGGGGACAAGAAAAAGCTCATTGCCTACGATAGCGAAACAACTTCTCTCGACACCTTCAACTGCAGCATATTAGGCTTCAGCCTCTGCTACCAGGAAGGCAAAGCAGTTTACATCCCTTTGCAGCAGGAAGCCACAGACCTTTTTGGCGCAAGTGATTATATTACAAAAGAAGATGCCTACGCCCAGCTGGCCCGCATTTTTACAGATAGCTCAGTCACAGTCATAATGCACAATGCCAAGTTTGACTTAAAGGTTCTTTACAACACAGGCTTTACAAAACTCTTTGACGGCTGTAAATATTACGACACAATGGTAACCGCCTGGCTCATAAATCCTGAGCGAACCGGACGCAACGGCTATTCCCTTGAATATCTTGGAGAAACTATCCTTGGCCTTAAAGGAATCGAATTTTCAGACATAGTAGCAAAAGGCCAGACCTTTGCAGATGTTCCATTGGAAAAGGCTTACCAATACGCCGCAGAAGATGCAGATTTTACCTACAAACTGGGACTCAAACTCCGCGAACCTTTTGAAGCAGACAAAAGTCAGACCCTCAAAAAACTTTTGATGATGGAAATGCAGGTGCTTCCAATTCTTACAAAAATGGAGCTTGCAGGAATCCATTTGGATTCAAAGGAACTCAATAATTACAACAAAGAACTGGTCCGCGAGATTGGACTTATAGAACAAAATATCTATAAAGAAGTTGGCCACGAATTTAATATTGCCTCTCCAAAACAACTGCAGACAGTTTTATTCGAAGAACGCCATCTTAAAGCAGGCAAAAAAACAAAGACCGGTTATTCAACAGACACATCAGTTCTGGAAGAGCTTGCCTTGTATGATCCGGTTCCGCGAATGATTCTTGAATACCGCGAGCTTGCAAAAATCAATTCTACTTATGTAGAAACTTTGCCCCAGCTTACAGACAAGGATGGCCGCATTCACACAGACTTTGTTCAGACAGGTACTGCAACAGGCCGCCTAAGCTGCCGCGAACCAAACCTCCAGAATATTCCGGTACGCACAGAGGCCGGAAGAAAAATCCGTGCAGCCTTTACAGCCCCGGAAGGCAAGGTTTTAATTTCAGCAGACTATGCCCAGATTGAACTTGTTGTCCTTGCCCACTTAAGCGGGGACAAAAATATGTGTAAAGCATTTATAGAAGGAACCGATGTTCACAAGGCCACAGCCGCTTTAATTTATGGTGTTGCCCCCGAAGCAGTTACCCCGGAAATGCGTCGTACAGCCAAAACAATCAACTTTGGCGTAATTTACGGAATGAGTTCTTTCCGCCTTGCAAATGACTTGGGAATAAGCCGTACCCAGGCCGCCCAATTTATAGACAATTACTTTAACATGTACGCAGATGTAGATAAGTTTATAAAAGACACCGTCGCCGGCGCCGAGCAGACAGGCAAAGTCACAACAATCTTTGGCCGCTCCCGCCCTATTATGGGAATTAACAGCCGCAACAAAGTAGAAAAAGCCGCCGCCGAACGCATTGCCGTAAACTCACCAGTTCAGGGAAGCGCTGCCGACATTGTAAAAAAAGCAATGATAAATGTTACTACTGCGTTAGAAGAAACTAACTCCCCTGCCCGCCTTTTACTGCAGGTTCACGATGAATTGATTTTTGAATGCCCTGACGACCAGAAAATCATCGATGCCACAATTGCACTCATAAAAGATAAAATGGAAGGTGCAGTAGAACTTAGCGTTCCCCTGCGCGTAAGCATAGAATACGGTAAAAACTGGGGAGAGTTCCATTAATGAAAGAAGTTATAGCCGTTGTTGGCCCCATGGCCTCCGGCAAAAATTACATATGTTCTCAAATGGAAAAAGATGGCTGGCTTTCTGTAGACGCCGACATCCTTGTGCACCAGGCCATCGAACAGGTAAAAGA
>CAMNDY010000138.1 GCA_946535985.1 uncultured Treponema sp. | reverse complement strand
AGCGGAGATCTCAAGGTTGTAACTCCGTATGAGTTCATGCTACAGATGCTTGAACCATATGCTGAGTTTGATAAATTAGTAGCATAATTTAAAGATACTTACAGCAAAATGAAAATGCTCTGCAAAAGAAACAGTCTGATAAACTGAATAAAGAATGTATCTTGTAAATTAAAGGCCAACAAAGCCCTGTTGACTATACAAATAACTACTTATAATGTACGTTCTGTCTACCTGTGTAAGCCCGCTGGCGGGCGGTGTTCTATAGGAGAGCGTTAAAAAAAACAGTCCATCGGGACTGTTTTTTAGCTCGTCCTTTTCCTCCTTCCTTACTCAAACTCCTCAATCCTTCTAAAATCCACCTTCTTCCTGTCGCTGCGTTTCTTCGGAGCTTTTCCGCCGGAGCTCTTAGTTCGTAAATCGCCATTAGTTAAAACAGAAATTGATTTTTCGCTGGACTGACGGCGCTTTTTCGCATCCCCATCCAACAGCTTCCATGCTTCTTCTTTCTTTATGAGAATATCATTTACGCTGTTCAAGTGGAGAGCAAAATTAAGCTGATTATTCTGGGCAAGATATTCAACACAAACTTCCAGATCTTTTAAGCTTATGCCGGCTTTGTTCTTTCCCTGGATCTTTGTATTTTCCCGGACTTTCTTGGCAAGAACAGCTTCTGTAATCAAAGATTTTTCCTTAAGCTGTTCAAGAGCGATCACTATTTCTTTTTGGATTGGGGTTAGTTCATTCATAGCAGACATTAATTAAGACCTTTGAATTCCTTGTAGGTTTCGAGGTCGGCCTTAAAGCCTTTTATACAAAGAGTAACAATTCCGGCATCATCAAGAAAGCCCACAAAAGGCATAAAATCAGGAATCATATCAAGCGGGGCCAGCACATACAAAAGCGTTGCCGCAATTGAAACAATAGTTCCAATCGGAACCTTTGTATATTTCTTGGTGAAAAAATCCTTGAGCATAGAAAAATAAAGTTTTACATCATCAACAAAACCGTTCAAATGTTTGTTGTCCATTTTATGCAGAATGGTTTCTTCGTTTTCAAAAACCTTATTCATGTCGTCTTCGGAGTATTTTTTATTTTTGAACGAATTAAATTTTTCGTTTACTCTTTTTGCTTCTTTTTCGGAAAGCTCCTGCTGCTTGCCTCGTTTGAAATGAAACATAGCCGTCCTCCTGAATTCTCCCCTACCCTATTTTACATAATAAATATGAATTAAGTATATAGAAAACCGCTTGATAATTCAAAGTCTGAAGATTAGAATGTTGTTTAGAAAATTGTTCATCTACTCTCGCAGAATGATAGTAAGGTAAGCTATATTATTAAGTATGACAGAAAAACTCGACTACATTGCAATTGATTTTGAAACTGCTAATCATTACATGAACAGTGCCTGCTCGGTGGGGCTTGTGCGATTTATTGACGGACAGGAGGTTGATTCCTGCTATTCTTTGATTCATCCGGCCAAGATGTATTTTATTCCTGAATGGACCGAAACTATTCATCACATTACTTACAAGGATGTTTACAACAAGCCCTATTTCCCCGAGGTCTGGGACACGATGGTTATGCCTTTTATAAACAAAACTCTGGGCCTGCCGTTAGTCGCACATAACGGAAATATGTTTGATATGCCGGTCATAAAAAGCTGCTGCAAATATTTTGGAATGCCCCTACCCCAGCTTGAATATTTTGATTCCCTCATTGTTGCGCGCAAAACCTGGCCCAAAATTAAGTCACATAAACTTACCGATCTGGGCGCTCATTTTAATATTGAATACCTTGCCCACGACGCCCTCGAAGATTCCCGAACCTGCGGAAAGCTCATAAAAATTGCCGCCGATGAATGGGGTGTTAATTCTGTGCCGGAGCTGCTGCAGGCTTGCAAGACAAGTGCCAGGAGCTTTGATCAGCCCAAAGTTGACTTCCTTTGATTGACCCGCGCGGGAGAATTCAAATCACTTTCTTTTCATCATTTTTTGTAACAATTAATGCATGAAATTTGTTATTATTTAAAACTATTCGTACGAGAAAAATATGAAAAAATTCTTTTTACCTTTTTTACTTGTTTCATTTTTATCTTTTGTTTTTTCTGGATGTGATTTACTTTTTGGTGATTCACAAATTGACAATTCCGGAGAACTTGGAAATTTCTTTTCTGGAAGTCAGCTTGTAAGAAGTGCAAAGCTTAGAAAAGATATCCGCACTATCTGTGTTTTTTCTGTTAAGGAAGATTTGGACTTAGTGCTTGATTTGAACGGGCATACTCTAACTTCCACATCTCCCTTTCATAATAATGCAGTAATTTTTGTAAACGGAATATTTCATCTTATCGATAGTAGTAGCACCGGCGGAAGTGTAAAAAATGAAGGAAAGTCTCTAACCATAATAGAAGTACAAAATGAAGGAACCTTATATATACAACAAAGTGTTTATGATTCTATCGGTTCAGAAAACATAATAATAGGCGACCGGGCTAAATTAATTATTCAATAGCCTTTAAGCAAACCACACAAAGCGGAAGATACATAAAGATAAGATTTAATCGCTGCCACAGTCCTTCGTTTGCAATGACGGTTGATGCAAAGTTTTCCTTATCTGACATGATGAATAAAACAAAGAAAACTAAAGACAGTACAAAACATATGATACTTATTATTCCAAATAGATTTTCATCTGATTTAAAATAGAGAATTGAAATAATCAGCGGAACAAAAAGAAAAAGACAGAATCCAAGAGCAGAGCCAGCACCGTGAATCTTTGATGCAAGTGTTGTTATATCTTTACTTTCATTCACGCTAAAGAAGCAGGTAAATATACAGGCTCCAATTGCAAAGACAGCAATAAAGATTAGTAAGGTAATCGTCAATTTTGATGATACCGGATTGAAATAATTATATATGGCAGGTAATGCTATGAGAAACAAGAGTCCTTCAATAAGCATCCAGATATTAAAAGGAAGTCTCACAGGACTCTTTGGATTTCCCAAGGCGCTTATAGACATTTTAAGATTGCTATAGCCTTTGTAAAAATACGAAAGAATAAAAGAAACAATTAAATCTCCCGCCATTGCAATGAGTAAAAATATCCAGGAAAGGTTATAAACTGAATTCATTTGGGCCTCTTTGTTTTATGCTAGTTTGGCATTCTGTAGCAATTTATTATGATTTTATCAAAATAGATTATTTTATGGTATAATAATTATATAAATTCTTTATATTGATATTTCTTGTCAGTATAATCAATGTTATGTGGACGCCCGCACTGGGGCGCT
>CAMNDY010000137.1 GCA_946535985.1 uncultured Treponema sp. | reverse complement strand
AAATAATTGCAACAACTCCAAGAGGTACGCGAACCTGGCGGATTGTCATTCCATTTGGAGTTTTCCAGCCGGCAACTTCTTCGCCAACAGGGTCTGTCTGACCAATTACAAGACGGAGGCTTTCAATGATTCCGTCAATTCTTTTGTCATTAAGCAGAAGGCGGTCAATAATAGACTCGCTGATTCCGCCTGCCCGCGCTGCTTCAACATCAGCCTTGTTAGCAGCAATAATGGAAGCGCGGTTTTTATCCAGGGCAAGGGCAACAGCCTCGAGCGCCGCATTCTTTATGCTGGCATTCTGCAGGGCAAGCTTCTGGCTGGCAGTACGCAGGGAATCGGTAATTTTTTTAATGTCCATAGGGCACCTCTTTAGTGTCATCTGTCACCCCGAACTTGTTTCGGGGTCTCTTTTATAGATCCTGAAACAAGTTCAGGATGACGAAAAAAAAGACCGGAACTCTAACAAGCTCCGGTCTGCTTTAATCTAAAATTAGTAATTTGCAAGGAAATACATTCCGAGCAGCATAGCTAACCGGCACTTTTCTTCTGACCATTCAGTTTTGGGAGGAAGGTTTGAAATGTACCACCAGAAAATACCAAATTCTGGATCTATGCGGAGAGTGTATTCTGCAAAATCAGGTGTGTCCGGTTTCTGACCGAACATCAGGAATACAGCCTGATTAATCAACTGTAAAAAGAGAACGTAATTATCTTTCCAGGATTTATTGCTTAAGAAAACATCAAGCTGATAAAGGAGCTGGTCCTTTAGAGCAATGTCCGATTTTTCAACCCAGGTTTTCTGAACAAGAAGGGTAAGATTATTTTTGAAGCTTGAAACCAGTTTATCAGCGGCTTCAGCCTTCATTTTTGAAAAACCCTTTCCAGAACCAAAGGCAGCGGCAATTGTGTCGGCAGACGATTCGTACCCCTTTTCCTTATTAAGAAAGTGAGCAAGCGAATCAATAGTTTTTGAGTCTAAAAATTCAGTAAGTATGTCGGCCTGTTTAGTCATACTGTAGATATTAAAGATTTATTCAATGTTGGTCAATAAGAGGGAGGAGCCCCTCCCTGCGCCTCAACTTGCGGTAGTTTCGACAAGCTCAACCACCGCAATTTTCGGCTACCCACCCAGCGGGGGAAAAAATGCTTTGAGTTCTTGAAGTTTTGCCTTGCAAAACTTCCGGCGCAGGTACACTGCCTAAAAAGCCTCGGCTCTTATTCAACCTGCGCCGCCCCCGCAACGCCCCCTCTTATCTGGAAAATGACAATTTGTAAAATATACTTGACATATAACAAAATGTCGTATATATTTTACATAAAGACAGGTAGAAAGTGCACGTCTACCGTCTGGCGGAAATTCCGCAAGGAGAAATTTTATGTCATTATCATTCGCTATTGGATTTGCTGTTGGAATTGCCATTGTTGCAATTGTTTGCGTAATATTCAAAATGAAGAAAAAAAGCTGTGAATACGATGAACGCCAGATTGCAGCACGTGGAATTGCTTTTAAGGCCGGTTTCATAACTTTTGTTCTTTGTCAGCTTGCTGTATTCTTTATTGAGCTTTTTACAGAAAAACCTCTGGTTATTGTGGCACCAGGAATGCTCAGCTGGCTTGAGACCTTGTTTGCTCTTTTTATTTTTGTTGAAGTAGCAATTTTTAAGGATGCTTATTTTTCACCAAATAAGCCTTTTACAAAAAGATGGCTGGTGATTGTAATTTTATTAGCACTTCTTTCTATATTAAGAGGCTTTACGGCTGATGATGCCTGGTTCAAGCTGATTAATCTTTCTGTAGGAGTATTCGTTGGAGTTATAGGCTTGAGCATTCTCATTAAATACCTGATATCAAAAAAGGAAGAAAAGCAGGAAGACGACGAATAGGTAAGGCGGTTATATATGAAAAATCTAAAACTAAAATCTGCCCGTGCCCTTAAGGATATGTCACAGGATGATTTAGCAAAGGCCGTGGGTGTAAGCCGGCAGACAATCAATGCAATAGAAAAGGGGGACTATAACCCTACAATCAACTTATGCATTGCAATCTGTAAGGCACTGGGAGTCACATTGAATGATTTATTCTGGGTAACAGAGGAATAATTCACGGATAAATCAGGGAAATTTCAAAGAAACAAAAAATTCGTCAAATACCAACTTTCGTAGTAAAATAATATGTTATGGTAAAGACTACGAAAAAGAAGAGAGCTTTTTTCGCTGCCTGCACCTTTCTTGCAGGCAGTTTACTTTTTGCGCAAACCCATACACCGGATGATTCTTTTTTAAAGGAATATATAAACCGTAACTGGAATGCAGAATCTGGTTTGCCGGCTAATACAATAACAGACTTGATTCAGGATAGGGACGGCTATATGTATTTTGGTACATATAGTGGTCTTGTGCGTTTTGACGGTGTGGAATTTCTTTCCATGAACCGCCTTTATGATGAAAAGTTGGATTTTTTAAGTGCGCGGGTTATTTATCAGGATACAAATCAGGATCTTTGGATTGGTACAAATGATGAAGGTGTAATCTGCCTTAAACGTAATGGTACTGTTGAAAAATTTACTGTAAAAGATGGTTTGGTAAATAATTCAATCAGAGCCTTTTGTGAAGATAAAAATGGTTATATATGGGTAGGAACTGCATCTGGAGTTTCTTGCATTCTTCATCATAAAATAGAAAATCCGGTCTTTTTTAATGAAATTCCGGATGATAATCGTTTTATTGTAAATCAGATATATTGCGATAACACAGGTCGTGTATGGATAGTAACCCGTACTGAAAATGGACTTTACACCTATCGCGGCGGTTATTTTGAAAAAACTAATCCCATAAAATCTATAGAAAATCCTGTCATAACAAGCTTGATGCAGGAAGAAGATGATACCTTCTGGTTTGGGCTTGCACCACATCATGTTGTAAAAAAAGTTGATGGAAAAGAATATCTTTATGATGTTGGACACGGAAATCAAAAAGGAACCGCAGTTACCTGTATATTCAAGGATTCAGCAAAAAACATATGGTTTGGCCTGGATAACGGAATAACAGTTTTGCATGATGGTCATTTTTCATATTCCGAAAACAGCGACTTTATGACAGATGACAGTGTTACTAAGATAATGGAAGACCGTGAGCACAATATGTGGTTTGCGCTGGATCGTGGCGGAATTCAAAAGCTTAGTTATGGAAAATTTCATACAACAAATTTAGCATCAACAGTAAATGCAATAGCAGAAGATTCATTCCGAAATGTGGTTTGGCTTGGTTGTGATGATGGTGTACGCTGTTATAAAGAAGATGAAGGTATTTT
>CAMNDY010000136.1 GCA_946535985.1 uncultured Treponema sp. | reverse complement strand
CATCATCGAAATCATAGATTTATTTTGTTTTTTCATTTTAAATCCTCCACTCAGCGGCAGCAGTAGAAGCCTGCCACAGCTTCTGGAACTCTTCGCAGTTCTTCATCAGTTCTTCGTGTGTACCTTCGGCAATCACATTGCCTGCTTTAAGAACACAAATCTTGTCTGCATTTTTGATTGATGAAAGTCTGTGAGCAATTACGATTACAGTTTTGTCCTTGACAATTTCTGCAATTGCAGCATTCATCTTTTCTTCGTTTTCCGGGTCCATAAAAGCGGTAGCCTCATCTAACACAATTACCGGTGCATTTTTCAAAATTGCACGGGCAAGAGAAATACGCTGACGCTCTCCGCCGGAAAGCTGCTTGCCGCTGTCTCCTGCCATTGTGTCTATTCCTTTAGGGAAGCGGGCAAGGAACTCATCGCACTGGGCACGACGGGCAGCGTCTAAAACTTCTTCGCGGGTTGCGTCTGGGCGGCCTATCAGAATGTTTTCGTAAAGGCTGGTATTAAAAAGAAACTGTTCCTGAGCTACATAAGAAATCTGATTGTTGAGGGCCTCAATTGACATGTTGGTAATGTCCTGTCCGCCGATTTTTATGCTGCCAGAGTCCAGGTCGTAAAAGTGAACAAGGAGTTTTGCAAGGGTTGATTTACCGCTACCCGATTCGCCGATGAGGGCGGTAGTGGTGCCTTGTTTGAGGGTGAGATTTATGCCGTGCAAGACCTCTGAAGATCCCCGGGTCAAGCCCGAGGATGACATATTAGAGCCCTTGTCATTGTCAGGCTTGATGTTTGTGTCATTGTCGGGCTTGACCCGACAATCTTTCTTATACGAAAACTTCACATCCTTAAACTCAATATCATAATTCTTGCCTTCAAAGCTGTGAGTTCCCTGCTTAATTGCCTCTCCATTCATCATCTTTTCGAGCTCGGCAATTTTATAATCCAGCTGAGGAATCTTTCCGCCAAAGCTGAGGGCACGAAGAATTGAAGAACCAATTGAAAAGGACATACACAAAACTAAAAGCAGCTGGCTCAAATCAATTGTGCCGTTCAAAACAAGAAGGGCTCCAATCGGCAAGGTGAAAAAGGCAAGACAAGGAAGTGTAGAATTATAAACTGCCATCCATGGCCAGCAGACCTTATACCAGGCCAGCGTAAAATCACGATAGCCGCGAACTGCATCTCCAAAGCGGCGGAAGGAATCTCCGTCTTTGTTGAAAACTTTAATGGCCTCCATTCCGTTTACATACTCGATGATTGTGTTGTTCATCTTTTTTGCGGACTCGTAATAAGCGCCCATTTTTGACATTCCGGCCTTCATCATCATAGACATTGCAAAAACGCCTATAGGAATTATTGCAAGAGTCAAAAGTGCAAGTCGCCAGTCTACTATGAACATTGCAATTAACACGATAAGGGGAACCAGAAGATTTGCAATTCCCTCTGGAATGGCGTGGGCGAGCAGAAGTTCAATCTGGTCGATGTCGTCTGTAAAAACGCGCTTTATCTGACCGGTTCCCATTTCCTTGATATTTCCAAGAGGCTGATTTTCAAGCTTTGATTTTAGTGAGATGCGGATATTTTTCAGCGTGTTATAGGCACTCACATGAGAAAAGCATAAGCCTGTCGTATAAGAGATTGCGTAAAAAGCAAGGCAGGCAAAAATCAATAAAACGCGAACTACCACAAAATGAAAGTCCGGCAGCTGATGTCTTGTAAGCGGAAGAATCAGCTGATACAAAAAGAAATAGGGTGCTACGTTGGCAATAATTCCAAGGGTTGTAAGCACCGACGCAATGACCGTATATTTTTTATATTTACCAATATACGGCGCTACAGATTTTAACATAGGGCCTCCGAAATAACTTTTTATTGTTAGTAGTGACTAACTTGTATAGAGTATAATTTATTACAAATGTTGATTTCTACTAAAAATCGGGAGAAAACTAACAGTTTTCGGTAACTGGATTTTTTAGCATTGAAAACTTTTTAGGAGTAAGGCCGAATTTTTTCTGAAACTCTTTTGAAAACCAGCTCATGTTTGTATAGCCGCTCTGCAGGGCAGCTTCGGAAACATTCAGTTCTTTACTGGAAATAAGGCTGGCTGCATTTTCCAGACGCTGGTTTTGTATATATTTATGAATTGATGTTCCGTACAGAGAACGGAAAAGCCGTGTAAGCTTGCTTTCGCTCATGGAAAGATTTTCTGCGAGCTTGGAAACTTTGTAATCATCTGCAGGATTAAATTGAATGCGATGGTGCAGGGCTTCTATCTGAGCAATATCAGACCGGCTTCCTTCTGCCATATCTTTATTGCGTTCTATCAGGGAAGTTTTGTTGTAAAAGATTCCGTGAAGAACAAGGGCAATCAGTTCAATCAATTTTGCTTCCACATAGACTCCCTTAAACTCATGATATTTTTCTGCACTGTCAATTTCTGAAAGAACCTTGTACATGTCTGCTGTTATGGAAGTTTTTGTTACATGTGTCAGAAAAAGTGATTTTCCCATTTCGATTTTATCCGAATCAAAATAGCGGGAAAGCAGGCCTTCAAAAAAACGTGTTGTCATCTGAAGGCTCTTGAATTGAAAATTCTTGTTGCAGTCATAATCCATGGAGGTTGCGTAATTCTTATTTCTGAAAACGCAAACCTCGCCCGGCAGCATGCTGACAGCTTCATGCGCGCTGTCTATCTGCCAGTCAATTTTCTGGTTGATGTTGAAGATAATCTGAATCTCATCTTTCCCGAAATTATCCGGGCGGCTCGCAAAAGTTTTATCCTTAAAACTTAAATTCCAGTCATAGTAAACAATCTGATTACGGCATTCCTTACGCAGCAGCTTAAGGTCGCCTATCTCTTTTGGAAGACGGGCATTGCCATCAAAGAAATCATCTGGAGAAGAGTTGTAAACGTTTGGAACGATAATCTGATTGTACAATCCGGAACCTTATTTTTTCTTTCCCTGATTTGCAACTGCATTCATTTTTGCAGCAATTGCATCCTGGTCTCCAAGGTAGTAGTGCTTGATAACTTTGAGGTCGTCATCAAACTCATAAACAAGCGGAGTACCTGTTGGAATATTTACTTCCAGGATTTGTTCCGGAGTAAGGTTATCCAGATATTTTACAAGGGCGCGAAGGCTGTTTCCGTGAGCTGCAATAATTACACGTTTACCGGCCTTCATCTGTGGTTTGATTTCTTCGAGGAAGTATGGAACTACACGGGCAATTGTTGTTTCAAGGCTTTCGTTTTGTGGAAGGAAGCTTGGATCAACATCGCGGTACATTTCCTGTTTTTTTGCAGAGCGCTCATCGTCGTCAGAAAGGGCTGGGGGCTTTACATCAAAAGAACGGCGCCAGATTTTTACCTGGTCCTCACCAAACTTTTCTGCGGCCTCGGCTTTGTTCTTGCCCTGCAGGTCTCCATAATGGC
>CAMNDY010000135.1 GCA_946535985.1 uncultured Treponema sp. | reverse complement strand
CCGTCGAAAAAAGATAAGATTCCTCAAGGTCTAAAAAGTTTTTGTTGATTTTCATTAGATTCTCTCCTTTTATATTGAGATTCCCGGGTCAAGCCCGGGAATGAGTCGCACGCAAGCGTGCTTACCGAGTTTTGCGATGCAAAACTCGCGTCATTGTCGGGCTTGACCCGACAATCTCTCTTATATCTCTATTTTTCCTGTAAATACAGTCTGTGCGGGGCCGGTCATAAAGACGCTGTCTTCTTCGCGGCCGCTCCATTCAATCTGCAGATCGCCGCCCAAGAGATGTACTGTTATTTTTTCTCCTGCATCTACCAGGTCGTTTAAGATTGCGGCTACAACTGTGGCACAGGTTCCGGTTCCGCAGGCTAAGGTTTCGCCGGTTCCCCGCTCCCAGACCCGCATCCAGATTGTGCGGCGGTCTTCTACGTATGCAAATTCTGTATTTGTGCGCTCCGGGAAAAAGGCGTTATTTTCAAAAAGAGGTCCAAGCTGGCAAACAGGAAAATCAGCAGGCTTTTTGTCTATAAAAACTACTGCATGAGGGTTTCCCATTGAGACGCAGGTTATTTTGTATTCGGTGTTATTTATTGTCAGAGGGTGCATGATGACATGTTCGGTCGACCCTTCGACCCCTTCGACAAGCTCAGGGACCGCAAGGGCTACAGGTATCTTCTCTGCCTGCAGAATCGGGCTCCCCATATCAACCGAAAGCCAGGTCTCTTTGTCCCCGGGTTCTCCCTTTATAACCTTAAGATGCTTTACAGCCCCCATAGATTCAACTGTAAACTCGCGGCCTTTTGTATATCCTGTATCGTAAACATATTTACCCACACAACGGATTCCATTTCCACACATCTGACTGCGGCTGCCGTCGGCATTATACATGACCATTTCAAAATCAGCGGACTTGCCTTTTTTAATAATAATTATGCCGTCCCCGCCAATTCCAAAATGCCTGTCCGAAAGCTTTATGGCCGCCTCTTTTTCCCCCTCTGCCCCGCCGGGAAAATCAGAGCCGGTACAGTCAAAATAAATATAATCGTTCCCGCAGCCATGCATTTTTGTAAACTTCAAAAGCATCTTGCGCAAAGCCTCCTGTAAAATTTTTAAAACAAAAAAAAGAGGCCGTAGAAAAATTTCCCCTGCAGAAATTTGCATAAGAAATTTATCTACGACCTCTTTGTCGTATAAAAATGGTTTAAAGAAAGTTGCGGGTTTTGTCAATAAGAAGATTAGTTTTTACTGCAAAACCAAATTTTGAAAAGATTTTGAGTTTGTAAAAAGAATTATTAACTTACTAAATTAACTTTGACACTATTAAACCTATCATAAACAATAATTCTGTGTTAATTACATAGAAAATTGCTGTAAGAGCTTAAATTCTATGTAATTATTCAATATAAGATCATCTTCTAAAGCCAAAATGAACTGTTTTTGCCTAAAAAAACAGGTTTTAGCAGAAATTTTTAGGTAAATTTGGTCTTACAAACTGGAAAATCTTTGAAAATTACATAGAAATCAAGACATAACGGTCATTTTCTATGTAATTTAAAGAAAACTTCTTCCACCGCCCCCCCCATTTGCCATATCCCCCATGCCATGTTAAAATATCCTTATGAAAAAAATCGAACTAAAAGCAAAAATTAAAGTGGCTCTGGCACAGGCTGTTGAATACCTTGCACTGGCAAAGGTTATTTTTCTGTGCTCCTGCATCAGCTTTGTTTTTTCGGCCCTGCATGTTTATCTGGATGAAAAAATTTATGAAGAACTTACGCTGGCCTTTTTGATGGGGACGGCTTTTGCAATTCCTGCAACCCTGCTGACACAAAAACTCAGTTCTCTCAAAAAATATTTATTTCAGATTCTTGCGGCAGGGGCCGGCTTTGTGCTTGGATTTTTTTCTTACCGGGGATTCGGAAACCCAATTTACAAGGAGCTTTATTATTTTGGAATAATGTGCGCCCTGATCCTAGTCACTCTTTATCTTTTTATTCCAAAAGAAAAATCGCGGGCTTATTTTTCGCTGGTTTTTAAGTATGCGCTTTTTACAATTTTTATGACTCTTATTCTTATGGGCGGAATCTGTCTTTTGACCTATGCCATCCAGAATCTGATTTTGAACACAGCTGAGTCTGAAGTTTATGAATGCTCCTGCCTTTTTTGCTGTATTATTTTTAGCATAAATATTTTCTGTTATTATCTTTTTTACCACCGACAGGAAGAAAGCTCGGGCAAGGCCTTTAAAGTTATTGCCCTTTATATTCTCTTTCCGGTTTTTGCGATTCTGCTTTTGATTCTTTATATTTATCTTATTAAAGCGCTGGTGCTTTTAAAACTTCCAAACGGGCAGATCAACTGGTTTGTTTCTTTTGCTTCCTGTTTTTATATTGTCTTTTATTTTATTCTGCGCGAATATGACGAGCTTCCTGTCATCAAGTTTTTTTATAAGTTTGGTGCCATCCCTTTTATTCCGCTGATTATCATTCAGATTTATGCATATTTTATCCGTGTAAATGCATACGGCTTTACAGGTTACCGCTATTCAAGCCTGCTCTTTATAATTTTTTCTATCATTACAATTGGTCTCACCTTTATCAAAGGCGGAAAATTTTCGCGCTATGCAATTCCTCTTTTGACCTTTATTGTCCTCTTTGATTCTTTGACTCCCTGGAATCTTATAAACATGGCACATAAAAGTCAGTTTAACAGGATGATGAATATTTTGAGTAAATACGACCTTTACGATTCTGCAAGTGATTCTCTTAAACCTTATGATCCAGCCCAGCTTGAAAAAACGATTCTTGATGAAGACCGCGACGCCTTGAGGTCAAGCTACCGATACCTTAGCTGGACAAGCTCTATGCCACTTCCTGAATGGGCAATGAAAACAGAATACGACGATGGAAAAACTTATAAATCAAAAATGAGCTTTGAAGAAGTTTTTGGAATTAAGGCAACACCAGATGAAGAATATATTGTTTCATTTGAAAAAAACTTTGTCCGTAAAGAAAGAATTAACATTGAAGCTTTTAAGGAAATGGTGCCTTTTAATTTTTCGGAATATTCAGATAAATACATGGATGGAAAGTGGCAGGAATATGCAGAAGAACTTCCGGCAATTTTAATTGAAACAAAATACGGAGACCTGGACCTTACAGATTTTATATTCTCCCTTGAGCCTGACCTTTCCCAGGATGGACTGCTCTGGTACGAAGCAGATGAAAATTATTCCATCTGTTTTACAGGCATAAGCTACAGATATAATAAAGACCGCAGGCTTTTTAACCGTTATTCTTTGAGCGGATATATTTTTTATAAATAAAAATACTTGACTATTTTTGCCTGAATTCATTAAAATTGAAAATAATAACGGCAAAGAGGTCGTAGATGTTATTTCGTTTTTTTGCGAGATACTGTCTACGACCTTTTTGTTTTTAAAAAATCTCAAAGGTGGCAATGGGGCCGCGGGTACAGGTTTTGCTGTTTCTGTACTTGCGGTCCCATTGCGTTTTTCTGGAGCTGAACATGAAAATGAATACTTTGTACGAACCTTCTTTTGAACACGATGCCTGTGGTATTGGTGCGGTTGTAAACATTGACGGAAGCAAGTCTCATAAAATTGTTGATAATGC
>CAMNDY010000134.1 GCA_946535985.1 uncultured Treponema sp. | reverse complement strand
AAAAAAGAAGCCCACTGGAGCCGCGACAAAAATGTTCGCGATGTACTCATTCACCTCTACGAATGGCATCAACTTTTACTGAACTTCCCAAAGAACAATAAAGGTGTAAGCGACAAGAAAGAAGCAATTGCCTTTTTACCAAGTGAATACTCGTGGAAAACCTATGGCGCAATGAACATCATGTTTTGGAAACGACATCAGAACACAAGCCTTAAAGCTGCAAAAGAAATGTTCAAAAAAAGCCACGGCGCTGTTATGAAGTTAATTCAAAGCTACACTAACAAAGAACTTTTCACGAAAGCCTATTTTCCGTGGACAGGAAATGCTGCTCTCGGAGACTACTGTGTAAGCGTCACCTCAAGCCATTACGACTGGGCTATTAAAAAGATTAAGGCACACAAAAAGAATTGCAAAGAATAAAAAAAGATTTTTGGAAACTACTTAAACTCTTTTTTTAAAATTGAAAAATACATTCTGTCTTCATATTTTCCGTTTCGAAAAAAGTATTCACGGAGAGTGCCTTCAGGAGTAAAGCCACACTTTTCAATTACTTTTTTTGACGGAAGATTTGAAGGTCTTACGCAAATTTGAACTTTATTGAAATTGATTTTTTCAAAGCCATACCTAATAACAGCCTTTGTTGCTTCTGTAGCATAACCCTTTCCTTGAAAAGATTTTCCAACACAATACTCAATTTCCCCAAAATGATTTTTCGCATCAACAAGAAAATATGCAATCTGACCAATACATTCGCTAGAAGCCTTTTCAAAAATTCCCCAACGAAAATGAAGACCATCCTCATAAGAAGAAATATATTTTTCCAAAAGAGCCATTATTTCTTCATGTGTTTTATAGGAAGGCTCTCCATACATATTCTGAACTTCATCATCACAAGCCCAGTTATACCTCGCCGAGTCAGCATCTTCAAAAGTAAATGCTCTCAACAGCAAACGCTCAGTTTCAATCGGCTGACTTCCACATGCAATCAAATCTTCGCTCTTCATTTCTGATTTATCTTTTACTAACGACATATCTTTCCCTTACTTTACAAAATCCATTTTCTTATCTGGCTGTGTTTCTGCTTCTACCCATAAAGGTCTAAAGCCACAGTCGAGAGCAGTCTTCCAGGATGCAAGATTCGAAAGACTCGTTCCGTAATAGGGGATCGCACCGCGACGGAAAGTCTCATTCCTCAAAAGAGTCACAAGAGTTTTTGCAACTCCCCTTCCCCGATATTCAGGTAGCACATCAATTCCAATCTGCCATAATTCTGGAGTGTCTGCAGAGCAGCCGGCCATACCCATAATTTTGTCGCCATCCATGGCAACAAGGCAAAGCACATCAGGACGCTCTGGTTTGAACTTGTCGCAAATTGCATTCGGGAAATTTTCATTTCCATAAAACAGAGCAATATCTTTTTGCTCAAGCCATTTGATATTAAAATCAGTTTTGATTTCAATCAGTTCTGGGACCGGCATAAAAATATGATGGGTCGGTGCCATTTTATAGCCGTGCTTTCTCAGTTCACATTCGAGCTCATAATAATTGTGCTGTTCAAAAAGACAGATTCCCTGCTTGCCTTTGACCCATTCGTTAAGCCAGGGATGAATTGATTCATCAGCAGAAATTACAGTGCTCTTTCCAAAGGTTGCCATCTGTAAAAAGAAAGGCTTATCAGAAAACTTTCTGCGCTTCTCGTTCAGGCGAGCCACAGTTATAAGGTTTTCAGTTTTATCAAAATCAGCTGGCGAGCAGTTAAACTCAAGTGCAATCTGGTTTTTAATTTTTTCTTCTATATCTTTTCTGCTTAGATTCATTTTATTCTCTCTGCTGTCTTATAATTATTTTAAAGGTTGTCCGCAAAGGGTTCAATATATTTCTGAATAAAATCCAAAACAGAGCGCATGCTTACTGCCATTATGATGAAATAAAATCTTCAGAAAATGGCAGATTTATTTTCTAAGTTTTTTTACTATATTAGCCAGTGATAAAAAATTGCTGGCTTTTACCAGTGCCAGACCTTGTCCTTCATCACCAAGTACCACCAGCTGCTCGCCGGTGGAAATCTCAAAAATCTTTCTGGCTTTTGCGGGGATTACAATCTGGCCTTTATCACCAACAGTGACAAGTCCAAAAAGATGCTTTCCCTTTGGAGGGAGGCCCAGACCAAGATTTTCTTCCGGCTCATAATTTGCCAGGTCGTCCAAAGAGACCCCGAAAATATCTGCCAGCTGCTTGCATTTATCTAGGTCGGGAATACTTTCGCCGGCTTCCCATTTAGCTACAGACTGGCGGGTAACACCAAGCTTTTCTGCAAGGTCTTCCTGAGTCAGCTGTAAGAGCTTTCGCATTTGAACAAGATTATCTTTGAACATTCAGGTCTCCCTAAAAAATACTGCGACATACGGCGAAGTAAAGGCTTTAATCGTGAGCCTGCTTTGCCTCGACGTTTTTCTTTTTTTTAATTCCAAGAACAGCCCATCTGAAAAATGGAATTCTCGAAATCACTTCATACAAAGCGTATCCGAAAACAAAGCCTGCGACAAGACTCAAAAGATAACTTACCGGAGCTGGAAGGAGTCCCGGTTTTGCAAGGAAGAGGGCTACGCTTGAAATTCCCAGATAGTGGAAGACATAAAGCCCAAAGCTATGATGACTCATCCATTCTGTAAAGCCATTCGAGAAATCCCCAAAGCGGGCAAAGCCGCTAAGCATGGCAAGTGAACCTATATAAGCACACAGAGAAAAAAGGAAGCCCCGGTTAATCGGCTTATCAGCATAGTTCTGACCAAAATACAAAATCGTAAAAGTTACGCACAAAACAAGTGCAAGGGCAATCAGAGGAAGCGCAAGCTTTTTGATTTTTTCCATCACTTCTTCGTTTGAAAAAACATAGTAGCCCAAAAGGAAAAAAACAAAGTAAAATGCAAAGCGATAAACAGAAACAATAGGCGTGTTCAAAATCTGAGCTGCTCCCCAGATTGGAAAATAGAAAAGAGGCAGCAGCCACAGTGGAGTTTTTGCCCCAGCCTGCAGTAATTTTCCTTTTTCGATTTTTCTGATTATCAAAAGGAGAAGAGAATAAATCCATAAAAGATGCATGTACCAGAGCACGCCGCTTCCCGACGCAACCATAATCATATAAATTATTGGACCTGGAACACCTGCTTCCTTAAGGCCCGCAAAGCCGCCTCCCAGAGACATGCTCACGTATCCCTGAATAAACTGGAAAAAGAAAAGTCCTATGGTCGAAGGCACCAGCAGCTTCAGGCTACGTGATTTTATAAATTCTTTGTCAGTATGCTGATCAAGGCTCAGTCTTGCACTGATTCCCGAAACAATAAAGAGCAGTGGCATAATCCATGGGTAAACCAGATACTGAAAAGCGTCGTAGTACTGAACCTGCAGATTTGTGATTTTTCCTAAGCCACCCAGCACGCCTTCTGAATTATACATATAAAAAACGTGATAGATTACAACAATTACAACCGTTACCCAGCGAATGTTGTCCAAGTAGTGTTTTCTCATACATTTACCACCTTTGCAATAATTATTAACATAATTGTATTATGAGTTCTGCGGCAAGTCCACCAAGAATTATTAACATTTTTGAAGTCTTTATGTTAGAAATGGTTGCGACAAGAGGGCTTTTCTATGCTATCATTGAATTGATTTATGATTCTTAATACCGGTCAGCGCACAGATATTC
>CAMNDY010000133.1 GCA_946535985.1 uncultured Treponema sp. | reverse complement strand
TTGTAAGAAGCGTTGAGCATACCACAGTAAGCATCGCCACGACCCTGGATAAGTCCGCCGTTCTTAGATGTCTCTTCTGCAGCAGCACAGAACATCTTAGGACCGTCAAAGTGTTTTGCAAGCAAAGTTTCGGCAATTTCCGGACCAAAGTTTCCAAGATATACACAAAGTGCGTTACATCCGGCCTTTTTGATGTCTTCCAAAGCCTGAACCATGTGAATTTCGCTTTCTACAATACAGATTGGGCATTCGTAAATTTCGTCTGCACCATACTTCTTTGTGTAAGCTTCAACAAGAGCCTTTCTGCGGTTTACAGCCAATGACTCTGGGAAACAGTCGCGGCTAACAGCCACAATACCGATTTTGATTTTTGGTTTGTTGTTAATCATTTTTTTATACTCCTATATTTTATTGAATGGGGTCCCTGAGCTTGTCGAAGGGCCCTCAAAAATTACTTGCTTTTAGCAATATCGATGTTAACTCCAGAAAGTCCCACAAAAGCCCCAGCCTTTGCTTCGCTTGAATCCGGATGAGCAATGAGCCACTTGTTGCGGGCCCAGAGCAGCTTGTCGTTAAGATTCTTTTCGTCAATCTTTGGTTTTTCTGTGTTTGTGTCCTTTGGAAGAACAATAACAACACGGAAGCCTTCTTTAGAAACTTCGCCGTTCTTTACAGCATTACATGGAGCATAGTGCAAAGTTGTTTCATAAACCTGAACAATTGTACCAGCAGGAACATAGAATGCTTCTACAGCGTTTGTGTTGAGTTTGCCATTCTTTACATTCTGAAGCGATGCAAGCAAAAGAACAATGTCGTTAGAAGGGATATTAAGCTCAGAACCAATGTGCCATTCAAGGCAGTTGAGCTTAGTGTTGTTACCGTTGCAGTAACCTACCTGAATTGGCATTCCACCATAAGCATTGTCGCTGAATTCCTTAGCAATAGGAAGACTTTCAAGTCCAGCATCACCTGGTTCATAAATTACAGCGCCATCCGGCTTTTTAGTTGTGTCATCCAGTTTTTTAAGAAGGTCAGTTACATCGTAGCCGCTAAGAACCTTTCCATATTTTTCAAAACTGTGACTAAATACAGACTTAATTCGCATTTTTTTACTCCTGACAATCCGAAGAACCCCCGCAACAGCGAAAATCCCCCAAATGATACTATATTATAAACCCTATCTACAAAATTTGCATTAAGAATTTTCTCTTATATTGTTCAAATTTTTACGAATTTTAAGAGATAAAGAGGGAGAAGTCTCCCCCTGTCTCCAGACCACTTCGTGGTCTTCCGCCACCCCCTCTACGGGCTCAAACGCCGCCCGTAACGCCTGCTTGCATGCCTTCTATCAGCCAAATTCGCCCAAAAAGCATAAATTCCCACCTTTTTGAAGTAAAATTTATGCTTTTTAAAGCCAAAATCATGTTTTTTAGGAGAAAAAAGCCTTTTTCGTTGGCCTTCACGCTTAAAAATGCCTCCTAAAACCCTAAATTTCACCTCAAATCACGCTTTCTCTCTCAAAAAAGCATAAATTTTACCCTCAAAACTCGTGAATTTATGCTTTTTGGCCTGTTTTCATAAAAAATGCGCCTCAATCAGCTGGTTCACAAGCCTCGAACTCAACGGTCGCGCCGATGTTTCCATTGTATAAATAAAGCCGTTTCCCAAAACAAAGCCATTTTGCGCATATAAGGCTATTTTTTCCAGCGCGTTAGCTGCATATTCCGGATTATCCATAAGACCAAAATGCTCCCAAATAACTTCCTTACCCGTACGCTTATTCAAACATAAAAAATCCGGGTGAAAAATCCCTTTACCCTGTATACGCACTGGAAACTCATAACGATAAGGCACCTTAGCATGAAACAACGAATCCGCAATCATAATTTCAGATTTAGAACGCACCTGTTCTCCACGAATTGTAAGTAAATCTGTAGCCCCTGCATCAACAGAAAGCCTCTTATATTCCACGGCCTGCCAGATCTCTGCAAACTTTTCGGGCGACAACACAGCAGGTTTAATCATTTTCTGCACTTCTGGGAAAAAACTTTCATAAATACCTAGCATTTTATTCTCTAAATCATCAGCGAGCAACTTATTCACAAACCTCTTTTGTTCAAGTAGAAGTTTCTCCTCACAAATATCATACTTTTTCTTAGCCAGCTGCCACGCAAGTTCCAGATTTTTTTTGGACAAATACCGCCCTTGTTTATCGGCAGAAGATTTTCTGTAATAAAACTGCACCCCTGTCTGTCTTTTTACAACTTTTAGAGACCCAGACGGCGCCTTTTTAAGCGATTTTTTCAAAACTTCAAGAACATCCTCTATTCGTTTTTGATAATCTTCCAGAAATTCGCGTAAACTCCCAGCAATCAAATATTTTTCCAATGAAAGCCCCCTTTTAAAAATCCTCACATATATATTGCCAAAAAAAGTAGACTTCTTACAAAAATCCGGGGAAAAACTTGAAAAAAGTTTAAACATACTTAATCTGAATACTTTTTTACTATCATTTTTGGGGTTTTAAGATATAATTTAGGGTATGAGTAAGATTTTATACGAAAATTTCAAGGATTATTTTAGAGTTGGCGCTGCGGTTAGCGGAATTATTTTGATGGATGATGCTGAGCGTGAAGATCTATTCCAGAAAAGAAAAGCCTGGTTTGAAGAATTCAAAAAGAACTTTAAACCTCAGCCTGGAATGCCGGAATTTAAGTTTAGCGAGCCAAAACCTTTTCCTAAGGGAGATATGCCGGACAAAAAACTGGCCGCCCGGCACTTTAATCTTGTAGTTGCAGAAAATGAATGTAAAATGAGTTCAATATATCACGGGCCGGATCAGTTTGATTTTACAGCTGCCGACCGACTGCTCAAGTTTGCACGAGAAAATGGTCAGGCAATGCGCTGGCACACCCTTGTATGGCATAATCAGTCACCAAAATGGATTTTTGAAGATGGAAAAGGCGGCAAGGCAAGTAAAGAACAACTGGAAGAACGGCTGAAGAAATACATAATGACTGTTGGAGCCCGCTATAAAGACGACATCTGTTCTGTAGACGTTGTAAATGAATGTATTTCCGACAAAAATTTTATCCTGCGCGACGGAGCCGACCGTTCACAATGGTTTGACATACTTGGACCGGACTATGTAGACAAAGCCTTTTTCTGGGCCAAAGAAGCTTTTCCAAATTCAAGCCTGGTAATAAATGATTACAATCTTGAAATGATAGAAGGTAAGCGCCAGGGCATGTACAAGCTTGTAAAAGGAATGCTGGAGCGCGGAGTTCCTGTAGACACCGTGGGCCTTCAGATGCACATAAATATCCAGAATCCGCCGGTAGAAGAAATTGAAAAAACAATTGAACTTTACGGTAGTCTTGGTTTGAATGTAATTGTTACAGAGATGGAAATTTCTGCCTACACCGACAAGGATTTTGAACACCCGGATCCTCGCCGCGAATATGACCAGGCCTTTTTAGACCAACAGGCAGAACGCTATGCACAGATTTTTAAATGCTTTAAAAAAGAAGCTCGCGCCGGCATCTTAAAAGACGTTATTCTCTGGGGAATCACCGACCGCATGACCTGGAAAAACAACTTCCCTGCTCCAGGCCGTGGCGACTGCCCGCTTTTATTCGATAACGAAGGCAAAGAAAAACCTGCATTTTATAAATTGCTGGAACTGTAAGCGGCGAGCAGACTTTGACAAAATGACATTTTCTGCTTGAACTGTCATTATAAATGGGGTAT
>CAMNDY010000132.1 GCA_946535985.1 uncultured Treponema sp. | reverse complement strand
GACCTTCGTGCCTATTTAAAACCTTAAACTCTTTTACAACATTTTTCATAACAATTGCATTTTCATTCATAAAACATCTCCTTTATTTGCAAAGAATAAAAAATTAAGTGGCATCCATATATAAAAAAATTGCTCCCGCCGAATTACATATTCCAAAACCGGCGGTTCACCGCCTATGCGCTACACTGCCTTGTAATTATATACGTTGCCGCTTTCGCGGCAGCAGTGTAGAGCATTTTTGTAATCTGTAATTCGGCTCCGCAATTTTTTTGTATGCATCCTTCAAAGTTTTTTATTCTTCACAAATACATAACCTTGATTTTTAATATGAATGGAATTATACTTGAATTGGTTGTGTAAGAAAATTATCATTTTTACTTATTTTTATAACTATTTTATAGGCAAAATATAATTTTGTTATTATTTTTACGCTATTTCGAGGTAATTTTACATGATAATTGCAAAACGTGGAATAATCATGAAGCGCAGCGATGGTTCAGAAATTGTTAACTACAATGATGAATCTTTTCCTTCTTATATTCATGACGGCTACATATATCCCGGCTGCACATGGGAACGGATCCCGCATTATCACGAAGATATAGAAATGATTTCTGTTTATTCCGGCTCAATGGGCTATTCCGTTGGCGGCGTAAATATCACCCTAAATATAGGCGATACACTTTTTGTAAATTCCGAAAAAATCCATTACTCCTTTTCTACCCTCGACCGGGTTGTAAGCTATTATATTGCAGTAATGCATCCAAGCATCATCTGCTCTTCCTATGCAGTAGAAGAAAAAGCCATCAAGCCCATTATTACAGACAAAAGCATTCCTTTTATCCATTTCAAAGCAGACGATTTTGACGGCCCGGCAGTTCAGAATATCTTAAAAGAAATGTGCAAAAATGCCATAGAAGATGAATTTTTAATTACAAAAGGATTTTTTGAACTTTGGGATATTATAATGCACCGATGCACAAATGCCTTTCGAGTTCATGTTAGTCACATGGGAGACGGAGACCTTCATCATGCCAAACTTAAAGAGATGATGATTTATATTGATGAACATTACAATGAGCCCATCACCCTCCAGGATATTTCAAAAGCAGGTGGAGTAAGCCAGAGCCTATGCAATCAGATTTTTAACAAGTTTACCGAAAAATCGCCTGTAGAATATCTTTTACAATACAGAAGCCGCAAAGTTGCAGATTTACTACAGGCCAGCAAAATGACCATGTCCGAAATTGCCCAGATTACAGGATTTTCAGGCGCAAGCTACATGGCCGAAGTCTTCAAAAAGTTTTACAAAAGCTCTCCACGAGATTTTAGAAAAGCTTCTTCCCATCGCTAAAGGCTTTACCAGCTACGGGGCCAAGCTTTCTATAAGTGTGAAACTCTGTATCATAAGTAATAGGATCCAGCTTTTCAACATCGATTTTTCCATCAGTCATCACAGCTTCTTCTGCACTTACATTTAAAATATTTCCCACAAGGCAGCCGGTCTTTACATCATAACTAACAAGTTCGCATTCAAGAGCCATGCCCAGTTCATTAATTACAGGTGCATCCACAAACTCAGATTTAGTAACAGAAAAACCGGCCTTCTCCATTTTCTTAGCTTCTTTGTTTCCGCTTGCAATTCCTATATAATCACAGGCAGTTACATGAGCAGCGTCGGCCATACTTACAGTAAAGGCTTTGCGTTTTAAGATATTTTCTGCAGTTTTATGTTCCGGTGCAATACAAATACCAATCTGATTTGTATCGTGAATACCACCCCAGGCCGCATTCATTGCATTAGCAGAACCGTCTTCATTATAGGTTGCAATAATTAAAACTGGCATAGGAAACATAACAGTCTTAACACCAAGATTCTTTTTCATTTTATTAACTCCTTTTGGCAAAACTATGGAATAATTAAACCTTAATTAGACCTTGATTTTGCCGCTTAAAATTTCTTTATAATCAAAAAGATTTTTCTGAAGCAAGATTGGAATATTTAATTCATAAGGACATCGCTTAAGACAGGCGCCACAGTTTACACACTTTTCAATTTTGAGCATTTCTTCCTGCCAGTGTGGAGTAAGCCAGTCCTTAGAAGGAGCCCGTCTGATCATCTGGCTCATGCGTGCACATTGATTAATAGTAATTCCAACAGAACAAGGCATGCAGTAACCACAACCCCGGCAAAAATCTCCCAGAAGTTCGTCGCGATCCTTTTTAATAATTGCAGAAAGCTCTTCCGTCATCTCCGGTGGATTTTGCATAAAGGCAAGCCACTGTTCAAGCTCAGTCATTTTTTGAATACCCCAGATTGGCAAAACATCATACTGCAGCATAAAGGCCATACAGGCACGAGCGTTTGTAAGTAAACCTCCGGACAAGCCCTTCATTGCAATAAAACCCATATTATTTTTGCGGCAGGTCTCTACAAGGGCAAGGTCACGTTCTGTTGCAAGATAAGAAAAAGGAAACTGAAGAGTCTCGTAAAGGCCGCTTTCTGCAATTTCTTCTGCAATTCCAATTTTATGGGCAGTAATTCCTATGTGGCGGATTTTTCCCTGTTTTTTTGCTTCGAGCAAGGCTTCGTAAAGTCCACTTCCATCTCCCGGGCGGTAACACTGCTTTACACAATGCAGCTGGTAAATATCAATATAATCAGTGCGCAGATTACAAAGGGATGTTTCCAGATCTTCCTTGAGTTTTTCAGGAGTCGTCGCAGTAGTTTTTGTTGCAATAAATATTTTTTCGCGACTATATTTGTGGTCCCTGAGCCCTTTGTGGTCCCTGAGCCCGTCGAAGGGCCCAAATGCCTGCCCAATTTTTACTTCACTATCCGAATAAGCACGAGCCGTATCAAAAAAAGTCATACCGCCATCGTAAGCCCTGTGAAGGATTTCTACAGCCGTCTGCATGTCCACCCGCTGAACCGGAAGTGCACCAAAGGCATTTTGGGGAGTAGTAATACCTGTTGAACCCAAAGTGATTGTTTTCATGCCTTGTATTATATCATAGCAATCCGCATTTTGATATACTAAAATCATGAAGACTCTTTTTACAATTGATTTAAAAAACTATCAGGAAAACTGGACACCTTTTAGACGAGATTCAGCCCGTGCAATTATTCACCTCGATGATGACAAACTGGCCCTTGTATATGTAAAAAAACTGGGCTACTACAAATTTCCCGGTGGAGGCATTCACCAGGACGAAAACATCAAGACAGCACTTTTACGCGAAGTTCAGGAAGAAACAGGACTTCTTGTAATTCCTTCTAGTATTAAAGAGTATGGAGTCGTTCATCGCCTTCAAAAATCAGGATTAGCCCAAAATACAATATTTGTACAAGATTCTTTTTATTACGAATGTCAGGTGGAAAGTACAGATAAAAGTCCTGCAAAAGACCAGACCTCCCTCAAAATTGTAAATCAAAACCTGGACGATTATGAAGATAAAGCTGGCTTTGAATTACGGGTAGTTTCTATAAAAGAAGCCCTTGAGGCAAACAAAAAATATAAGGAAGATAATGATTTTAATATTGTTATGATTGCCCGTGACACAAGAATACTGGAACTTATGCTTGGCATTCCTTCAGAACCTTCTCGCGCAATGGCAGAACTTTTACTTAATGAAGGTGTTGCCAAAAATCCCGGTCCCTGGCGTGAACATAGCATAGCAGTAGCCAGAGCAGCAGAAAAAATTGCTCATGCAGTAAATAATAATTGTAAAGAGGAAAAACTAAATCCTGAACATGCCTACATTTATGGACTTCTTCACGACATCGGCCGTCAGCAGGGTTACACTTATATAGCTCATGTTTACGACGGTTATCATTTTTTAAAGTCTCTTGGATACGAAAATGCCGCCAGAATCTGTCTCACACATTCCTTTAATTTACAGACAACTGATGATTACATTGGAAAAATTGATATCACACCTGAGCAGATGGATGAAATTAAAAACCTTCTTGCTGCAACAGTTTACAATGATTATGACCGCCTCATTCAGCTGCTTGATTCCTGCTGTGGTGC
>CAMNDY010000131.1 GCA_946535985.1 uncultured Treponema sp. | reverse complement strand
CCAAAAATTTTCAGGTGTACCCGGCAGCCGGCTGCCACTACGCGCATATTTTCAAACGGGGTCAGTTTGTAAAAGATTAAAAAATAAATATACCCTTACTGTTTTTGCAAGGGTATATATTGCGGCTCACTAATATAAAAAAATCAAAAGTTTTAAATAAAATTTTCTATTTCTTTTAAAGGGAAACTATTCTATAATATGGTTAAAGGATTTACAAAAATATGGAAAATAAAGAATTGATTGAAGCCGGAAAGGCTGTTTTGGGGATTGAATTTGGGTCGACACGTATTAAGGCTGTGTTGATTAATGAAAAATATGAACCTATTGCGGGTGGATCTTTTACCTGGGAAAACTCGCTGGAAAATGGAATCTGGACTTATCCGTTGGAGCAGATTCATAAGGGCTTGCAGGATTGTTATGCAGGCTTGAAAAAAGATGTTCAGGAAAAATATGGAATTACACTCAAGAAGTTCCGTACTGGTGGTATTAGTGCCATGATGCATGGTTATCTTGCTTTTGATAAAAATGAAAAACTTCTTGTTCCATTCAGAACATGGAGAAATACAATTACTGGAGAGGCATCTCTTAAGCTTTCTGAACTCTTTAATTTCCCTGTTCCAGAAAGATGGTCAATCAGCCATTTTTATCAGGCAATTCTGAAGAAGGAACCACATGTTCCACAAATTAAGAATGTTTACACTCTTGCTGCTTACATTCATTACATGCTCACTGGACAGAAAGTTATTGGTGTTGGTGATGCATCTGGAATGTTCCCTGTAAAATTAAAGGGTTCTAAAGCCGATTACAATGCAGAATATATTGCTAAGTTTGAAGCACTGCCGGAAGTAAGTGCTTTTGGCTTTAAGATTAATGAAGTTTTCCCTAAGGTTTTGATGGCAGGAGAAGCGGCAGGAAATCTTACAGAAGCTGGTGCAAAATTCCTTGATCCAAGCGGAGACCTTGAAGCAGGTATTCCATTCTGTCCTCCAGAAGGAGATGCAGGAACAGGCATGGCTGCTACAAACAGTGTAAAGGCAAAGACCGGTAACATCAGTGCTGGAACTTCGGTATTCAGTATGGTAGTTTTGGAAAAAGATCTTGCTAATGTTTATCCCGGCATTATTGATATTGTAACAACTCCAGACGGATACCCTGTTGCTATGGTTCACTGCAACAATTGTACAGGCGAACATAACTACTGGATGGATCTTTTCCGCGAAGTAGCTGTTACAATGTGCGGAGAAGAAAACACTCCAAAACTTGGTAAATTCTTTGATAACCTTATTAATAAATCACTTGAAGCAGATAAAGACTGTGGTGGTCTTCTTGCATATAATTATCTTTCAGGTGAAACAATCACAGGCTTTACAAGCGGACGTCCTTTATTTGCACGCGCCGAAAATGCAGTATTCAATATTGCAAACTTTATGCGTGTCCAGATGTTTGCAAGTCTTGGTGCACTTAGAGCAGGAATGGACATTCTTTACGATAAAGAAAAAGTTCCTGTTGAAAGCATGACAGGTGCCGGCGGATACTTTAAGACTGAAGCAGGACTTAAATACATGGCAGCTGCAATGAAAACCAGTGTAAGTGCTATGGAAACAGCAGGAGAAGGTGGTCCATGGGGAATGGCACTCCTTGCAGCATTCAGTGCAGACAGCAAGGGAAAAGCTCTTCCAGACTTCCTTAACTCTGAAGTATTTGGAAGCTGCAAAAAGACAACATCTGAACCGGAAGCAGAACTGGTTGAGTCTTTCAATATCTTCTTTGAAAGATATATGAAAGGACTGGCTATAGAAAAAGCTGCAGTTGAATCATTATAATAGATTGTCGGGTCAAGCCCGACAATGACAATGAGAAACACTTGTCATCCTCGGGCTTGCCCCGGGGATCTCACATAAAAGGAAAACACTATGACCTACGAAACACTACGACAAGAAGCCTACGAAGCTAATATGAAAATACCGGAGAACCACCTGGCTCTCTACACATGGGGAAACGTTTCTGCTTTTGATAAAGATAAGGGCGTTTTTGCAATCAAGCCTAGCGGAGTCCCATATCCCGAGCTTACACCAGAATCTATGGTAATTATTGACCTTGACGGTAAAAAAGTTGACGGCTCTATGAATCCTTCTAGCGACACCCCTACCCACGCAATTCTTTATAAAAAGTTTGGGATGGAGATGGGTGCGGAAATTGGAGGAATAATTCATACACACTCAACTTTTGCAGTAAGCTGGGCCCAGGCTGTACGCTCAGTTCCTCTTTTTGGAACAACACATGCAGACCATATCCAGAAAGCAATTCCCTGCACTCCATACCTGAGCAAAGAAGCTGTAGAAAGCGACTACGAAAAAGAAACAGGTCTTCTTATTGTAAAACACTTTGCAGACCTTGGACTTAATCCAAGTGAAGTAAATATGGTTTTGTGCGGAGGACACGGTCCATTTGCCTGGGGTAAAAATGCAGAAAAAGCAGTTTACAACGGAACAGTACTTGAAGAAATCTGTAAAATGGCACTTAATACTCTTGCATTAAATCCGCAGGCTACACCACTTCCTGATTATATTGTAAACAAACATTATATGAGAAAGCATGGACCTAATGCATATTACGGCCAAGGGAAATGAACCGTTCATACTATACAAACGCAATTATCCTCAACCTTAAGCCGGCCGGAGAAAATAACTCTACAGTTACACTTCTTACGCCGGATAAAGGTGTCATTTATGCAACTCTTTACGGTGGTCCCAAAAGCAAGCTTCGTTCACTGGCAGCTCTGTGGCATTCAGGAAAAATCTGGCTTTATGAAAATCCCGAAAAAAAGCAGACAAAAATAAGTGATATGGAAGTTTCAAATTATCATCAGTCCTTTGGGGAAAATCTTTTTAAAATGTATGCGGCATCTCTTGCTGCAGAAATTGCAATAAAAACCCACTGCGCTGGTAGCCCCGAAGTCTGCTTTAAATTGATTTCCGGATTTTTAGACGGCATGGAACTTTGTGATGAAGAACAGTCACGGCTTGGTCTTATAAGATTTCTCTGGAGATATTTAGAGCTCATGGGCATTCAACCGGACGCAAGTGTTGCCGGAGCATTTGCACCTAATTCAAATTCGTACTATAATAAATATGAAAATTGTTTTGAGGAAAATAATTCCGGACCCTATTGCTTTGAAGTAAGCAGAGAAGCAGTTAATTATCTTGCTGCAATTTCTCTTTTACAACCTTCACAGGTAAGACTGCTTAAGATTTCTAAAAATGTTTACGAAGAGCTCAAGTCCCTTGTATTTTTTCTTTTGGAATCAAACCTCGAAACAGAATTAAACAGTATAAAAACAGGAACCGGAATATTATAAATTTCCACAAAAGTTCCGTACGATAAATGGGTGGGATACATTTTGAATAACTGGATTAAGAGTGCTGTTTCAAAACAGCAGATAGAACCTCTTTGTAAAAAATACGGCATTGATCAACTTTTAGCATCAATTTTTGTGCGCCGTGGAATTACAAGCGGACAAGACATACTTTACTATCTCGAAAGCGATTTAAGATTTCAGCATAATCCCTTTCTTTTTAAATCTATGGAAGATGCTGTTGAACGCATAACTCAAGCCGAAGAAGAAGGTGAAAAGGTTCTGATTTTTGGCGACCGAGATGTTGATGGTGTTACAAGCACAACAATCCTTTTTGATTATTTAAAGGCCCGCGGGCTTGATGTTCAGTGCAGGCTTCCTTTGGAAAGCGACGGCTACGGTCTTTCTAAAAAAGCAGTTGAAGAATTTGCTGCTCAGGATGGCACTCTGATTATTACAGTTGACTGTGGAATTTCTAACTATGAAGAAATTGCTTATGCAAGCTCTCTTGGTATTGATGTAATTGTAACAGACCATCATAATGCGCCGGAAAACCTGCCTGAAGCAATTGTAATTATTGATCCAAAAGAAGAGGATTCGGGCTACCCGTTTGCAGACATTTCAGGAGCGGCAGTTGCATATAAGCTGGTTTCTGCGCTCAGGTTTTCACACACTGATTTTTATAATTCGGA
>CAMNDY010000130.1 GCA_946535985.1 uncultured Treponema sp. | reverse complement strand
CAGGAGTAAAAAGTCCGTTGTTATCAATGCTTCCGCCTGTGGCAGACCAGGTTACTGTTTTTCCTGTCATAACTGAGTCATCGGCACGCAGGGCTTTTGCACTAAATTGAAGGGTGTTGCCATTTACATAGGTTTCCTGCAGACCTTTTGGATAAATGTCTACAGAAGCAATTTTATTTTCTAAAAGAGAGATATTGTCAAGGTAAACTGAATTTGTAATGTTATTGTTCCAGTTATTACAGAAATCGGTTACAAAAATAATTGAATGTAAACCTTTTGGAAGAATAAGAGAGACTTTTTGCCAGCTTTGACTGGAGCCTTTAGCAGTAAAAATCGGCGTGTCAGAATTATCAATAAAAATTTTAAAATAAGTTATGAATTGTTCCCATTCAAGAAAATCACATCTATAATCAAAAGAAAGAGCAGCTTCTTCTTCAACAAAAATCTTATTCAAAATCAAAGAGGAATTACCATATCCAAGGTTTGGTTCATAAGTTCCAAGCTTGAATACTTTTCCGTGATTGGTATCGGTAGATGTATCATCAATAATCTTAGAAACAAGTCCCCTCGCAATCCATCTGTCCTGGGCTAAGGACTGTTCAAAGGCTTGACTAAGGCTTTCCACAGCTTTTAAATTGGGGTTTGTATCTTCCATATATATCAAAGGATTATATTCTGATTTTATGCTTAGTCCATTATCAGTGTTTATGAAAGTTACCTGATTGAAGCCTTTGCTTATTCCCCATCCATTACCACCTCCACTTAACAGCCTGCCGTTTATGAAAAAGTTTTGTCCATCTATAATTTTTCCATAAACTGTAATGGATTCTTCTGGCAGGAGTAAAGTATTATTTAAAAATGTATAATTATTTCCTGCACCCCAAATATGCTTACCATCTTTATATGGAACATCTCCCAAACTTACACCAAGAGGCTCTGTGCATTTATTTGTGATTTTTATAGGAACAACATCAGGATCATCAGACTTTTCTATTTTGCTCTTGCCGCCATTAAAGCTTTGCATCCACAATTCTTTCTTTTCATTGGAATTTGAAAAAATAACAAGATAAGAATCTTTTTCGAAAGCCCATCCGTTTCCCTGCCCATTTTGAAGCTGACAGCCTATAAAATAAGCTTCGTTATTCTTTATAGCCGGCATCTGCACTTCAAGGCTTTTATTTGAATTGATTGTTGTATTACCAAGAATAGTACCTGATTTACTCTGCTTCCAGTTATAAGGATTATTTGTGTCTCCGCTTTTTGGAACAGTTCCCAGGGTAATGACAATACTCTGGTCACAAAGATTTTGAATTTTAACAGTTGATTGCTTTGAAGTATTTTCTTCATCAGGGTTTCCGCCGGCTCCACCGCCACAAGCTGATAATCCAAGTAATAATGCACTGGTGAGTAATAAAATTATTTTTTTCATATTTAGTCCAGTGCACCAGAAATTTTTTGAGCTACAATTTCGTTGGCAGAAGCATTTCCGTCAATTTCGTTTATGGCGGCACGGATGTTTTCCAGAAGATTTTCGAGGTTGCTTACTTTATCCTGAAGTTGCTCTGTTCCAATTGAAATGCTCTGCAGGGTTGCATTCTGTTGAATTATATCAATTGTAACTCCTTCGGCCAGTTTTGTGCTTGCTTCGGAATCGTCAACAACTTTTGAGATTTCACCCATGACGCTCTTGGTGTTTGAATCAATATCAGAAATATTTGCAAGAATCTCTTCTATTACTGTAATTGTGTTTCGAACTTCTTCTGTCATCGATTTTGTGTAATTTGAGAAAACGTTTACGGATTCTGTTGTGACGTTAACAATTTCTTCATTCTGCTGCAGGGTGTCGGTAATGTTCTGCGCGTTCTTTGTAGTTTCTATAGAAAGCTTGCGGATTTCCTGGGCAATTACAGAAAATCCTTTTCCAAGTACACCGGCGTGGGCTGCTTCAATGGAAGCATTCATAGCAAGAAGGTTTGTCTGTGAAGCAACTTTATTTACAGCCTGAACAAAGTTACCTACCTTATCTGAAGATTCCTTAACCTTCTGGACATTTTCGACAAGCTGCTGCATGAGCTTCATCTGCGAATCAAGACTTTCAATAATTGAATTCATTCCTGTCCGCTGCTGAGAAGCCTTTTCGTTAATTTCATAAATGCTTTGAGACATATTATCAAGCGAAGCAGAAGTTTGCGAAATTGTAGCATGCTGATTTTTTACAGTCATCATCATTTTTTCGGCTTTGTCGTTTATCTGCATGCTGGAATTTTTAATCTGATTTGCCTGATCGTTTAAACTGGCAGCCTCGCTGTTGATGTAAGCATAAAGCTCGTTAATTTCTTCAACACTATCTGCTGCTTTTTCTGTAGAAGAAGAAAGCTGCTTTCCAATATTAAGTCCTTCTTTAGTGTCATTAATAACGTTTGAAATTTTATCGTAGGCTTCATTTGATTTTTGTTCATTTTCAGCAGCGCGTTCCACTACCTTACGGGTAAAGCGGTCAAATAAAAGCACAGCCAGGTTTGCAGTTAAAAGTCCAAGAGAGCAGATTGTATTATTGAGCGTAACTGCTTTAGGAGCATCAACAAAAAGCTTGCTGTAAATAAAAAGATTTTCGAGAATCCAAAGCACAAGAATAAAAATAGAAAAACAATGCAGCTGTTTTCGTCTTAAAGAAACAACATAATTACAAATGGTCATTACAACAATAAAACACGAATCGCGGAAGGGCAAAAAGTTTGAATGAATATAAGGTGCTCCAAAACCTTCAAGCCCGGTAATGATGGCAATTGCAATTGTTGTGAGCCAGGCTCCTCTGTGAATATGCCCCCGTTTTATAAAGGCAAGCGATCCTCCAAAAAAGGCCAGTAAAAACACAGCACCACCACCAACCAGCGGATACCCGAAAATAAAAAGCGCAATTCCAAAGAGTGTAAACATAAGCATGAACACAAGATTAGAACCAATAATAAGCGGAAGCTGTTCCTGCTCGCGGATTGGAAGAGAGTCAAACACATTCTTAGGTGGTAAAAATTTTTTAGAAATCGATGTTGCCATATGTAATCCTCTTCTATATATAGTAAATGAATTTTGGTGTAAATGCAAATTTATATATGTGGATTGCTTCGCTTCGCTCGCAATGACGGAAGGCTTTGTTTGCAATGGCGAAAGGCTACGTCATTGCGCGACTTTTGCGAAGCAAAACGTCGGTAAGCTCTGCGACAGGAGCCTCGGGCGACGTGGCAATCTACGACATCCCTAGAAGAAGGCCTTTTTCCATGCTATAATATTGCCATGGCCTACGATAAAAACTTATGTGCTCCGGTGCCTCCAATGGGCTGGAACTCTTACGATTATTATAACACGATGGTAAACGAACAGCAGGTTCGTCACAACGCCGAATATATGGCAAAAAATCTTAAGCAGCATGGTTGGGAATATGTTGTAATTGATATTCAGTGGTCGGACCCGTACGCCGGCGAAGATAACGCTAACCGCACCCAGTACATTCCCTTCAGCCATTTTTGCATTGATGAATATTCACGCCAGATTCCGGCTCCAAACCGCTTTCCTTCAAGTAAGGATGGAGCAGGCTTTAAGCCTCTGGCAGACTATATCCACTCGCTGGGACTCAAGTTTGGAATTCACATTATGCGGGGTATTCCACGTTTTGCGGCTCACAATCATACTCCAATTAAAACTCATGACGGAGCGTTAGTTACTGCTAACATGATAGCTTCTGCCTATTCAACCTGCGCCTGGAACCCAGACATGTATGGTGTAGACGCCGACAAGCCTTATGCCCAGGACTACTACGATTCAATTTTTGAACTTTATGCTGCCTGGGGTGTAGACTTTGTAAAGGTAGACGACATCTGCCGTCATGTAAAAGAGCCTTTCTACGAAAAAGAAATGATAATGATGGCCCGTGCAATTGAGCGCAGCGGACGCCCGATTGTACTTAGCCTGAGCCCCGGACCCGCCAACATAAAAAAGGCCCACCAGTACGAGCGCTTTGCAAATATGTGGCGCATTACCGATGACTTTTGGGATGACTGGAAGCT
>CAMNDY010000129.1 GCA_946535985.1 uncultured Treponema sp. | reverse complement strand
ATTTTTGAGATATAGTCCAGAAGAATCATGCTTTGAATTGACTGTGGTGAAAATTTATTTAAGGAAATACCATATTCATCAACATTATCAGCAAGTCGGAAACGCATTAATTTCTTATTATGACTGATAAAATTTGAAGCACCATCTTCGGTTAGTATTACTTTTAGAGGTAATTCAATAATAAATTTTTTGTCGGACGCGCTCATTTCACCTTCTCATTTACTTTTTATAATTGTGTTATTACTATTATAATACAAGGTACTTGCATTGTAAACACTTAAATAATAAACTGAACATAGTGAAACCTTTTATAAAATCACTTTTACTTCTTTTTCTCCTGACTTTTTTGTCAAACACGCTCATAGCCCAGAATAATTGCGGCAGCTTGTTTGATTTTCTGGAAAAAAAAGGTTTTGAACCACAGGTCCAGCTTCTTACAGCAGGTGGTACAAACAACCTGCCTTATAATATTATCGTCAACTTTTTGCCCAAAGACAAAGAAAATCAAATTAAAACTCCTAAAAATCTGATTATTTTGTTTAACATTGACGAGGCCTGGGCTGAGCACGACAATATTATTCCAATTTTAGAATTATTAAAGCAACAGAATTATAATTCTACAGCAGTTTTTTGTTATGGAAGTCGTTTGAATATTCCCCGTGAAAATATCATTTATGGTTCCGAAATTTTTGCCCGCTCCCTAAACTCAGACGGCAACAGTCACGTATATATTTTTAACCTGAATTCCTCCAAAAACTCAATTATTTCGGGCAGTAACGGACATCACTCCCCTTCATGGATGCTTAAAGATATGTTTGATGCCTACAGCAGCGCCAAGCTTACCGACGGACTCCCCTTTTACTATATAAGTCAAACTGCAGACTTTTCTTTTGCCACAGATAAAACTTTTCTTTCGTTTTTAAATTATGATATTCCATGCGTCTCAGGAAATATAAAAGATTCTAAAAAAGTTGATAGTATTGCAAAAAGCATAATTTCTTCTTTTGAAGAATCAAGCCTTAAACCTGATGATTCTCACACCTTTATGTTTCGTATTTTTGGAAAAAGAATCTGGCTTTCGGAATTCAGAATCATAAATGCAATTATAATTATTGTTGTTCTTGGCTTCTTATTTCTTTTTTGTCTGGGTTTTATTAATAAAAATATTAAAAGGGAATTCTGGCACGAAATAGCTACAATCTGGTACGCGCTACCGATCATCTATATTCTTTCTTACTGCGGATTTTTTGCAGGAAAAGGTTTATATTCTTTATTTGTAAAAGCAGCTTCCCAAAATTACACTGTATACGGATTTTTTATTCTGCAGATTGCAATTGCAACTTTTTTTGTATCTGCTTTTTATATGGCAAATCTTACTTTCCAGAAAAAATACACTACCCGCTCTCTTGATTTTCTTCTGCTTATAGACACCTTTATAAATCTTGTAATTTTTACACTCGTTGACATTTCTCTCTTTCCTATTTTTCTTATGATTTTTGCAGTTGCCCTCATTTCTTTTATTTTCAGGCGAAACTGGATTCATATAATTTTATTTGTATTTTTAATTATTCCCTTTATTCCTTATATTAATTCGCTCTTTGAAATTTCAGATAAAGAAAGTCTTCACATGCTTCTTGTAAAAAGCAACACCTTCCCATTTTTAATTTCGCTTGTTCTACTGCCGGTATATCTTATGTGGCTTAGAATTTTAAATTCCATGAAAAAACGGTACGCAAAAAAAAGAGTTTATGCTTCTGTTTTAAGTGCCATGTTCCTTTTTATAATCCTGAGTCTTGTGATTATAAATAAGATTTTTTATTCGGACAAAAAGTTTGAAGTAAAAGAGATTGATGTTATAAAAGCAGACTCTCAGGCCATAAGGGAAAAATTAGATTTTGATATCAGCTGGAAAGATAAAAGGATTTTTGATGACACAATCAGAAACATAAACATTCTTTCAAAAATGCAGCCGGTCTATGTAAGTGTAAAGATAAGTGGAAAAAATCCGGTCTTGTATTCCGAAAATGATTTTACAAATCTTCCTTCTCAAAATCCTGAAGAAAAAAATACGGCAGAATTTTTACTTCCACTTTATCCGCCACAAAAGCTTGAGTTTAATTACGGAACAGACAAAAACAGTCAGGAAATTTTTGTTGAAGAAATTATTTATAACGAAGAAGACAAGGCTTATTATTCTTTAACTAAATCTGTTATAATTGAAAAGAAGAATGAATAACCCGGACAATAAAGTACATCATTATTTTCTCCATGCAGACCTTGATGCATTTTTTGCTTCGGTAGAACAGCTTGATCATCCGGAATACAGAGGAAAGCCTGTAATTGTAGGCGGAAAACCCGATGACAAAAGAAGTGTTGTTTCAACAGCATCCTACGAAGCCCGTGTCTTTGGTGTTCATTCTGCAATGCCTACTGCAAAAGCCTACCAGCTTTGTCCTCAGGGGATTTTTGTACATGGACGCATGAAACGTTACTCAGAATTGTCTTATCAGATAATGCAGATTTTTGCAGACTTCTCGCCAGATGTTCAGCAGATGTCTATCGATGAAGCCTTTATTGATATAACAGGTACAGAAAAACTTTTTGGCCCGCCTGAGGAAACTGCTCTTAAAATTAAAGAACGCGTAAAAAAAGAAACAGGACTCACAGTTTCAATAGGTCTTGCTCCAACAAAATATCTTGCAAAGCTTGCCAGCGACATGAAAAAGCCCGACGGTTTTTATGTAATTGAAGAAGGCTCAGAAGAAGCTTTTATGCTCAACCTTCCTTTAAAAAAAGTCTGGGGAATTGGTGACAAAACTTTCGAAGCTTTAAAAGCCAGCGGACTTAAAACAACAAGAGATGTTCACGAAAAAAGTCTTGAAGCCCTGACCTTTATGTACGGGCAGAATACAGGAAACTTTTTGTATAATGTTGTCCGCGGAATTGATGTTGTAAACTTTGACCGTAAAACAAAAAGTCATTCCATAAGCAATGAAACAACCTTTCCCTTTGATGTAAGCGACATTTATACTGCCGAAACTGCAATGCTTGAATTATGTCATTCTGTAATATTCAGGCTTCTAAAAGAAAACGGTTATTCTCGCACTGTACAGGTAAAAATCCGTTATGGGGACTTTTCTACAGTTTCAATTCAGCAAACCTATTCCTATTCAATACTAACCCTGGATTCTTTGTATTCTGCAGCAAAAGAACTTTTTGAAAAAAAATATGAAAAAGGCCGCGGGGTTCGTCTTCTTGGAATTGCTCTTGAAAATATAGAAAAAACAGAGCGAGCTTTTCAACCAAGTTTGTTTGATGATGGGAGTGAAAAAAAGCAGAACGTAGAAAAGGCAATTTTGACCCTTGAAAAAAAGCATCCCGAAATAAAAATTCACAAAGCCCGTATGCTTGAAAATTTTGGAAAGGGTGCCAAAGTTTTTATTACAGCCTTAAGCCTTTTTGCATTAAGTTTTTTTACCCCGGTAAAAGCCTTTGCACAGGAAGTCTTGGAACCAAAGGCTCAGACAACATATGAAATAACAGGCTCATGGACCGGCAAACTCAAAGGCAGTGTCGATTCAACCTTTGGACTTGGGAACCCTTTTGCTATAAGCGCCTCTACTCCGGTTTTTGATCAGGAAATAGATTTATCGGCTCTTATTCACATAACTCCCCTCTTTTATTTTGAGTTTGAATTTCTTGATAAATTTAAAAACAACACCTACACCCTTGGTTATAAGGGAGAGGGCTACCTTGAGGAATTTAAATTTTCCAACCGGAACATCACCTTTCCTGAATATTATTCTTCCACCTTAACAGGCTATTCATTATCCGGCGGAAAAAACGAAGCTCCTGGTCTTATGCTTCACTTTAATGATTTTGAAAACAATAAATGGTCCGGAGATTTTCTTTTACGCTACGACATGACCGAAGAAAAAACAGCCCTCTTTTATGGAAACAATAGTGTAAATGATACTAACACAGAGCTTTATTCTTTTGCATATTCAAGTGAATTTGTAATTCCCGGCGATGCAATTTCGCACATCACAGATGTTTACATTGAATCAAGAATCGGAAAATATAAAAATCAAAATGGTAAAAGTTTTCAAAAGCTTTTACCGGCAGAATATGTAATAGACCAGGCAAAAAATCTTCTTTTAATTTCTGATTCTGTCTGGAATATAATTGAGAGTGACACAATTCCTTATAT
>CAMNDY010000128.1 GCA_946535985.1 uncultured Treponema sp. | reverse complement strand
GAATTGGGGATGGCCTACAGTTTTGTAATAATTCGATTTCTGTAGGCCGGGTTTGCGCTGTTTTTTGGATAAAATGAGGACTGCGGCCTACAGTTTTGGAAATTTTCCATTTCTGTAGGCCAAGGAGGAGAAAAGAACTTTGCCATAAGACAATTCTGGCCTACAAGATTGCGATTTTCCAAATACTGTAGGCCATGAACATAACAAGATCCACCAGAGAGCCTGCAGTTTCCCATAAAAAACAAAAACTGTAGGCCCATCAAGGAGCATTAAATGAAATATGAACTTTTAAAACCCGACACATCATGTGAGCAATTAAGAATCCTCAGGCAGGAGCTACAAAGCGCACTTGAATTAAAAAAGAAATCTCTAAAAACAGCGCCTCAAGGCCACCTTAGAATTGCGCAGGCAAAAAATGGCAAAAAAATTCAATTTTATCATTTTACGAATCCAAAAGATTTAAAAGGGAAATACATTCCACATTCCAAACTCAATTTTGCACAAAAACTGGCCCAAAAAGATTACGACGAAAAACTTATAAAGCTGCTGCAAAAGCAAATATCATTAATTGAAAAATACCTTGTCACAAGCGAAAACAAAATAAATGAACTTTATACAAAAATGTCATACACCCGACAACAGCTTGTTAAACCAGTCACTCTAACAGACAGTCTTTATATAAAAGAATGGCTCAATACCAGTTGGCAAAAACTTTTATATCAGGAAGAACATCAAGTTTATACAAGTGCAAACGGGGAGCAGGTCCGTTCAAAATCGGAAGTAATAATAGCAGACACCTTAAAACGCATGAATATTCCTTACAGATATGAGTACCCCCTGGAGCTAAAAGACGGACGCACTCTTTACCCTGATTTTTTATGTCTGAATGTTCGTACCCGCAAGGAATATTACTGGGAGCACTTTGGCATGATGGACGACCAGGAATATCTCGAACGCACAATTCAAAAGTTAAAGCTCTACAGCGAGAATAAAATCTTTCCGGGAAAAAATCTGATTATAACAATGGAGTCGCAGGCCTACCCATTAAATGTAAAGCAAATAGAAAACCTGGTTAAAGAATTTTTACAATAGAGATTCAAGGCGTTTTATGCTACAATAAAAAATATGGAAGAAACTCAAAACTTAAAAACCGCAGTTGTTGCAATTATTGGCCGTCCTTCGGCTGGAAAATCTACTTTTTTGAATACGGCTTGTCAGGAAGATGTGAGCATTGTGTCGCCAATTCCGCAGACTACCAGAAATGCAATCAAGGGAATTGTAAATACCTCCTTCGGGCAGCTCATTTTTATAGATACACCGGGCTATCATGAATCAGAAAAAAAATTGAATCTCAAACTCAAAAACGTTACCGAAAGTCAGCTTGAAGGAATTGACTGCGCACTTTATGTAATTGATGCTACAAGGCAGCCGGGAGACGAAGAAGCTCTGACCGCACGACTTTTGGAAAAGCTTCAGGCAAAGACAGTTGTTGCAATTAATAAAACAGACCTACCCGCCTCTAAACCTCTGGCAATCAGGGACTTTATAAAAAAGACCTTGCCAGAGATTCCAGGCGAGCGCATTCTTGAAATGTCTGCACAAAAAGATATTGGAATAAACGAAGTGCTCAAGGCACTCTACGATATTTCTCCGGAAGGCACTCCAATTTACGATGAAGAAACTTACACAGACCAGGACCTGACCTTCCGCATTTGTGAAGTTATCCGCGGAGAAGCAATAAACAGGCTGGCAGATGAAATTCCACATGCAGTATATGTTCAGGTTGCAGATGTTGAAAAACGAAACGACGGTAAAAAGCTTTGGATACGAGCCTTTCTTTGTGTTGAACGCGAAAGTCAGAAAGGCATTGTAATTGGAAAAGGTGCTGCAAAAATCAAAGAAATCAGGGTTGCGGCTCTTAAAAAACTCAGCGAAATTTACATACAAAAAATCGATCTTGATCTTCAGGTAAAGGTAGACAAAAACTGGCGTCAAAAAGACCACGTGTTAAATAAATTGATTTAATGCATACCTATGATATAATAGAAGGATATGGCGCAATTTGATTTGGATTTGCAAAAACCAGAAGATACTTTTAATGCAGGGCAAATAATCAGAATCGCAAACAGAATGTTGTATAACATAAACAACTCCATAGTCATGCATAATGAAAGAACAGCTTTCCTTGCTCTTGAGATTGTAAAGGCACAGCCAATGAACCGGCGATGCTCCGTTGTAAATCTTGTTATTTTGTCCTTGTTTCACACACTCGGATTTTTCAGACCGGATCTGCTTTACGGAGAAACTCCTTACACAAATGAAATTGATTTTTTTTCACGCGATAAAAAAGTCGAAAGCAAATATATGTTTTCGTATTATTATCTCGAGTTTATGACACCGCTCAAAAACGATGCCCAGGCTCTTGAAACCTTCAATCAACCATTTGATGAAAACTTAAAAAAGTTTATTTACCAGACAGATTACAAATCAATCATTTATATGTGCGCAAGGGTAAGTGATTTTTTAAAGCAGCACCCGGATGAGCCCATGCCTGAAAATGTAAATGACCTTGCCCCAGGGTATTTTGATCCAAAATATGCACAGACCTTTAATGAGTTAAACAAAAACAACGCGCTCATAGACAAGCTTAAAACTACTGATTATTACAATGAGCTTGAATTGTTTTTATACCGCATAAGATTTAATCCCGAAGACACGCATCAGCTTCTAAAACTTCTTGTTTACTTTCTTGATTTTAAAAGCACAGTTACTTTGACACACTCCATCAATACCTCATGTTATGCCCTTTCGCTTGGCAAACGTCTTAAGCTTGCAGATGATGATTTAAATGCGCTTTTTACCGCAGCAATAGTTCACGACATTGGAAAAATTGCTACCCCTACCCGCATATTGGAATTTCCAGGCAAGCTCTCTCCTGAAGACATGGGTATTATGCGCTATCATGTAAATCACACAAAACGGATTTTAGGAAACATTGTTTCTAAAAGGATTTTTGATATTGCATTTCGTCATCATGAAAAACTCAACGGGCAAGGTTACCCAATGCATATTGATGGCTCAGAGATTACAAAGCCCCAAAGAATTTTGACAATTGCAGACATCACAAGTGCACTTACAGACAACCGCAGCTACAAAGGGGAATTTTCAAAGGAACACACGCTAGGCATAATTAACAAAATGACTGACGCCGGAGAACTCGATGCTTTTATTGTTAAAAAATTGAATGATGAGTTTGATGAGATTAGAGCCGAACAAAAATATCTGCAAACCTTCTTAAAGGTTGACTTTTCTAATGTACTCAAAGAATACAACGACTACCTCTTTAATGATGCCGATTTAATCACACAAAATATAGAAGATATTACATTAGGCAAAGAGGCCCAAGCTCTTGAAGAAATTGAAGAAATTGAAGAAGTTGAAGAACTTGGCGATGTGGAAGAGCTTGAAGAGTTGTAAAAGGCGCCCCTTTTCATTATATTATCTATATGCAAATTACTTATAAAACCAAAGGGACTTGTGCCCGTTCCATCAGCTTTGACAAGGACGAAAACGGCAGAATTACAAACATCAGCTTTGAAGGCGGCTGCAACGGCAACCTTAAAGCAATTTCTAAACTCTGTAATGGCATGACAGCCCAGGAAATTTCCGACAAGCTCAAAGGAAATATCTGCGGTTTTAAAAATACCAGTTGCGCAGATCAGCTGGCACTGGCAGTTATGAGTAAATAAGAGATCCCCCGATCAAGTCGTGGGATGACAAAATGTCATTGTCGGGCTTGACCCGACAATCCTGGAGATGTATATATGGCACTTGAATGTGGAATTGTTGGACTTCCTAATGTTGGAAAGTCTACTATTTTTTCGGCTCTGACTGCGGCACCGGCTGCGGCAGAGAATTTTCCTTTTTGTACAATCGACCCAAATATTGGTATTGTAGACCTTCCGGATGAACGCCTGGACTTTCTGGCAAGCATTCATAACCCAAAAAAGAAGACCCCTGCAAGCGTAAAGTTTGTTGATATTGCAGGACTCATCAAGGGCGCATCAAACGGCGAAGGACTTGGAAATAAGTTCCTTGCAAATATCCGCGAGTGTTCTGTAATTGCTCATGTTGTACGCTGCTTTGATAATCCTGATATTATGCACGTACGCGACAATGCAAATGAAGCTGCCCCCATTGACCCGGAAAGTGATATTCTTACAATTAACTGGGAGCTCTGCCAGGCAGACTTGAACACAATAGAAGCACGCCAGGATAAAGTTACACGTGCAATCCGCTCCCTTGGAAAAGAAGAAGAAAAAAAATATGCTCCATGGATAAGCGCAGTTGCAAAAATCAAACCGCTTCTCCAGGACGGAAAATGTGCCCGCACAGCAGACCT
>CAMNDY010000127.1 GCA_946535985.1 uncultured Treponema sp. | reverse complement strand
TTAGGATGCTTTCTTCCGCCCTGAGGAGGAACACTTGCATTTGTGCCTTCAATAATTTTTAAGAGAGCCTGCTGAACACCTTCACCGCTTACATCGCGGGTAATAGAAGTGTTTTCACTCTTACGGCCAATCTTATCAATTTCATCAATAAAGATAATTCCGCGCTGGGCTGCTTCTATGTTTCCGTCTGCCGCATTAATAAGTTTAAGCAGAACATTTTCTACGTCTTCACCAACATAACCGGCTTCGGTAAGGGTAGTGGCATCTGCAATTGCAAATGGAACCTTAAGCTTTTGTGCCAGAGTTTTTGCAAGAAGAGTTTTACCGCTACCTGTTGGACCAATAAGCAGAACGTTAGATTTTTCAATCTGAACGTTTTCTGTAGTATCAGAAACAGTGTCCAGGCTGTAGTTTGTAGCCATTCTTTTGTAATGATTATATACAGCAACAGAAAGAACCTTTTTTGCTTCATCCTGACCAACAACATATTGATCAAGATATTCTTTAAATTCTTTTGGAGTAGGAACTTCGTTTAATTCAATAGGAGCGAGTTCTGCAGCCTGTAAATCAAGCTTGTCCTGGCAGGCAGAAATACATCTGTCGCAGATAAAAGCTCCGGTTGGGCTGGCAATCAATCTTCTGTCTTTGTCTGCAGGTTTGCCACAAAAAAAACAGTAGCAGGTTTGTGGATTAAAGCGTTTCATATAAGTTCCTCTATACCAGTTTATTTTTTACGAGAAGGCATTACGTGGTCAACAATTCCATATTCCAAAGCATCTTTTGCCGACATATAAAAATCTCGTTCGATGTCTGTAGAAATCTGGTCCACTGTTTTGCCAGTATCATTTGCAAGATATTCAATAGAAAGCTTCTTCAAGCGGATAATTTCTTTTGCTAAAATAGAAATATCGCTTTCCTGACCTTCAACACCACCACGTGGCTGATGAATCATAACACGGCTTGAAGGAAGTGCATAACGCTTACCCTTAGTACCACCGGCAAGAATAATTGCAGCCATACTCGCAGCCTGACCCATACAGATAGTCTGAATATCGCATTTTACATATTTCATTGTATCATAAATTGCAAGACCGGCAGTAACAACACCACCAGGAGAGTTAATATAAATACTTATATCCTTGTCCGGATTTTCCGATTCCAAAAACAAAATCTGTGCAACTACAAGGTCTGCATTATATTCGTTAATTTCACCATCTAGAAAGATAATGCGGTCTTTCAAAAGTCGTGAAAAAAGGTCATAACCGCGTTCTCCGTTTCCAGTTCTCTCCCAAACACTAGGGATGTTGTTATTCATCATTTCGTTCATCTTAAAATTTCCTTATATTATATAATATAATAGATTTTTTTATAAAAGAATAGATTTTTTTATTAAAAAAGGACGTGAATATAAGCAGTTAGCAATTAGCTGTTAGCTATTAGCACTTAGGAGGGCGGAGCACCGCCCTGCGCCTCAAAGCCTGCGGCTTTTCGTCTACCCACCCGCCTAGGGGCTCTGCCCCTAAAACCCCGCAAGTAAGTAGACCTAAAAAACGCAGTGCGTTTTTTTTAACGGTCTGCTATAAAACACCGGCCGCAAGCGGCCTTACACATGTCATTGTCGGGCTTGACCCGACAATCTCTTTTAAAACAGAGATTCCCGGATCAAGTCCGGGAATGACGTATTTATAGTAAATTATCTGTTCTCAAACAGTTCTTTAAAGGTCTTCTTTTCACCCTTAGAAATCTTAATCTCAGAATAAATCTGCTCAAAAAGCTTGTTCTCTTTTGTATCGTCAATAAGATATTCTTTTGAACGTGGGTCTTCGTAATGCTTTTTAACTTCTTCAACAGACATTCCGCCCTGTTCTGCAATTACTGCATACTGAGCTTCAACTTCTTCTGGAGTTACGCTGATGTTTCTGTCGCGGATAAGGCTGTCAACAATAATGCGAGATTTAAGCATTTTTTCTGAGTCGCCGGTCCATTCTTTGAGCATAGCTTCTTTTGTCTGACCACTTGCAGCAATCATTTTGTCAAGCTGTTCTGGAGTAGTCTGGAACTGCTGAGCCATCATATCCCAGCGGCCTTTAAGTTCCATGTCGAGCATGCTTGCAGGAATGTCGAACTTATTCTTTTCAATAAGCTGAGAAAGAATGTCGTTATTTTTGAGTTCTTTAATTCTGCGTGAAACAGCTGTTTCCATGTTACGCTTAATATCTGCTTTAAGATCTGCAAGAGTCTTATATTTTTCATTGCAGTCCTGAGCAAAGTCATCATCAAGGGCAGGAAGATCACGAATCTTAACAGCTTTAATTGTTACGCTGATATTCTTTGTTTTACCTGCAAGCTCTTCATCAGGATCATCTTTCTTGTATTTCTTTGTTATAGATTTTGTTTCATCTTTTTTCATACCGATGATTTCGTCGTCAATCTTATAGATGTTTTCACCTGAACCAACTGTAAATACAAAGTCTTCGCGGTCTGTACCTTCAATTTTGTTTCCGTTATCGTCAAGTTCACAGTAGTTGATAGTAACAATATCATTTTTTGCAACAGTGCCGTCTTTCTTTTCAACAACCATTGCATTGCGTTCCTGCATATTCTTAAGCTCATCCTGAATATCAGCATCGCTGATTGTAACCTGTGGTTCTTTGTAAGAAATGCCTGAGAAATCTTTTACAGAAACCTTAGGGAATACATCGTATGTTACTGTATATGTAAGATCTTTTGTAACGTCCATGTCTGGAGCATTTTCCATTACAGGCTGTGCATAAGGAAGAGGTTTGTTGTCTGTTTCTTCATCAAAAATCTGTTTGAATGATTCGTCAATAAGCTCGCTGATTGTATCGGCTTTAATAGATTCACCGTATTTGCGCTCTAAAACTGAGGCTGGAACATGACCCTTTCTGAATCCTGGGATCTGTGCGCTTTTAACATACTTAGAAAGTGTTGATTTGTAAGCATCTTCAACTTCTTTCTTTCCAATTGTAACAGTTAATTTTACTGCTGATTTTTCCAAGCTTGTGAATTCTTTTGTAAGTTTCACTTTGTTTTACCTCTTAAAAAAAAGTTAAAAAAAAAGCGGTTCAGATTTTTCTGAATCGCTTTTTTATATTTTAGAGCGGGAAACGGGAGTTGGACCCGCGACATCCACCTTGGCAAGGTGGCGCTCTACCACTGAGCTATTCCCGCAAATAATTTTATTGCGTTTTCAGGTCTCTATTTTGAAATAGAGCGGGAAACGGGAGTTGGACCCGCGACATCCACCTTGGCAAGGTGGCGCTCTACCACTGAGCTATTCCCGCAAAGCTTTTTGTCTGAATTGTGCGAGAGGAGGGACTTGAACCCTCACGCCGAAGCACTAGATCCTAAGTCTAGCGTGTATGCCAATTTCACCACTCTCGCATTTAAGATCTATTTTCAGACTTAAAAAAAGCCTTTCCAGCAAAACCAGGAAGGCTTTCTGAGCCATGCAAGGATCGAACTTGCGACCCACAGATTAAGAGTCTGTTGCTCTACCAGCTGAGCTAATGGCCCGTATCAATTTGATTTATATAATATATCAAAATCCGAATTTTGTTTCAAGTAGTTTTTGAAAAAAATGGAAAATTCCAATATATCCGGCTTATTTTTTAATGCTCCTTATATATAGAAACTTTTACAATTATGTGGCATAATATTATGACAAAAATTAAATAAATAAGGACACTTTAATGAGTTTCAAACCGGTTGATCCAAAAGTTGATTTTCCTAAACAGGAAGAAGAAGTATTAAAATTCTGGCAGGATAACGATATTTTCAAAAAATCTGTAAGCCAGAGAGAAGGGGCAGAGGACTTTGTTTTTTATGATGGCCCTCCATTTGCTACAGGACTCCCTCATTTTGGACATTTTATTCCTTCAACAATTAAAGATATTATTCCACGCTACCAGACAATGAAGGGCAAGCGTGTAGAACGTCGTTTTGGCTGGGACTGTCATGGTCTTCCTATCGAAAACTTAATTGAAAAAGAACTGAATATAAACTCAAAGCACGAAATCGAAGCAATGGGTATAGATAAGTTTAACGAAGCCTGCCGTGCATCGGTTTTGCGTTATACAAAAGAATGGCGTCAGACCATTACCCGTATGGGCCGCTGGGTAGATTTTGACAACGATTATAAGACAATGAATCCTGAATATATGGAATCTATCTGGTGGGTTGCAAAATCTCTTTGGGATAAAAAGCTTATCTACGAAGGAAAGTATATTCTTCCTTACTGTCCACGCTGTTCAACAGTATTGTCTACACACGAACTTGCCCAGGGCTATAAGGATGTCCAGGATCAGACTGTAACTGTGCGCTTTAAGATTACAAAAGCTCCTGATACAATTAATGACCCGGACATGGCAAACGGAAAGACATATTTCCTTGCCTGGACTACAACTCCATGGACCTTGCCAAGCAATCTTGGTTTGTGTATGGGTCCTGATATTG
>CAMNDY010000126.1 GCA_946535985.1 uncultured Treponema sp. | reverse complement strand
CCGGTTGGACTTTTGCGCTATAATTTGTTTTGGGATAACACACCTTTTTGCACAATGCTTTTTATAGAATGGCAGGAACAACACAAAGGCTACGGAAAACAATTGCTGAAGCATTGGGAAGAGGATATGAAGGCTAAAGGCTACGGTATGGTTTTAACTTCAACCCAGGTTGATGAAACAGCCCAACACTTTTATAGAAAAAACGGTTACAAAGATTGCGGCAGCCTTGTAATGAATATCCCGGGCTACGAACAGCCAATGGAAATGTTTTTGAGTAAAGGATTATAAAATATGAACATGAAATTGAGACCTTATAAACCAGAAGATTCTAAAATTATCTGCAGCTGGTTAAAGGATGAAAAAACTTTGTTTCAGTGGTCGGCAGATAGAATTGGGAAGTTTCCTTTGCAGGGAAATGAGTTGAATGAAAATTACGCAGAGAGAAAAGCCGGTCTGGACTTTTTCCCGCTCACTGCAGTTGATGAAAAAGAAAATGTAATCGGGCACCTCTTTGTTTTGATTCCTGATGTGAATGTAAAAACTACTGTGCAGTTTGGTTTTGTGATTGTTTCACCGGATGTCAGGGGGAAAGGTTACGGAAAAAAAATGCTTAAGCTTGCAATTGAATATGCTAAGAAAGAATTGAAGGCTACAAAAGCAACGCTCGGAGTTTTTGCAAATAATCCAAAAGCTCAAGTCTGTTATGAGGCTGTGGGCTTTAAGCCTTTTAGTAAAAGAGTGATAACTATTCTTGGTGCTGATTGGGAATGTATTGATATGGAATTAAATTTGCAGTAGGAAGACCCGCCCGGGAGAAAAAAATGATTATAAAGGAACTAGACTACAAGAAATACAAAGGCCAAAAATATCAGGCGGAGATTCTTTCGGATAGGTATCTTTCTATTGATCCGAAGGGCGAAGGTTTTGCTATTAAGTGGGAGATGAGTGAAGAGCCTCTTAGAATAACGCTTAATGAAGATTTATTGTCGGACTGGTTGGAAGATCCTGTTGCTTACGGTGCTTTTGAAGGCGACAAACTTAGTGGCATGGTAGAAGGATTTTTAGAAAAATGGAACAACCGGTTCAGGATTGCGAATATCTGCGTGTTTGACGAGGCTAACAGAAGAAGCGGGATTGGCACAAAGCTCATGGAGACTATCTTAAAGGCTGCTGAAAAAAGTGGAGCCAGAATGGTGGTGCTCGAAACTCAAACCTTTAACTTTAAGGCAATTTCATTTTATAAAAAACACGGATTTGAGATTATTGGCTTTGACAGATATGCCTACTCCAACCGCGGGCCAGAAGAACATAACATGCGCTTGGAAATGGGGAAGATGCTATGAAGGGAAGCTTATGGAAATAAAACAAATAAATCAAAAAGACATTACGACACTCGCGGTGGCCATGACTGCGGCTTACTCTGAAGAACCGTGGAATGAAAATTGGACGCAGGAAAAAGCCGAAAGAAGAATACGTGCGGTTTTGGGGAACTTTGAAGCAATGGGGCTTGCAGCTTTTGAAGATGGCAAAATAATCGGTGCGGTACTGGGTTATGTGGACCCCTACGCCGAAGAAGATTTCTTTTTTGTTTCTGAGCTTTTCGTAATTCCGGAAAAGAAGAAAAATGGTGTTGGAAAGCAGCTGCTGGCAGAACTGGAAAAGGCGCTCAATGAGAAAAAGGTGAATGTGATTCAGTTAATTTCTATTGATTATAATGAACCCTTTTATAAAAAATGTGGCTTGAACCGCGATGCCTGTTCAGTTCAGTACAAAAGGATTTGAAAAATGAATAATAACATAACAATTATGGAAGAGCGAATCAGTGCGGAAGAATATATTGACTTTCTCAAACGCACAGACCTTGGCTCGCAGTATCCCAAAGAACGCTTTTATGAGCGTATTCCAAAGCTTGTGAAAAATGTCTCAATTAGTCTTGTGGCGCGGAATAAGGACGGGCTTGCTGTGGGTATTTTATTCGGACTAACTGATTTCTGTTATTGGCTTTATATTACAGATTTAGGCGTAGACAGAAATTATGAAAGGCGGGGAATCGGTCGTGCTCTTATGAAAAAGGCTCACGAGCTTTCCGGTGGTGAAAAAGATATTGCCGTTTATCTGATCGCTAACGAAAATGCAATTCCTTTTTACGAGAAACTCGGCATGAAAAAATCTGACGATGTGATGCAGTATAATCATATTGAATGGACGGAATGGACAGTGCAATGAGTTGTCTCTAAAGCTTTCTAAAATTCATCACCTCCACCTTCTCCAGCGCATCAAAGGTTATTGTGCCTTTTTTGATGTAGTAGAGGGTGTGGCATTTTTCCCAGTGGACGCCTTTCTGGGGGCAGGTGCCAGTGTATTCAAACCCGTATTCTGCGAGTTCGGCTTTTATTTTGGCGGGGGTGTAGGTTTTCTTTTTTCCTTGGTGGTCGCGCCAGTTGTTCAGGTGAACAGGTAGGATGGAAAGACAGGCTCCATTTTTTAGAACGCGATGAGATTCTTCATAAAGCATATACTTGCCTTTACCGTCGCCACCGTGAAGTGCATCGTAAAGCAGAACTAAATCCAGAGAGTTGTCTTGAAAATCCTGCAGATTATGAACTTCTTTATTGATTAAGGTGATGTTTTTAATCCCGCGCGCCGCAATTTTTTCGCCTACTTCTTTCTGGCAGATCGGGCTGCAATCAATGCCGTAGATTTTTCCATTAGGATAGGCATTACTCAAGGCAAAAAGATTCTCTCCAAAGCCATAGCCAAAATCAAGCACAGTCGGAGAATCCTTTACATGGGGTGCAAGTGGCATCTGGGCAAACAAATCCCTGCCGTCAGTTTTTTCCCAAAGGGCAATGTCGTCGTATAGTTTTTCGTTTGTATTTGAATAGTTCATTGCACTACCTTCCTACTTACATGCAATATAAATATCCATGCCATCGCCATCTGTTTCAAAGCATGGAATGGCTCCGTCGGCAGACTGAACAAGGCCATTGGTTCTCATAAAATCTCCAAGCGTTTGATATGCACCCGGAATTGTCACGAAAGGATTTTCAAAAGGACGATCAACGTGAATTGCCGCATATTTATGTGCTGTCTGTTCTTTGATTTTGCAACCATGAGGCGCAACTCCATCAGGCAGAATCAAAGCCGCTGTATATCCGTGCATATTAAAGACGTTGATTTGTTCCTGAGAAAGATTTGGAAAATCCCAGCCGATAACGCGGGGAGCTTCTATTCCGTTTTCTTTTGCAAGTCTGTACATTTTGCCAATCGCATCGCTTTCGGGCTCTGTGCTTATTACCGTGTGCTCCACATAACGAAAGCCGGGAACTTCTTCAAGCCGAAGGTTGGAATAGGAGTCGCTCTGCTTATCCATTTCATCCCTAAAAAGATTATCCAGAGAACAGTTAAAAACTTTGCAGATTTCTAGAGCCTTGTCCATCTCGGGATTTGCCGCATCTATTTCCCATTTTGAAATTGTCTGACGGCTTACGTTCAGTTTTTCCGCCAGAGCTTCCTGAGTCATATTTCCACTAAGCTTTCTAAAATATTGAAGGTTCTTTCCAAAACTCATGTTGAGCCCTCCTTGTCATCCTTATTTGCAATTTGTTTTGTCCCGGGGTACAAGTATAGATTAACAAAGATGCCTTGTAAGTTCCACCAATCGTCAGGTGCTTTTTAGAGAACTTGTGCAACTACAGGTTGCGGAGTATGCTTAGGCGAATTATGATATTTTACCACTCCACAATTTTTGTCATTGACATGTGGCTTATTTCTAAGCATTCGCCATAATTCTTGTCATTTCGAGGACAGCTTTTTTTTCTGAAGCTTTGAGTTTAGTAAAATCACGGGCTAGCTGCTTAAGCATTGCTTCATCTTCGGCTATATCAGGGGATGGCAGCATGTTGTCGATAAAACATTCATAAGACACCGAAAAAATCTTGGAAAGCCCCCGAATTACATTCACAGGTAGTTCCTGTTCCATACTTTCATATTTTATGAGTGCCTGCCTTGAAATACCAAGCTCCTGGGCAAGCTTTACCTGAGTATATCTATTTTTTTCGCGCAGTGTCTTTATTACCGATTCCATAATTATTTTTCCTCTGTTGATTTTGAAACATCTTCAATTAGATTTGTGACAACAGTATTTATTTGAGTCGCATCCTTTTCGGAAATAACAGTATGACCTATTTCTGCTTCCAGTTCTTTTCTGGCATTTCCTGCAATCCTTCCACCACGCCTTGCAACAGACTGATTTTCTTCAAAGGTTTCTGGATTTTCTGCCTGAGAAATATTTTTTGCTGCAGTCTCCGCAAGCATATTGAGAATAATTTCTGTTGTCGTCATATTGTCGCGAAGATTCTGTTTTGTAAGTCCCTTATGATTTTTATAGGCGCGTGTAGTCATTCCGGACCAGGCTTTTGTGATTTCATCGGTGAGGATGGCGTACTCTACACCCTTTTTCACTCCACGCTGTTCCCATTCATCCGTAAGTTCTTTTCTTACCTGAATTGCCTGTAAACGCTGATTAATCCATTCGCGTGTGTAGCCCTTTTTGGCATAGGTTTCCAAAGCTCGATCTATTGTCTGTTCAGGATCTATAGTTTCTTCTATTCGTTCCCGACCAACCTGGGCAAGCCACATTTTGA
>CAMNDY010000125.1 GCA_946535985.1 uncultured Treponema sp. | reverse complement strand
GATGGTCGTCCTTACTGCGTAGACAAGAGCATGAACATGACCACCGAAGATGTTGAAAAAACATTGATGGGCCTTATGCCTCTTATTCAGGAACGCCTTAAGTTCTTAACCGAAGCTGCCGAAATGGTTCACTTTATGTTTACAGAACCTGCTGTTCCGCCTGCAGATCAGATTATTCCAAAGCGCATTGACGCTGCCAAGACAAAGGAAGTTCTGGAGGCTGCAAAGGAATTTGTTGCCAAGGTATTTGAACTTGACCACGAACAGGCAGAAGAGTTTGCCAAAGCCAAAGCCGAAGAACTTGGAGTCAAGCTTGGAGACTTTATGATGCCAATCCGCATGGCTGTAACCGGCAGCCGCGTTAGCCCACCACTCATCGGTTCAATTGCAGTTCTTGGTAAAGAAAGAGCTCTTGAAAGAATTAATCGTACTATAAAAACACTTTGAGAGTTTTACCGGTTTTTTGCGTAGCAAAAAATGCGAGTCTTTTGCGAGCAAGGTAAATACTCTTCAAAATAAGAAAGGCTGCCTTTGGCAGCCTTTCTTATTTTATTATTCCGCTTTTTTCTGGTAATTGGCCTTAATTGCTTCTATAAACAATTTATTCTGATCATTTCTTAGAGGGGTAGTGAAGAGCGGTTTTCCGTCACTTGGCGAAATGCGGTAAATATGCATTGGATCAGTTGTGTATGCAGGACTTCCAGGATTATTAATCCACCAGTCAAGAACTGCAATAAAACAGAGTGTGTATTTAAGAAGATTTGCATTGTTTGCATTTGTATTTGCAGTTTTGTTTTGTGCGCCTAACAATACATCAAGACGCTTGCTCACTTCATTCTGAATACCAAACTTATAATGCTCCCAAGGATTTTCTATCATTCCTACAGGACCTCGTCCGTTTGCCTGTTTATCACATTCGTTAATTACAAGTGTAAGATATTTGCGGGCATAGTCTGTTCTGTGAAAGAGAGGACGATATTTACTTTCATCACTTGGATGTTCAAGAATAAGCTGGTCAAATTTGAAGTTAGGCATAAAGTGGTAAGTTACCTGCCACAAAAGCGAAGTGATAGTTCTCTTACCAATATGCGACTTATCAAAATCGGGCTGAGAGTAAACTGAGTTTACAAGGTCAAGCAAAGGCTCGCAGTAAAGGCGTTCAAAGTTGTCTTCGCGGTAAGCAGACCAGTCATCCATTACAGAAGTAATTGTGTCTGCTCCTTCCTTAACATTTTCGGTATTTGTAAACTTGATGTTTCGACAGCCCTGGAAGCAGTCTTCAATAATCCTTTGAAGAATCATTATTACCTGAACAGGATTTTCCGGTGACAAAAGATTAAAGCCGTCTGCAAATTTATAAAGCGGCTGAAAGTATGGATACATATCAGGATGTTCATCAAGCTTATCAAAGCCTGCCTGTGGGAACAACTGATTAAGAAGTTTTAGGCCTGTAATAACAGTCTGGTCTTTTACACCTTTCTGAGGTGGTGCAGATTTTGGCTTTGGAGCTTCTTTTTGTTCTTCCTTTGGTTTTTCTGGAAGTAAAAGATCAAACTTGTGAAGGCCTGTGAACTTTAAAACGTCAGCAACCTTAACCGAGAAAAAGTCTGGATATGGTTCAAAGCTGTCGGAACACATGCGCATTAAAAGCGGATACATTTTCTTGATGATTTCTGTATCAATGTAAAGCCATTCTGTAATAGCCTGTTTTGCCATTGTAGAAAGCTTGTCTTTTGGAGAATCGGGGTAGGCAACCTGGTCATTGTAAATCTCTTTAATGAGCTTTGGAATTTTATTGTTACCGTAATAATATATTGTGATGATTGGCTTGTAGATTGCCTTTGTATATTGAATTAAGTCGCAGGCAAGAATTGGTCCCGGCGCATTTTCCAGTGTTGCATATTCGGCTTTAATTCCAGCCATTCCCCATGAAGCAATCATTCGCAAAAACTTGAATTTTACGTCCGGGGCATTTACGATTTTTGATTTATATGTTGCAGGCGCAATTTGAATGAGAGTCTTGATAACTGTAATGAAAGACTCCATGTGTTCAATATCTTTTTTTAATTTATATTGATAGAATTCCGGCAGGATTTTTTCTGTTCCGTTTTTCTGAAGTGTTCTTATAAAATTAAAGATTCCGTAGTTAGGCTTGATTTTATATTCAGGAGACATCATAAGTTTGTCTACCGCAGAATTAAACTTTTTACTTACCTGAGGCAGATCTTCTCTTATATGGCGGCGTGGAGCCTGATATGTGGTATTTGGTTTAGAGCCTCCTCCGGATCCGCCGCTGCCACCTTTTGAACCGCCACCATCCGAACTTCTGATGATTCTTCCAGTTCCTTTTCCACCCTGACCCTGTGAACCGCTGCTTGAGGTTGTGCGTTCATACATTACCTGACCACCAAGTTTTTTTGCCATAGTTGCAGCTTCTTTTTCGTCAATGAGTCCGATGTTTTTTCGAGTTTTGTCCAGAGTTCCTGGTTCCCAGTCTGCAGTTCTGTTAATTTCATCAGCCATTTTCTATTTCTCCATTATTAAGTAATTATACTCTCATAGAGGCTCGGGTCAACATTCCCGGAAAGCTCTTGAGCTGAATTTTATTTCCATCTTTATCTAAAAGTACACCTTCAAAGGTGCCGTAAATATGCCAGTTTGCAGTGCGCAATGCTATAAGATTGAGCGACCTCCAGTAAACAGAAGATGGGGTAAAGGTCAGGTCAATCATACTTTCAGTATCCTGTATAATCCATTTTTTGTTTAGCCCAAAGGGATGTGTTGCAAGAACCGAAGGAAGGGCTGTTCGTACCCCGTCAATTTCGAGGACGTTTGAATTATATTTATCGGGATCTGCGGCGTCGCTTGTACTTGTTGTAAGATAAAAAATTATATCTTTGTCGTCTATGTTTCCAATTCCGCAGACACGCAGACTCTTGCTCAGGGTTTTTGAATAAAAGCGGTTCATTGTCATAAGGGCTAAGCCGGATGAATTATCAGCTTCTGCGCCTTTTATTGCAAGATGTCCGTTTATTTTCATTGTAGAAAGCCAGAGGGCAGAGCATCGGGATGTAGTTGGAGAAGGGCAGATAAAACTCATGTCGTCCCGCATTGAATCTTCGCGGATTGAATGAAACCATCCTTCTGAATCCGGCCAGCCTGAGTTATGCTTTACATGAAAGCGCATTGATTTGCCTGCATGTTCTTTTTCCCATGAAATTCTTATATATCGTGATTTTCTGTAGCTTGCGCAGATTCCTTTTTCTGTATTTTTTGGAATAAAGCGGCGTCGTGTAGGCATTATTGAGTGATACACATATTTTTTGCCTGTTGTTTTATCCCAAAAACAAATTTCTGCCAGTCCGATTATTTTAAAATCAAAAAATTCTACAAGGCCAATGTATTTTTCTATAGAAAAGTAATAGTTTAAGCGGCTTTTAATTCTGATGTCTGATATTATAGAAGGAAGTGGAATCCCCGCATATGGCGCACGCATGCCTTTGATATCAAACCTTGGAGAAACGCCTGCAAATGTTCCAAAATGCGCCTTTCCAGACTCCACGATTCGGGCTGGAGGCACATCAAAACTTCTAGAATACATCATTCCCATTATAAACGACAAATACGTAAAAGTGAATACTAAATAGATAATGGTTTGTGCATTATAAAAATATGTATACAAATGTTGGCTACCGGTCACAAGACGTGGGTCAAAACCGCGCGATATCGCGCTAGGCGCTATTTGTTGCAATGGAACTATTGACCTGCCGCTTGCGCGGCATCAACAAATAGAGCCTTTTTGCCCCCCGTCTTGTTCCCTCTCGCCAAAATTAATCTAGTTATTTATAATGCACAAACTGGTATTTTTTTTTTATCCGTAATTCGGCTTCCCGCTATTTTTTTAAGATGCATACATAAGGTTCCCTCGTGTCAAAAGTGAGTTCATATTTATAATGCACAAAGCATAGTTTTTTCGTTTGTAATATCGGGGTTTTGGATATAAAATGTATTTATAGGAATTAAAAAAAAACTTATAAAGAATATATAGTATGAGTTTGAAAAAGTGCGGAGCGGGATTTTGCATTTTGTGGAGCGTCCTTTTCGTTTAGCGGAGCAAAATGCAAAAGCTCGCGGGAGCGCTTTTTCTAACTTATAAAGACATTATTTAAGAGGTTTTTATGAGCATAAAGGCATTTTCACTTGGGGCTGCGGAAGAGGTTACTGGTTCAAAACATGTTTTTGACATAAACGGCAGATTTTATATGATAGACTGCGGTTCTTTTCAGGGTAAACGTAAGGAATCGGATGAGAAAAACCGTAATTTTGATATAGACCACGATCGGCTGGAAAGTGTAATTTTGACCCACGGCCATCTGGATCACTGCGGACTTTTACCGCTGCTTACCCGAAAGGGCTACAAGGGCAATATCTATGCAACACCTGCAACACGCGACATTGCAAACCTGGTAATGATGGACAGCGCCCGCATTCAAGCCCATGATGCAGAGTTCCTTGCAAAACAGGCCCGCAAAAAGGGAGAAAAATTCAGCTGGAAGCCTTTGTACGACGAAAATGACTGTGTAGCCGCTGCAAATCAGATTATTTCTTTGTCTTACAACCGAAAAATGTATATTTCGCCTGATGTTCAGCTGGAATTTTTTGATGC
>CAMNDY010000124.1 GCA_946535985.1 uncultured Treponema sp. | reverse complement strand
AATTGCATTTGTTCATTAAGTCCACGCGGATTTTTTCGCCGTCGCCGTCTGCAAAAAGAACATTATCCGGGAGAACTACTGCGGCTCTGGCTTTTCCGTCTGCTTTTAATGAGCGGTAGATATGCTGCAAAAAGTTGAGCTGTTTGTTGCTTGTGGTGTAGGTAAAGTCATCGCGGGTGGCACGTTCACCGCCTTTTTTGGTACCGAATGGCGGATTTGTAAGGACAACATCATAACCTGTCATGGCTTTTCCGCTTTCGCTTAAGGTGTCGCCAAGGACAATCCTTCCTTCGATGTTGTGCAGCATGGCGTTCATAAGTGCAAGTCTGTGTGTTTCGTGAACAAGCTCTCCGCCAGTAAAAGCTTCTTTTACCTGAAACTCAGCCTGCTTTTCGGTAAGGTCGCAGTAATCATCGCTGATGCTTTTTACATAAGCGTCTGCCGCAATCATAAAGCCAAATGTTCCGCAAGCAGGGTCGTTGCAGCGTTCTCCAACCTGAGGAGCTATCAGCTGAGTCATTACATCGATTAAAACTCGTGGGGTAAAATACTGACCGGCACCGCTTTTCTTTTCATTTGCGTTCTTTTCCAGGAGACCTTCGTAAAGATTTCCAAGTCCTTCTTCTTTTGCAGAATACCAGTCAAGTTCGTTTATTGACTTGATGATTTTTTCAAGATTTTTCGGCTCGTCAATATTTGAGCTTGAGCCCTGATAGATTTCGCGGACACGGCCTTTTGTGTTTTCGCCTAAATAAACAAGCAGTTCCTTGTAAAACTTTTTGAGTTCTATTCCACTGTGGGCAACAAGTTTATCCCAGCGGTATTCTTTCGGAATAGTATCTTCAGTTTTGGTCTCTTTTGCCATTTTCAAAAAGAGAATATATGTCAATTCCGTTACATACTGATGATAAGTGATTCCGTCATCACGGAGAATGTTACAAAGATTCCAAAGTTTGCTTACAATTTCCTGATTTGTCATTTTTATATACCCCAAAATTAAGCTGCTTTATCCCGCATAAAGATATGTATTCAATTCTTTTATTATGGAAGAAAGCTGATTATTGAAAATTTTGTTTACTTTTGTAAAGCCGCCTTGATTTCTCCATGCCATGTATTCGTCAAAAGTTTGAACATTTAAGACTGATTCATTGATGAGATATTTTTCAATGCGGTCAATCCACTTTTTTTCTCCGGCGGTAAAGTTATGGGCTTTATTCAATTTTTTTATGGCATTATGAATCCGCTCTTCGTGAGAAATAAGAGGAGAGCCGATTGCATAGCGCCGTACTAAAGTTATGATATCTGCCGCACATTCTTCATTAGTTACTTTCTGAACTGCAGTATTCAGCAGAATTGTATTATAACCGTTAGCATCAAGAGTCATACTGAGTTTTCTTAAATCTGCAAGAGTTAAATCTGCAGGTCGTGTACAAACAATTTCCAGGGCTTCTATTTTATTTCTGTTTTCTTCAAGATATTTTGAAAAACTATCAAGATAATCTTTGGGCTCCTGTCCTTTTCCAAAACCTCTTGTTACCTCATGGACTTCATCAACCCTATTGCTGACAAGGACATAATGTGCATTCGTTTTCTGAATCTTAAAAGCCCCGAACGCTTCTTTTGCCCTTACAAGTACTTCCTTACAGTTCTCTTCTGAAATTGCTTTTGCATTCCGCACTTTTTCGATAAAGTCATCCGGCGAGTCATAATGGGACATTACCTTAAAATAATTCAACTGGGATTCGTCCATGTGACGTTTTACCCTCTGAAATTTTGCAATTATCTGTTCGTTTATAAATTTGATATGTTCTTCGTCTTTTACTTTTTCATATCCTGAGAAGAGTTCATCAAATGTAACTGACGGATTTGAAACAACAGGCTTCATTGAAGAAAACTCATCAAGATAGCTGTACAAGTCAACAGCGTCAAAAATATCGAAATGTGTTTTGTTGATTTTAGGACAAAGTCTGGTTGCTCGGCCCAGCATCTGTTCATACAGGATGCGTGATTTAATTCGACGCATAAAGACAATCTTTGTAATCTCTGGAACATCAATTCCTGTAGAAAGCAAATCTACAGTTACTGCAATTGTAGGGAAATGTTCGTTCTTAAATCGCTTGATTGCATCCTGCACACGACCCCTGTCTCCAATTGCACAGGTGATTTTTTCGATTGCAGCAGAAGGAACATCCTGTTCAGAATAAATATCCCTAAGCTGTTTTACAATTTCATCAGCGTGGCGGTCATTAACGGCAAATATAACTGCTTTTTCTTCACTTTCAGGATCGATATACTTTGAAAGCTCGTTCAAGACAACTTTGTTGAACGAAGGTGTAAGTACATTTTTGTTGAATTCTTCTACATCAAAATTAACTTCATCTTCCAGCTCTTCCGGGTTCAAAAGTTCTTTTGTTACGGGATTATATTTGGCAAGACTTTCACCTTTGTTATGATGAATTCCATGTTGGTTTAGTTCTGTCTTTATAATGTGAGGCGCATCGTAATCAACCAGATATCCATCGATTACTGCTTCGCGGTATGAATAGGTATAGACTGCATTTCCAAAAATCTGTGTTGTATGCAAGGCAGGGGTTGCCGTAAGACCGATTTTAACCGCATCAAAATATTCGATTACTTTTTTGTATTTACTTACAAAATCATTTTGATCCCGGTAAAGAAGTTCTGCCTCAGAAAGTTCCCGATCAAGAGTGTAACCGCGATGAGCTTCATCAATGATAATACAGTCAAAATCACCGGAAGAAGGAATGCGTTCTTTGTCATCGCTCATAATGCGGGCAATCATTCCCTGGACTGTTGCAACCTGAATGCGGGTTTCAGAAGCTAAATTAATATCATCAAGAGTATTTATATTGTAGATTTTATTAAGTGGCTGTAAGTCTTCAAGCTTTACATCGTTAAAAACGTCCTGTGCCTGTTCGCCAAGGGCTGTGCGGTCTACTAAAAAAAGAATACGGCGGAAACGATTTGTCTTTAAGAAGCGATAAATCATTCCAAGAATGGTTCGTGTCTTACCTGTTCCTGTTGCCATGGCTAAGAGGATTCTTGTCTGTCCGTGGATAACTGCTTTTTCAACTGCCTCTACGGCTTCAAGTTGGTAGTAGCGGAAGTTCAGTCCATCTGGGTCTCGCAAAAAATCATACGGCAGATTTTCAAGTTTCTGGTCTGCTTCATCTACATTCTGCTTGAACTTTGCCAGTAAATCTTCCGGGCTATACCATCCCTGCAATGCAAGCGGAATGTTTGTTTCTTTTCTCAAATCCTGAAACCATATTCCAGATTCAGTTTCAATCTGCTTAAGGTAAGGACGTCCGTTTGTAGCAAAAACAAAGGGAACTTTATAGGATTGCCACTTTCCCATGCAATAAGGCACATCTTCATCTTTTATATTGCGAGCATATTCATGGCACTGGTTATCTATGATTGCATAAACGCTTTTTTCGTAAGCCTTTGCTTCTATAATACCAATCAATTGTTCGTCTATGAACAAAGCATAATCAGCTCTATTATCCGCAGTTTTTGATGATTTAACAGGCCATTCTGCAATGGCAATTTTTTTGCCTTTTTGTGGTCTGGTTCCTTTTGAATATCGAAGGTTTTCTGTATCTGCCTTCCAGCCGACTTTTTTTAGCTGCTGGTCAATGATTGCCCTGGTCTGTGCTTCTGTAAGTTTTGCTTTTGAAATTGCAAGAGCAGATGTATTCTGACGCTGCTGTTTAGTAAGGGAACTTTGCGGAGTAAGGTTCTGGATAGATTCGCGTTCTTTGCGGGCTTTTTCAATTTCTACTTCAAGTTCATAAAGTCTTTTATCTCGCTCAGCAATAGCAGCTTCTTTTTCAGCAATGGTTACGGCAGCATTTTCAAGTTCTGTTTTCTGCTCTTCAATCTTCTTTTCCTGATTTTTTACAAGTGGCATCAGGTTAATTATTTTTTTAGGCGGTTCAGGATTTACAAAGGCTTGCGGCTCAAAAGAAGAATCGCCATAAGTCTGCATAAACCATACGGCAATATGGTAAGTAAAACTTAAGACCGAAAGCGCTTCCTGTTCTGAAGCAATATTTTCATGAGCAGAATCGTTGCGTTTAATTCGAACCTGATTTATCCATTGATTTACGTCATAAGGCAGAAGACCTTCAGATTTCAAGATCTTAGTTCGTGTAAAGTGAGTATTGTCGTATACGGGTTCCGGGATGTTTTCGATGCGCATTATTTCCCGAACCATCAATTCAACAAAAAGTCCTGATTTATTCTTGCTTGATGCTGGATCTGTGTAAACATATTTTTCAGCAAAATCCAGAGTATTTGCAAAATCCGGCCAGTAAACTTGTAAAAAGGCAAAGTTACTCATAAACATTTTCTCATGACAAAAGTCTATCGGCAAATTATAGCATGGATAGTCAAAATTTTCCAGCTATTATATCCACTAAAGATCGAGAAAAACAGTCTGCCTTATGGTCGGCGCTCACTTCGCTTCAAGTCCTCTGTTTAAACTGTCAGTCTTTAAAAAAATTAAGTCCTATCTACTAAGATAGGACTCGTTCTCATTAGCTGGGGTTGGACTTGGCTTACATGTTCGCACCTCGTGTGCTCACATTCCAGCCCAGCTTCGTTCGCTGTCGGGCACATCCGTGTGCCCTTTTCGCTGTTAGCGCGCTCACTTCGCTTCAAGTCCTTTGCTTAAACTGTCATTCTTTAAAAAAATTAAGTCCTATCTACTAAGATAGGACTCGTTCTCATTAGCTGG
>CAMNDY010000123.1 GCA_946535985.1 uncultured Treponema sp. | reverse complement strand
AATGGCGAAAAACGTGTTTATCTTTACGGTTCACATGATACACTCAAAACAGAATACTGCGGAACTGATCAGGTTGTCTGGTCTGCTCCAGTTGATGATTTGACAAACTGGACCTGCCACGGAGTATGCTATACTTCTAGCGACGGCTCTGTTCTTTATGCACCTGATGTTGTTCAAAAAGGTGACACCTTTTATATGTACGCAGCAGAAGCTAGAGGTTCACGCATTATGCTTGCAACAAGTAAAAATCCGGCCGGACCTTTTACAAATCCTGTTTTAACAGAACTTGCCTTTGATCCTGGTATTCTTGTTGATGATGATGGCCGCGTTTACGCTTTCTGGGGATTTTGTAAGCAGTTTTGTGCCGAGCTCAACGATGACATGGCTACAATTAAAAAAGAAACTTTACGAGAAAATGTTGTAAAGCATTGTATTGCTCCATGGTCTCCAGACGACGGCATGCAGGATGAAAACGATGCCTTCTTTGAAGCTTCATCTCCACGCAAGCTTTTTGGAAAATATGTTTTTATTTATTCTAAACGCTATTATACACACCGCCCTCAGTACGGAGTTTACGAAGACTGTAACGGTTTCCTTTCTTATAAATATTGCGACACTCCTCTGGGAGACTACCAAATGGGAGGAGACATCAGTTTTAATGGCGGCGAAATTCTTCCTGGTCCTGATGGCAAAAATCAGATGACTTACCGCTGGGGTAACAATCACGGAAGCCTTATGCAGGTAAATGGTCAGTGGTATATTTTCTATCACCGCCAGATTGGTACAGACGAGTTTGCCCGCCAGGCTATGATTGAACCTGTTGATGTTGCGATGGACAAAGACGGCCGCATCTTTATTGGAAAAATTACTTATAAGGATGGTGAACCGATAAGCAGCGAGCCTGTAGAAATGACAAGCCAGGGGGCCCACATAAACGGACTTGATGCCCGTAAAATCATTTCTGCCGGTTACGCAGTTCACATTTATGGTGGAGCAAAAGGCGGCTACAACGGTGGAATGGGCGGTGCTTACATTAAGCCAGTTTACGAAAAGGATGACAATATAAGTTCACCAATTGTTGATATTACAAACGCTCTTACAGTTGGTTTCCGCTATCTGCAGTTTGGAAATAATAGTCCGGCTACAGTTACTGCTGACATTACAGCGCTGCAGGATTTGACTGTAAAGGTTCGCGTAGACAATTACAAGGGAAAAGAAATTGCCTGCTTTAATATGAAAAAAGGCGATAAGACAGCTACAGCAAAATTATCCGCCAGCGTGATTGGCAAGCGTGCAATTTATTTTGAATTCATTTCTTCAAACAGCGGCGTTATTGCAGAGTTTGATAAGTTTACCTTTGATTAATCTTCTAAATCATCTTCCCATTTTGAAAAATCACATTCTTCATAATGGGTATGATGATATTCACTTTGGCAGGCTCTTTTAATACTAAAATTGTCTCCAACTCTGTTTTTAACATCTCGTCGATAAAAGGGAATACACCAGGTAACTAAATCGTTGCTGTTCACGTATTCCCTTATTCTTTTACAATGATTTTTTAAACTGTAAAAAGGATTCAGCCAGCATTTGACATCTCCAAAAGTGGTAAATTCATCAATTTGAATTGCACCCTTTGTTCTTATACATAAATGTCTTGCAATAATTTTGGCCATTGCACTTCCCAAACTCCAGCCGCGAATTATAATTTTGTAATCCGGATTTTCTTCTATGCACCTGTATAATTCATTAAAAGGAATATCTTGTGCCGATTTATAAATTTTCGCGTATCCATAAGTTGTCCAGATTATTTTTTCGTCAAGCTTTAACGGCCATGGCCAAACAAAGCAATTATTCTTCCAATCCTCATCGCTTTCTGATTCTTCAAAAAGAATTGTGATTTCTTTTTTTTCATCATCAACTGTGATTTTATAATCAAGATCATATCCGATTTTTGTATAATCGCGTGTATATTTTATTGTGTAAAAAAGTTCCTGTTCTCTGGATCTTACAATCGGCTCTTCCTGAGTTTCTTGGGAGGGAGCCTCGTTATTATTTTCTTCGACAGTATCTTCCTCAAATTCTTCAATTACTTCAATTTCTTCTTGTACAGGGATTTCTATAATTTCTTCTATTTCTTCTTCTTGAGGCTCTTCAATTAATATATCTGATTCTTCTGTTACCGTATTTGTCGTTTTACAGGAAGCAAATACAAAAACAGATGTTATAAAGAGAATGAAAACTATTGTCTTTATTTTCAAATCAGAGTTTGTCATCAATTATAAAAACAGTTTTTCCTCTTTATTTGTTACAAGAGAAATTTTTGCTCTAGTTTGTATAAACCGTATTCACAGGCGATGCCAGTCTTGCTGATTCTGCATTTTTTATACCCATAAAGTTGATTCTGATTTCTTCTTTTTTTGTCAGACCTTTTGGAAGTTCAAAATCAATTGTGTATTTTTCTTCTTCACCCTGATAATTCAAAGTGATTGCGGCTATTTTGCAGACCCCGCTTGTGATGCATATTGTTTTTCTATTGTCTTCTTTGAGGAAAGTACAAACAAGATAATTCTTTTTTCCTGGTTTTACCTTGAACATATATGAGAAGGAGCCACCCTCTTTTGCGTAACGAGTAAGCTCATTAGGATCGCCGACAGAACCCGTACCTTTTTCCTGCATGAATGGCCAGGTAGTTGCGTTTCCTTCTGTCTGGGCGCCGTAGCCAATTCCTATGCCTTCTATGAACATTAGGCGCTCACCTTTGGAATTTGTAGAGAAAGCATTGTGTGTAAGAGACTGCTCCAGCTTGTTTGCAAAAATCCAGTAGATGCCGTAGCGCTGATTATTGATGAGGTAGTATGGAGAAAAAACAAAATCGCGGGATGTTTTGCCGTCGTCTCCCCAGGAAGTGTCCTTGAGTACAAAGTTAAGAGTTCCAGGTTTTCGTTCAAAATGAGAATTGATGTTGGTAAGGAAATCCTGGACAGATGAATCTTTTACAAGGACTGTTTCTCCCGGTAGTAAAGGAAGATTGCTTGTGCCGCCGTAGTTTCCGGTCATCTCGTATATGTCGCCGCGAACAAGTTTATTTGCACTTACGTCACACTGAACACCAACCTGGCGAAGGGTCATTTTGTCATCACGACCGAGCTCGGCTGCAAGAACTATAGGGCCATATTTAAATGCAACCGCACGTCCGTTGTTGTCAGGGAGCGGGAAGACCTGAATATTCATATTGAATTTTATGCGGATTTTGTCGCCGGTAGACCACTTTCGTTTGATAAGAATGTAGCCTGCGTCGTCAAAAAGTACTTGGGTGGCGGGTTTTTCGTTTATAAAAAGCTCCGATTTTGCGTAGTTCCAATCTGGACTACGTACAGCAAGAGTGAAATCTGTGTCGTTCTGGCATTGTTTTACTGTGAATTCCGTAAAATCAGTATTTGGAAGGTCTGTTTTTTGTTCCAGAACAAGGCCTTTTTCTTTCCAGTTGATTTGTGAACTTACAAACTGATTTACAACCAGAGTATTGCTGTCGTGGAAATAAATGCTGTCGCCAAGCTTGGTAAAGTTTTCTAAGCCTGTTCCTGTACAACACCAGAAGTAGTTTTTATCAACATCGGGGTTACAGTAGGTTTTAAAACATCCCGTTGCCATTGGCTGGAAATACAAAGTCATTCCCGTTTCTGCATTTATCGAAGCAAGAATGGCATTTATAAAAGTGTTTTCGTAATAGTCTGCATATTGGCGCTCACCTGTTGCCATAAAAAGCATGCGGCTAAGCTTGAGCATATTGTGGGTGTTGCAGGTTTCGCAGTTGGTGTTGCTGCGTTCTTTGTCCAGAATATTGTCTTCGCCAAAATGCTCGCACTCGCTGTTTCCACCGGTTATGTAAGAATGGTTGTTTACGACAATTTTCCAGAAGGCGCGAGCGTAGTCAAGGTACACGTCAACATCAGGGGCAATATTTTCGCGGTCCCTGAGGCTCTCGAAGGGGTCGAAGGGGCCCCCATCATTGAGCGTCATATACCTGTTCATTGCACCAACAAACTTTGGAATTGTTGTATTGGCGTGGCGGTTATTCAAAACGTTGGCATTAGGGCCGGCAGAGCGAACTTTTTCAAAAAGCGGAACTTCATCAAACTTATGTGCAGCCTGCAGAATGTGGTCGCAGGTTTTTTCATCATAACCAGCGGCTCGGGCACATTTATACAATTCATACAGGCAGTCATTCATTCCGCCGTATTCAGTTGCAAGAACGCGGGCCTGCATCTGGTCATCCCAACGACTGGTGCGTTTGTAAATCCATTCGCAAAAGTTTACTCCAATTTCCAGAGCCTTTTTGCTGCCACCGGATTTGTTAGCTTCTACTAACCCGTTCATTATTTTATGAACTGTATACCATGGTACCCAGGTGTCTGCAGGGTTTCCTTCTTCAAGCCTGTCAAACTGTCTTTCGGGTCTGGCAGGATCTTCCATAGTGGCACCAAAAATAAAACCGGTTCCAAGAGCTTTCTGACATTCTGCAAGTCCGTCAATTATGTAATCAAAACGTGCCTGCAGCGTCACACCATCAGAACCTTTGCATTCCCCATAACCACGAGCCAAAGCCTGACCAACAGCTGCAAGGTAATGCCCAAGAGTGTGACCGCCAATACGGGTATTTTCCCATCCACTATAAGAAGAAGTAGCCTTTGTATTTGGCAGCCCTGCGGTTAGCCTGAAATTAAAAAGCAGCTTGTCGGGATTAAATGTATTCAAAAAATCAACATCTTTTTGAGTAACGTCCAGCATAAAGGCGTCGAGAATTTTTACATCAGCCGGCGCAAATTCCTGCAGGTTGGCAAAGTTG
>CAMNDY010000122.1 GCA_946535985.1 uncultured Treponema sp. | reverse complement strand
ACTTCGCACTGTTCTCATTGTAATTTGTGTAATTCTTTCTTTTATTATGTATATGCAGCGCCGCACACGTAATAATTTAAAGCAGGCCGCAAAGCTTCCTTTTTATAACGTGCAGCCGGCTCAGGTTCCGGACGGAACTTTTCATGGAAAGGTTTACACAAAATTTATGCATGTGCAGCTTGATGTAAGTGTTCAGGAGGGACGCCTTACAAAAATTGAGATTGTAGAAAATCAGGGCGCTTATGGTAAAAAAGTCCAGCCTCTTTTGGACGAAATGATTGCGCAGAATAATACAGTTGTTCCGGCAATTAAAGGCGACGAAATTGGAAGCATAATTTTTATTGCTTGCGTTGATGATGCTCTTTTTAATGGATTACCTGATGACGAAAAAAAACAATTATCAGAAAAAACTAGATGATTTACTGGAAGGACTGTCTGCCGAGGGCAAAAAACCTACCCTTTTACTTCATGCCTGCTGCGGCCCCTGTTCTTCCTATGTGCTTGAATATTTGTGCAAATTTTTTGAAATCACAGTTTTGTACTATAATCCAAATATTTATCCGCCTGCAGAATATGACCGACGTTTGAATGAACTTTTGACTTTTTATACAAAGTTTCTGCCTGCAAAAAATGTCCGCGTAATTCAGGCCCCTTACGATCCCGAGGATTTTTACAAAGCCGCCGGTACCCGCGAAAATCCGGAGCTTGCAAAAGAGCCCGAACGTGGGGAACGCTGCCGCCGCTGTTATGAATTGCGACTGCGCTATACCTATGAATATGCTGCCACCCACGACTTTGATTATTTTTGCACAACGCTTTCTATAAGCCCCTTTAAAGATGCAGATATGATTAATGAAATTGGAGAGAAGTTGGTTTGTGAAGCGGCCCTTCGACAGGCTCAGGGACCACAGGTCACTCCGCAATGGTTGTTCTCCGACTTTAAAAAGAAAAACGGCTTTAAACGCAGTCTTGAACTTAGCGCAGAATATGATTTATACCGTCAGGAATATTGCGGCTGCATCTACTCTATTCACAATTAAGTGTTTTTACATTAAAATACCTCTATAAAATAATTAATGATCGGCCCCAAAAGGCCTTACACAGGAGCCCCTTATGCTTTTTTCTCCAGTTGAAATTCAAGAAACAGTAAATATGTTCATGCGCCAGAAGCTGGATATCCGCTGTATTACTATGGGTATTTCGCTTTTGGATTGTGCAGACTCGGACTCAAAACGTGCCTGCGACAAAATCTACGACAAAATTATGAAAAAGGCAGGCAACCTTGTAAAAGTAGGACAGGATATTGAAAAGGAATTTGGTGTTCCTATTATAAATAAACGTATTTCTGTTACCCCGATTGCTCTTGTTGCAGGAGCCAGCAATGCAACTTCTTATGTGGACTATTGTAAAACTCTGGACCGCGCCGCTGCCGACCTTGGTGTAAATTTTCTGGGTGGCTTTAGCGCTCTTGTTCAAAAGGGAATTACTCCTGCAGACCGCATTTTGATTGATTCTATCCCGGAAGCCTTAAGTGTGACTAACTGCGTTTGTTCCAGCGTAAACGTTGGTACCACCAAAAACGGAATCAACATGGATGCTGTAAAGCTCATGGGAGAAACAATTGTTAAAACTGCCGAGATTTCTAAAAGCTGCGATGTAAACGGTTGTGCAAAGCTTGTTGTATTCTGTAACGCCCCGGAAGATAATCCTTTTATGGCCGGTGCCTTCCATGGTCCCGGAGAGGGCGATTCTGTAATAAACGTTGGTGTTTCAGGCCCTGGTGTAATTTTAGCCGCAGCCCGTGAATACAAGGGGCAACCAATCAACGTGCTTGCAGACGGAATTAAAAAGATGGCCTTTAAGATTACCCGCATGGGCCAGCTTGTTGGAAGCGAAGCCGCAAAAAGATTGGACACAAACTTTGGTATTCTTGATTTGTCTTTAGCCCCTACTCCTGCTGTCGGAGACTCAGTTGCCCGCATTCTTGAAGAAATTGGTATTGAAGGCTGTGGAGCCCCTGGAACAACTGCCGCCCTTGCAATGCTCACCGATATGGTAAAAAAAGGCGGCGTTATGGCAAGTACAAACGTTGGCGGCCTTAGCGGAGCCTTTATCCCTGTTTCCGAAGACGAAGGAATGATAAACGCCGTAAAACAGAATTCAATCTGTCTTGAAAAGCTGGAAGCAATGACAACAGTATGTTCTGTAGGTTTGGATATGATTGCCATTCCTGGCGACACACCGGCAACTACAATAAGCGGTATTCTTGCCGATGAATTTGCAATTGGTATGGTTAATAACAAAACAACCGCCTGCCGCCTCATTCCAGCCCCTGGCAAAAAAGCCGGCGACTGGGTAGAATTTGGAGGCCTCTTAGGCGGTTGCCCTGTAATGCCTGTAAGCAAGTTTGGTTGTGCCGACTTCATCAACCGCGGTGGTAGGATTCCGGCACCGATTCATTCGTTCAGGAATTAAAGATCCCCAGGTCAAGCCCGACAATCTTCCTACTCCAAATTCAACTTCTTTGTAAAAATCCACTGTGTCGCTGCAAAATATGCTGCTGAAATGAGGAGCAGGATAAGTGCGAAGATGCACATTGATGTTGTGAAGGCGGAACCAACCTGCTGGGCAACATCAAATTCTCTTGAATCAAAATTTGGGACAAGTTTGAATATCCAGCCGTTGATCCAGAAAAGAATTACGACTGTTAAGAACTTTACAAGGCCCTTGCTCTTTTTGAACAAATGCGAAATGGCATTTACAACAAAAATCAAAGTGATGATAAAGAAGGCAAAGGCAATGCTGAGCATAATGGCAATTCCTATTATTCTTCCAAATGACATTCCGTAGAAAGCAAGTGTGTCTTCAAATTCCGGTATACTTTCAGAAATCTGGTGGAAGATTGAAGGCAGGTCCATTCTTATAAAGCAAAGAAGTCCAGACAAGCTTGTAATAATGCAGCAGCAGAACATCCAGCCAAATGCCATTATAAACTTGCCCCACAAATGTTCGCCCATTGTAACAGGCAGAGAAAGATTTAAGTAAGCCTCATCTTCCAGCATGCTCTGGCTAAAACGACGGGAAATTGAAGTTACTGTCATTACTATTGTTGTAATAGAAAGAGCCATAAAGGCCATAAACAACAAACCAAAGGTCATCTCGCGAGAAAAGTTTTCATCGCTGGAGCTCATGTGCCATTCGTAGTGGTTTTCGTTCAAAGAAACATCATTCTTAACAGGCTCTGCAAAAAGTCCTGTAAGAAGACCAAGTACAAGAAGGGCTGCATAAAGCGGGAGCAGTCTTCTTGAAGAATGCTTAAAATCATATTTAATTACTTTACCAATTTTTGGAAACGGATTTCTCATAGTATTTCTCCTATTTATTTGAGATTCCCGTGTCAAGCACGGGAATGACATCTTTGTCATTGCTGATATGACATTTCTGTCATTGTCGGGCTTGACCCGACAATCTAACATCTGAACTCTTCTCTAAACAAAGCATCAATTGATTTGCCTGTTTCTTCGCGGATTTCATCAACATCACCCTGGCGGACAATGTGACCTTCTTTCAAAAAGAGAATGTGATTCAGTACCGGTTCAACATCTGCAATAAGATGTGTAGAAATAATTACTGTTGCATTCTCCTGATAGTTCGAAATGATTGTATTAAGGATATAGTCACGGGCTGCAGGATCTACGCCACCAATTGGTTCATCCAGCAGATAAAGCTGAACGTCGCGGCACATTGTTGTAATGAGCTGTACCTTTTCTTTTGTACCCTTTGACATTTCCTTAAGCTTGTCATTTGGATTAATGTTCAGACTCTTAAGCATATCAAGTGCTTTGGCCTTATTAAAGTTTGTGTAAAAATCATCAAGCATGTTCATAAGATCTTTTACGTTCATCCAGTCGTTCAAATAAACCTTGTCTGACTGATATGCAACTAAGTCTTTTGATTCTGCACCAGGCTTGAGACCGCAGGCAAGAACTTCGCCTTTTGTTGGCTGAAGAAGTCCTGTGGCAAGCTTTAACATTGTTGTTTTACCACTACCGTTTGGACCAAGCAAGCCTACAATTGAACCGCAGGGAATGCTCAAGGTAATGTTGTCTAAAGCAGTTTTATTGTCATATTTTTTTGTTATATTCTTAAACTCAAGAATTGATTCCATATTTATACCTCCGAAATCATCTTAATTACAGACTCTTTAGAAATACCGATTGATTTCATTTTTTCAAGAAAGACGGTGATTTCTTTTTCTGCAATTTCGTTTTTCATGGAAAGAATAAGATCTTCGTCATCTGTAATAAAACGTCCCGAAGTTCTTTCTGTTCTAACCAGGCCTATCCGCTCTAGCTCCGAAAGTGCTTTTTGCATGGTATTGGGATTTACCTTTGCAATAAGAGCCAGGTCGCGTACCGATTCTAGCCGCTGTCCTTTTGGAAGCTCGCCCGAAACGATTGCCACCTTAAACACATCCATGAGCTGAAGATAAATGGGTTTATCGTTCGTAAACTGATATTCCATAAATACCTCCAAGTGATAATATTGTGATTGCGCGTATCACTGTATTAAGTACATAATACAGTGATACAACCGAATTGTCAACTCTTTTTTTTGTCCAGGTAAAATGCTAAAATATCCCCATGGAAATAGTTGCAGCACAAAAAGATGAATATGAGCAATTACAAGATTTCCTCATACAATGGGAACCAAGCTGTGTGACTCTTTGTTCTAATGTGCGCAAAAAGAAAGATAATATTTTTGTTATTAAAAGCCCTTCGACAGGCTCAGGGACCGCAGTCTCTTGCTCAGGGACCACAGTCTCTTGCTCAGGGACTGCAGATATAAACGAAATCCTTGGGGTCTTTTTTTTAGATAAAACGCTGCTTTACTGTATTCCTCACGCAAACACCTTAC
>CAMNDY010000121.1 GCA_946535985.1 uncultured Treponema sp. | reverse complement strand
ATAAGAGTTCGTCAAGGCACGCTCACTTACGTTCGCTCTTCGGCCTTGACTAACTCTTTTTTACACTATGTAATCGCTTCGCGATTATATAGTGTAAATCCATCCTTCCGGAGCAGGAAGGCGTCCCATCTGGATACCTGTCAAAGTGTCGTAAAGTTCTTTGAGCTTTGGTCCCATTTCTGGTTTTCCGTCATTGTAGATGATGCTCTTCCCGTGGTCGTCAATCTGTCCAACAGGAGAAATAACTGCTGCAGTACCACAAAGTCCGCATTCTACAAACTTACCAAGTTCATTCTTGTTAATCTTGCGCTCTTCAACTTCCATCTTGAGGTAATCCTTTGCAACAATCAGCAAAGAACGACGTGTGATTGAAGGAAGAATTGAGTCAGATTTTGGAGTAACAAGCTTTCCGCTCTTTGTGATGAAAATGATGTTTGCTCCACCTGTTTCTTCAAGATATGTATGAGTTGCAGGATCAAGATACATGTTTTCTGCATAACCATTTTTATGAGCATCTACGATGTTGTGTAAGCTCATTGCATAGTTCAAACCTGCTTTAATATCACCTGTTCCATGTGGAGCAGCGCGGTCCATATCGCTCAAACGAACTTTAATTGGCTTTACGCCGCCTTTGAAATATGGTCCAACTGGAGTTACCAGAATACGGAACTGATATTCATCAGCAGGTTTTACACCAATTACAGCGTTTGAACCAAACATATATGGACGAATATAAAGAGTAGCACCGCTTCCATAAGGTGGAACCCATTCTTTATTTGCTTTAATTGTCTTAAGAACTGCTTCAATAAAGCGTTCTTTTGGGAATACAGGCATTTCAAGACGCTTACATGAGTTTTCCATGCGTTCTGCGTTCAAATCAGGACGGAAGGTAACAATGTCACCGTGTTCTGTTGTATATGCCTTAAGTCCTTCAAAACAAGTCTGTGCATACTGAAGAACTCCTGCACATTCACTAATTGTTACGGTGTGGTCAGTAGTAAGCTTTCCAGCATCCCATTTTCCTTTTTTCCAGTTAGAAACAAAGCTTTTTGTTGTTTCCATGTAACCAAAAGGCAAGTTGCCCCAATCAAGTTCTTTTTTTGCCATAAAAGAATCCTCCGTCACAAAATTTAATAATACTTAATAATTTTAATACCATTGAAGAAATATGTCAATAAAAGATATCAATAAATTAAAAATTGATTTATATGATTATGTAAAAAAAATAGCGCGAGCCGAATTTCGGATTGCAAAAAAAACTCTGAATTGCTGCCGCGTGAGCGGCAACGTATATAGTTCCAAGGCAATTCAGCGTTTAGGCGGTTAACCGCCGGTTTTTGCAAGACGAAATTCGGCGGAAGCTATTTTTTCTACCAGAATACATTTTTCATAACAAATTTTTCAGAATTTATTGTATCTTTAATGCATTAAAATTATTATATATATGTATGCAAAGAAAGAAAATCCTCATTTTAAACATTTTGATATTATTTTCTTCATTATTTTTGACAATATCCTGTGCTTCTACACAAAAAAATCAAATTCCAGAGCCTGAATGGATTACAAATAAAAAGGCTGTTTTTCCGGATGCTGCATATCTGGCTCAGCTTGGAACTGGCATAACTGCTCAGGAGGCTCGGAATAATTCTATTGCTCAGCTGGCTTCTTATTTTAATACTAATGTTAAATCGCTTGTAGAAGGGGAGACTTTTACTTATAACTCTTCAAATGATCTTACAAAGGTTGAACGTACAATAAAATCTAGCACTGTTACTTCTACCGACCTGGAGCTTTTTGCGCTTGAAACTGAAGAACCTTATTTTTTGAAAAGAGAAAATAAATGGTATTGCTGTGCACATATTAATAGAAAAGATGCATGGAATCAGTATGAACCTATTGTCCGCGACAATAAAAACTCATTTTACAGTATTTTTGGTCTTGTAGCTAAAACTACAGATCCGCTTGAGCGAATAAAAATCTACAATCAGACCGAAGCAGCTTCTGAAGTATTTCTTGGCAGCCTTTACAAAGCAACAATGTTTTCAAAAACACTCACAGACAAGGCTTTTGGAGATGACAGAGAAGTTATAGCTTCTATTCCTGGTCTTGTTCAGAATGAAAAAAACAACTGTGTTATGTGCATCAAAACAAAGGGAGATTTTGGAGGCACTCTTTCTTCTACTGTAAACAGCATTTTTTCCAGGCTTGGCTTTACAACAAGTAATAATGCAGAAAAATCAAATTATATAGTAGAAAGTGAAGTGCTTTACAATGAAGTAAAAGAGGATGACCTTTTTGTTTATACTCCTTCTGTAAAACTCAGTGTAAAATCGCAGAATAAAACTCTGTATGTTTATGAAAATAAACTCGACAGAATTCTATCATATAACGAAACAAAAGCAAAAAAGAATGTATGCGACGGTATTGCAGATCTTTTAGAAAAGGAACTTGCCGCCGATTTTTCTTCTATTATTGGCTTGAATAAATAGAGAGTGAACTGTATGAAAAAGATTTGGGTATTTTTAATTGTTTTAATGAGTGTGTCATTTGCAGCAAGTGCCGCCGGTAAAAGAATTGCCATTTTTAATCCAACGGCAGAAGGCCTTTCTGCAGAAGAAGAAAACTGGGTTCCTTCTTCTGTAAGGCGCCGTCTTGAAGCAAATTTCAACGACTATACTACTTATCAGCTTGTGGATGTGCAGAACGAAGAACAAATCAAAAAAATCCAGAAAAATGCCGAAAGCTTTACTCATAATCAGGATACAAGTATAGAAATTGGAAAACTTGTTTCTGCAGAAATCGGAATTTTTTCAAACATCACAAAAGCTAACGGAAAATATATTCTTTCTACCAGCGTAACTAACCTTACTACTGGTGTTCGACTTTCTTCTGTTACAACCGACAGTGTAGCCGAAGCTGTAAAACTTTTTGAAGGTGCAGGCTCTTCTGTAAACAAAGTAACTGTAAAAATCTGCGATGATCTGGGAATTAAACTTTCTGCAATAGACCTCTATGTTCTTTTAAAAGGTCAGAATTTGTCAGATAAAGATCAAATATCTATGGCGCAGGAAGAAATCAGCAAGTATGAAAAAAAGCAGAAGGAACTTGAAAAACAGCTTAAAGAAGTTTCTCTTTCTACAGAACTTGATGCCGATTCCAGGAAAGCTAAGATCGAAGCCGAGAAAGCACTTGCCGAACAGCAGAAGCAGATTGCTGCAGAACGCCTTGAACGCCTGAGACTTCAGCAGCAGAGACTTTTGGAAGACCAGGAGCAGCAGAAAACCCGAACAGCCGCTCAGCGTGAAAAAATTGAACAGGCCGCTAGTCTTGCCGAAAAACAGGCAAAGCTTGTACGCCAGCAAAAAATCGATTCTCTTTCTGTTGATAATCAGATTGCTATTATTGAAGCTAAAAAACAGGCAATGCTTGATATTCACGAAAGTGTCCTCAATCAGGAAAAATTTATAAAGCAGTCAGCAAATGAGGAATATAAGGCACGCTGCGAAGCAATTGATGCAGAGCCTCTTCGTAACGGAGAAACAGATTCTAAAGGAAAAATCCTGCCGGCAGTTCAGCAGCTTAGAAAAGAACGCAAGTTGGAAATTCGTAATGAAATTGAAGCCAAAGCTCTTGAAGACCTTGCAAAAATCAGGGGAAAAACTACAGAACAGGAAGATTCTCTTTTTAATGATATTCAAAATGATCTTGCAAAGCTTCGTGCCCGCCGCACAATTTCTTCTATAGAAGATGCCCGCATTCTTGATATTGGAAACTATGCCGGCGATAAATATGAATGGGATACAACAGTTTCGCTTTATATAAATGACGTAAAGATTTTTGGGCAAAATGCAAATATTGCCTACAGCAACGTTAGTGGTAAAAATCCTGTTACTCCAACAACTGCAAATGCAAATAACTGGAACGATTATCTTGATACTGTTGACCTTTATGATTATATGTTCCGTCGCAAGGTTCCTGCTATAACACTTGAAGTTGATTATTCTATTGACGCAATGAGCGATAATTATCCTTCGATGTATAAAATGACTTTGTATGAGTTCCGTTTTATAGATACAATAAGCGGTAAGGTTGTTCAGACAATTATTCCAGCAAAATCCTCTTACCGTTTCTCGGTAAATCCTACAGTTGATATTTCTTATTACAAGGGAGCTGTTTCTGCTACGTCAAAAAACAGTGAAGAATCTGCCCACGACAGTTCTCATGCAAAAACTATAGTTAGCACCGAAGGTATTAAAACAGGTAAGGATGTTAAGAAAAGAAAAAACATTGATCCTCTTTATGATCAGACAAAAGATGGTGGTGCAAGATTTAATCTTGGTTTTAATATAGGACGTGCAATTTTTGAAGATTATATGGACGATACAGATTCCGGCATTCAACTGGAAGGTTATTGTTCTATCCCTCTGACAACCTTTATGTTTATGCAGATGGATTATTCCTGGATTTCTATTCCTGATAAATTTGGTATAGACAAACATCTTCCTTCTGAATTGACTTTTGTTAGTTTTGATTTAGGATTGAATTTGAGACCACGCATCCCTGGAAAACCTTTAAACATCTTTATTCTTGGTGGCGCAGGCCCTGCTTATTCCGATCATGAACGTTATAAAAACTCCGATGCCTTGTTTGCCTACAAAGGTGCTGCAGGAATTGATATTCCTATGGAAGATTTCTGGTGTTTTACAGTCGAAGGTGGTATTATAGGACTTGACGATATTGACCCGGCACCTTATGCTAAAATAGGTGTTGCGTTCACCATCCCGAATTTTAAATTCTGGGATTAATCGGGTTATGAAAGTATTTGAGTGGAATCAAATCGAATTACAAAACTTTTCTCAAACTGATTTTTTTGCCAGAGGTACAGGCATTTCTGTCGGCAGTTTTGACGGCCTTCATCT
>CAMNDY010000120.1 GCA_946535985.1 uncultured Treponema sp. | reverse complement strand
TATTTCTTTTTGTGCTACACAAACCCACAAACCTTGTAACTTTAATGTCTGTGCACCTTTTGTAGCCGCAAGCTCATCTCGAAGCTTACGTGCCTGCTCTATAGTCTGGCTTGGAAGATCATATAGAACTCTGTAAAAATCACCTTTAGGAGTGTTTGATAAATAAATCCAGGACGGAAGGTCGTATTGTCCTAAAACCGCAGTATAGTTTTTTGCATTATCCTGATTTTTAAAAGATGCAAGACAAACATACCACTCTTGAGCTATCAAAGATTGCAGCACAAAACAAAAAATCAAGCTCACAAAAAGTCTTTTTATTTTCATAACAGTTCTCCAAAATGAATATACTCTAATTATACATCTGAAAAACTAATAGCGCATCAAATATTTATATTTCTTTCTTCCGGACACTTTTCAAAAAAGTCTTTGATGGCTGTGCGGAGAGCCTCGTTACTTTGGGCGGCGGCATTTATAAATTGAGTCTGGGCATAATGAGAAAACTTGAAATTCTGGACAAAATATGTAAAAAAGCGCTGAAGCCGGGTTTTCCAGAATTCCGGGGGCTGATATTTTTCAATGAGGTCAATGTAGGAAAGGCAGAGTTCTTCCATATCAATAGAGATTGGATCATCAGGTGGCCCTTCGACAGGCTCAGGGACCACAGAATCCTTTTGTCGAAGGAACCTCTTACCATCCAGCTCTCTGAATATCCACGGCTTCTGCACTGCTGCTCTGGAAATCATCACACCGGCGATATCAGGGCAGCGGGAAAGGGCATTTTCATAGGAGGCAGAATCCTTTACATTTCCGTTCAAATAAACAGGCAGGCGACCTTTAAAACGTTCTGCAAGCTTCTGGCAGTATTCATAACGAGGTGAGCGCACGAGCTTTTCTTTTTTTGTACGCGGATGAAGTGTAAGTAACTCGACTCCCTCGCCTACCAGCATATCGCAAAAATCAAAAAATCCGGCGTCGGTAAAATTGTCGTCACCAAGGCGAAGCTTTACGCTAAGACGCTTGTCTGCAGGAACAACAGAACGCACGGCACGAACCATGGCCAGAGTTTCTGCCCTGTCTTTTAGCATCCAGGCAATTCCGGCGCCATACTTATAAATATCAGGAGCGGAACAACCCATGTTGATGTCTATTCCAAGACCAGGCAGCCCCGCAAGCACACGAGCAGCTTCCTTCATATGTTCTGCATCATGACCTGTAAGCTGCCAGACAATTTTTTCCGGTACAGGAGCGGGATTAATATAGTAATTTTCAAACTGACCGCCTGTGAGCAAAGTCCCCGCATTTATCATCTCTGTAAAATATTCATCACAGCCGCCAAACCGTTCAAGCAGAATGCGGAATGCCGGATGAGAAATTGTTGCCATGGGACCACAAGCCAATATCATAAGAGAAAACCCCTAAGATTTTTCTTTAAAAATCCATTTCTAAGGTATATACTATACTTTATGAAACGAAACCTTTCTATATTAACATTCATTTTATCATTCTTTTTTCTTACGGTAAACGCATACGCTCAATTTTCCGAGCTTGATAATTATGTAACCCGAACCTGGACCAGTTTAGACGGACTTCCTGGAAACTCAGTATCTGATATTCTGCAATCGAAAGACGGTTATATGTACTTTGGAACTTACGAAAGTCTTGTGCGCTTTGACGGATATGAATTTGAAAATATAAATAAATACTCAAACAAAGATTATTCCTTTATTTCTGCCCGCTCAATTTTTCTTGATTCTCAGGGAAACATCTGGGTTGGTTCAAACGATGAAGGTGTTCAAAAAATCATCCCTGCAAGCGAAGAAAATCCTTCATCAACCCGATATTACACAACACAAAACGGACTTCCAAATAATTCAATCCGTGCTTTTGCCGAAGACCGCCACCACAATATCTGGATAGGAACTTCAAGCGGAATTGTTTACATTACTCCGGAAGGAAAATTCAAAACTCCAAAAATCAACGGAACCGAACATCAAAATCTTGTACTTGTTTCTCTGCTCTTTAAAGATACTTCAGACAAAATCTGGATGGCAACTTCAAGTTTTAAGGGCCTTTACACTCTTGATGAAGACACCTTTAATCCTGTAACAATGCTTGATGATTTTGGTGACTATATTGTTTCGGGTATGGGACAGGATTCTAACGGAGACATCTGGATTGGTCTGAGTGAAAAAGGTCTTGTAAAATTTTCAAACGGAAAAATTACAAAAGTTGAATCGGGAACTTATCTTGATAATACTCCAACCTACGAAGTTTATGGCGATAAATCGGGTACAATCTGGTTTGGTACCCAAAAAGGAATTGTAATTTACAAGGATGGCGGCTTTGCAACTTACGAAGGTTCCAAATCAATTATGAACAGCACAATCAATAAACTCTTCGAAGACCGCGAAGGAAACATCTGGGTAACAACCGATTCCGAAGGTATTGGAAAAATCAGTCCGGGAAAATTCAGAATGACTGTTTTAGATACCGGTGTAAATGCAATCTGCGAAGACCGCTCCGGTAATATCTGGATTGGTACAGATGAAGGACTCATGTGCTACAACAATGATATGATTCGCATTCATAATGATCTTACAGAAGCCTGCCAGCACACAAGAATCCGTCATATAGCTCTGGCTCAGAATGGAGATCTGCTCGTAAACTGCTACACAAAGCCTGCCCAGGTAAGATGGACTAAAGAAGGAATTGTTTCCTGGACAACAGATGAAGGAATTGCAGGCAACAAAACCCGTGTTTCGCTTGAAACAAAAAATGGAGATTTGTATATAGGAACAACCACCGGCCTTTCAATTATAAAATCAGACGGAAGTATTAAAAACTTTCTTGCCGATGACGGTTTTGACAACGAGTTTATAATGTGCCTTTACGAAGACAAGCTTGGCCAGATTTGGGTAGGTACAGACGGCGGTGGAATTTATATTCTGAATAATTATTCTATAGTAAAAAAACTTTCCACCCAGGACGGTCTTGCAGGTAACGTAATTTTCAAAATAAATCAGGATAAAAAAGAAAATTTCTGGATTTGTACCGGAACAGGAATTTCAATGCTCACAACAGACATCACTAATAATTTTATTGATATGAGCTTCCACAATTTTACCTCTGAAGACGGCCTTCAATCAGACTCAATTTTCCAGATGATTCCCGATAACAGCAATATTGTATGGCTCATCAGCAACCGTGGAATTTCTTCTGCTCCTTTTGAAAACTTCTATGAACTGGCAGAAGGAAAGCGTCAGTCTCTCAACTGTAAATTCTACACTCAAAATGATGGTCTTAAATCAAGCGGTGCAAACTCAACAGCACTCAGTATGATAGATAAGCATGGTCGTGTATGGTTTACAATGACAGACGGATTTGCTCTTTATGATCCTTTGAAAATTCAAAATAAAAACATTTCTCCGCTTGTCCAGATTCAAAGTGTAAAGGTTGATGACCTTGAATACACAGACTTCCACAACACAATCATAATTCCTGCAGGAACAAAGCACATAGATATTAAATATACAGGCTTGAGCTTTATTGCAAGTGAACAGAATAAATTCACCCGTAAACTCGAAGGCTTTGATTCAGACTTTTCGGAGCTTACATCAAACCGAACAGTTTCTTATACAAACCTTAAGCCGGGTAACTACACCTTCTATGTAAACATTATAAATGCCGACGAAAATACTTCTGCAAGTCCGGCACTTGTAAAATTTATTCAAAAACCTTTTTTCTATCAGCGTTACAGCTTCTGGATTGCAATTGCAGCCTTCGTTATAGGAATGACAGCCCTGACCTTCTTTATAGTAATTCGCACAAACAAAAAGCGTCAGCTCATGCTCGAAACCCAGATTCAAATGGCAACAGTTGAACTTCAGATGGCAAAGGATGATTCTGACAGACTTTTAAAGAGCATCCTTCCAACTTCAATTGCAGAACGAATGAAGGGACTTGCCGGAGAGCGTACAATTGCCGATCGTTTTGAAAGTGTTACAGTACTTTTCTCTGATATTGTAGGCTTTACAAAAACAACCAGCAACGAATCTGCCGATAACATTGTAAGCTCACTCAATGCCCTTACCTCCCGCTTTGATAAACGTGCCGCTCACATGGGAGTAGAAAAAATCAAAACAATCGGCGACGCCTACATGGCTGCCTGCGGTGTTCCAACCCCTAACGAAAAGCATGCAGAAACTATGCTCAAGTTTGCCATAGGCATGTACAAGGATTTAGCCGAATACAATAAAACTGCAAAGATTAAATTTAATATAAGAATTGGTTTGAACTCCGGTCCTGTAATTGCAGGTGTAATCGGCCAGAATAAATTTATTTACGACATCTGGGGCGACACCGTAAACGTAGCCAGCCGAATGGAAAGTGCCTGTTCACCGGGCCACATCCGCATCACCCAGGCAGTAAAAGATTTAGTCGAAAGTCCGGGCCGCCACCTCAAATGCCACATGGAAGAATGTGATGTTAAGGGTAAGGGTGTGATGAAGACTTATGAGTTATGATGTCATTATAGGGCTTGACATCATCTGTCATTGTCGGGCTTGACCCGACAATCTCTTACTCGCTTTCCTCTTCCTCTTTTTTAGCCTCTTTTTTATCTTTAATATCTGCAGCACCTATAAAAAAGCAGATAAAGCCTAAGAAAGCAGAAAGAACAGGGGCACAGCCTTTAAGGAAAGAAATTACATCATCTCCCCAGGCTAGCGGGCCCATTGGCAGGCAGGCAAAAACAGTGAATGCTACAAAAAGTATTCCTAATATAATGGTAAACATATTTCAAACTCCTGTATTTTACAAACTAAAGCTCAGCGGTAAAAGCTCGCCCAGGGTATAGGTTTTAATACCGCCCTTGCAGTCTGTAAGAATGACTTTAAAATCCTTGTCGCAAAACTCAGAAAGCACCTGGCGGCAAACCCCACAGGGAGAACAATATTCTGCGTCTCCTGCAATTGCAATTGCTTCAAA
>CAMNDY010000119.1 GCA_946535985.1 uncultured Treponema sp. | reverse complement strand
CCATGTATTCATTTAAATGGTAACTTAAATAAAAATCGCCTAACAAAGGTTCGTAATCGACAGCGGAACAATCAATTGTTCCGAGCCATTATTTCGATGAGCCTAAAAAATGCTTTCGCATTTTTCTTAACGGCTCTTCGATTGTAGGCAGGGTCAAGCCCACTGCGGTACAACCAGTTTTTATGACGACAGGCGCACTGGCCTGCCTATTTTTGGAAAAAAATGAAGAAAGTAGTTTTTATTACATTTTCAATTTTATTATTTCTATTTCTTGTATATAGAATTTTCTTTGTTGGAATAATGTATGATGCATATGATAATAATAATGCAAAATATGAAGATACAAATGCCTTAATAGAATCGTCATTTTTCCCATGTTATGATTATGAAGGTTATAATATTCTTTTTGTACATTATCGTAGGCGATATTATTTTCAAATCAGAATGAAAAGTAAATCAGGACAAATCGTAAAAGCTGAAATTATTAATAATGAATTAATAAAAAATGGAAAATCTACATCTTTTATGGATTCAAGTAGTTGGACTCGAAATGGACGTGATATGGTATTTATGGATATAACAGAAATATATCCTTCATCAATTACTTCAAAATACGACAGGAAAGATGAATACCTTGAATATTTCAAAGAATATAAAACAGTAAACTTTAAACATGAAGATTATCCTGAAACAGAAAATTATTGTATTTATTTCGAAATTCCAATTACTTATAAAAAAGATAATACAGTAGAAATAAATCTGGATATTAATCTTGTATTTGAAGATGGTCATGAAGAAATTGTACACCAACATTTCGGAGGAAAGAAAAACAGATACATAACTTTTCTTTAATTTTTTTTCAAAAATATGAGTTTATAAGAAAAAGGAATATTTAAACGCGGCTTTACGCCGCTTAAGAAAAGTATAATAATAAAAGCATACGCTTCTGATGGCTATACAGAATATTCTTAATAAAAAAAAGGATTTAAGAAATCTGATTCTGTATAAGAAATATAATTTGTCATAACAAAGGTTCGTAGCCGATAGGCAGTCAAGCCCGCTGCGGTACAACCAGTTGTTATGTGGACACCCGCACTGGGGCGCGTTCGGAGAAAGAATAATAATTTATATTTTATAATAGTTTATTCAGGAGGGATAAAAAATGACATTAGATGACGTTAGTTCTTATGGACTTTGGGCTGTTTTTGGATTACTTGCAATTATTAGTATTATTTTCCTTACTGGACATGGAGTAAGTCTTATTGCAGGTTACAATACTGCAAGTAAAGAAGAAAAAGAAAAATATAATGCAAAAAAGTTGTGTCATTGTATGGGAATAGGTATGTCAGTTATTACCATACTGGTTGGAATAATGGCAATAAATAAAAGACTTTTGCAAAATAATTATTTTGTATTTATATTTTTAGCTCTGGTTTTAATAGATGTTGTTGTCATGATTGTAGTGTCTAACAAGTTTTGTAAAGAGAAATAGTAAATACAAGTAAAATATGTTATAATAAATCATGCAAGGTAGTGTAGAATTTACGCTATGACAGGAATAAATCCAGCCAGGTTAAACTTGACTGGATTTTTTTTTATTTTGGAAAAACACTTTTAGGTATCAAATGTGAAAAGCAGCTCGTACCGCTTCTGCACTTGTAAACTGAACAGCATGTATGCCAAGTGAAGCAGCTGCCTCCACATTATCCAGGCGGTCATCCGTAAAATAAGTCTGGGACGGTTCATAACCTTCTGCCATCATGATGGTTTTCCAAAAAGCAGGATCCGGTTTTGCAAGACCAATTTTATTAGAAGCATAAGTCTGGTCAAACAAAGCATAGTCTCCACGCTCCAAGTGATTTTCCCAGTGACTTTGAATTGTGTTGGTACCGCACACTACCCTGTGTTTTTTTTCCCGCAGTTCCTTTATGAGCTCAACAGTTTCCATTTTAAGCTCCGGGTGAAAAAACAAGCGATACAAATCTGTAGTTACCTCCGGTACATCAAGTCCCAGCAGCATAATCCGCCTGTTGAATTCCCGCCAGAATTCTTCTACAGAGATTTTTCCTACACCCAAAAGAAAATCAATATCATAATCAGAACCGTCAGCGGCCTTTTCTTTCTGGCAGATTTCAAAAAACTTTGGACGCTCAAGCCCAAGATAGGGATACATTTTATTGTCTGCGCCAAAGTTAGTGGTAACTACCCCACCCATGTCAAAAATGTATAACATAGTTTCTCCATAAAAGATTGTCGGGGCAAGCCCGACAATGAAACATGGCCCTGCAACAGGCTCAGGGACCCCATATTACTAATGATAACTAACCGTATAAAACTTTACATTCAAATAAGTCTCGCCGTCTACCTGCAGAGCACAAGGCTTGTCAAACTCTACACGGATTTCGTGACCCAGTTTTACTTCATAAATATCTGTGTGGCTCACATGCTTGCCCTTAAAAATCTTTGGAAAAACAGTAAGGATTTTAAGTTTACCGGCATCGTGAACAACTACAGAAGAAACGACATGTTCTGCATTTAGTCTGTTCTGCTGGGGAGTAATCATCATGCCACCGCCAAAAAAACGTCCTATCATAGTTGGAGCCAGCCATACCTTTTTATATTCGGTGGTCACACCATCAACAGTAACTTTTGCATTGCGGGGGTTAAACTTACCCAGAAGCCCCTTTATTGCAATGGCAGTATAGTCAACCTTTTTGTTGGAGCTCTCGCGGATTCGGTCGCCTTCTTCGCAACAGTAGCCGTCTATGCCGTAACCGATTCCATTTATAAAACGGCTTGATTTTCCATTTACTGTAACAAGCGGCAGATTTTTCATAAAATCATTCATTGGAATAAGGTTGTCTTTAATCTGGCAGCGCTCGCATACATCGTTTAAAAAGTCATTGCCACTACCGCAGGTATAAAAATAAACTTCATTTGTAAGCTGAAGATCATAAACATCATTTACAAAGCGACTCAAAGTTCCGTCACCACCTGCAATGACAATTTTATCATCCGGGCTAAGCATGCGGCAGGAATCGGCAGCATTTGTTATAGAAGTAATATCTATAAATTTGAGCTCGTGACCCTCAAAGATTTTTTCTAACTCTCCCTGTGCATCTACAGCCTTTCCATTATTCGAAAGCCTGTTTATAAAAATATAAATCATTATTTAGCTTCCTGTAACTTTTCGTTCCTTTCATCGATATTTTTCTGCACCAGGTCCTGGGCATATTTTGCAACTTCAACAGTAGTTTTTTCTGCCCAGACATCTGCCGGAATAACTTCGAGAATATCCATGTAAACATCTGTCTTTTTAAATGGCCAGTTTTTTGCAATATTTTCTGTACCCTGCATACAGCAGACAACTACAGGACAGCCTGCCTTTTCTGCAATTTTAAAAGAGCCCGGCTTAAAATCTTTAAGGCTTCCATCTGTACTACGCGTTCCTTCCGGAAAAATTCCAATAGAAACTGTATCGCTTTTTATATAATCAATGGCTTTTAAAATTGTTCCCAAAGCTTCTTTAGGATTATTGCGGGCAATAGCAAGATAAAGTCCCCGCCTCATATAACGGCGGCCCATTGGAATTTTAAAATTTTCAGGCTTTGAAATATAGGCAATCTGAGTTTTTTTAAGAACTGCACACTGAACAAAATTATCAAACTTAGAACGATGATTAGAAACCAAAAGGAAGTGTGTACCAAAAGGCACCTTTTCATAACCGGTAACATGAAGCCTAATCATGCCCACAATCATCATATAACGATACCAGAGTACAAAAACCCAGTTATAAAACCTGTTTGTCTTTGTGTACTCTTTTTTCATACTGATTGTAAGACTGATACTCAGCCAGAAAATCCACAAAAAAAGATGAAATAAAAAAATAATTCCGACAATAACGGCTGCTATAATGATTAACGTAGTAATTGCTTTAGACATAAGATAATTATAACAGAAAAAGTGAATTTGCGGTAGAGAAAATTTTGCTTTATAATGGGAGTGTTATGAAGAAATTTTTGCCACTCTGTATTTTTATACTCTTTTTTACCCAGACTGCCTGCATTTTTGCCCAGGAAAAAATCAGCCTTAAGGCAAGTCAGGAACTTTATTACAGCGATTATGAAGAAGCTGTAATAACTCCTTCGGACAAGAGCATTTATCCCGTAAGGCTCACAGTAACAGTTGAGTCCAATGACAAAACCCTTTATGTAAAGATTTACCGTGCCACCGGTGCAACAGGTTCCTTTGAACTTATAATAGATTCCATGCAGCCAAATTCCGAATATTTTGATTTATATGATTCCACTCCAATGCAGCCTGGAATAAAATATTACTATATTGCAGTTTTTGGAAAAACAGATCTTAATTCCGCAGCACCTTCCCAAAAATCAAATATTTCCATTGGTTGGGGAGCCCTCACACACGAAGCCTTTTATGTTTATTTTAATACAACAATTAAAAAATCCTATCCCAAAATGACCTTGATGAATAATCCAAGTGCCCTTAAAAAACTTGGAAGTGAAGAAACAAAAGGTGATAAATCTGGTAAGTTTTTATATAATGCCAAAGTCAAAGGCATGGGTGGAATTGCAACCATGACATACCAGAATTATAGCGATGATAATATTGTTTTCTTTAATGGAGACATGATTACCCAGGCCGATATGTTTTCAAGCGGTACAATGTCAGGCCAGATAAAAATGTCAGGAATGTACAACGGCACCATCTATTTTGAAAATATAACCATCAAAGAATCTCAAGCCCATTCCGGCACCTACGGAATAAAACCCGCCAACAGCATCCGCAAAGAAATTGATTACACCTGGAATTTTGTGGATAAAATTGAATAAGGAGGGCGGAGCCCCGCCCTACGCCTCAACCTGTGGTAGTTTCGACAAACTCAACCACCACAATTTTCGTCTACCCCACCCAGCGGGCTCAAACGCCGCCCGCAACGCCTGCTTACAGGCCCTGGCATGTTATT
>CAMNDY010000118.1 GCA_946535985.1 uncultured Treponema sp. | reverse complement strand
GTTGCCAGAGACATTTTTGTTACCGAAAAATCTGTGCCGGTGGGGTAGGTGTATAGGGTATCGTTTATGGTATTCAAATCTACGCAGTCGGTTTTTTTGCCAAGATAGTCGTATTCTATGTGAACGGAATATTGCGAAGCAGCAGGGAGCTTTACTTCATAAGACTGGCCCTGATATTCTCCTGCCAGTGTAAAGCCTTCCATGTTGTGGGTAAGCCTTGCCATGCCAATATCAATGTAGCGTTTTGCATTTGGAAGAGCGTCTACCTGGGCTGGGCCGGACCAGGAATATGTTCCCGCTTCAACTTCTTTACGAACCTGTTCGCGTTCCCATTCGTACCAGTCGGGGATATGTGAAAATTCTGTTTCACCTTGTTTAGCGCGCAATTCTCCAAGCTCGGTCATTTCCCATTCTTTGCCGCAGGCTTTGCAGCGTAGTGTAATGCCCTCTGAAGTCATCTTATATTCAGCTTTGCAGGCAGGACACTGGTACAAAACTTTATGCAGACCCTTTGCCCGTTGAGGATAAGTTATTTTAATATTGTTATCTTTTTGCCACTTAAAATCATCATATTCAAATTCTTTTTCTATGCCTTCCATAATCTGAGCGTGATCAAGCTGGGCAACCTGGTCTGCAGTAAAAAGGCATTTCATTGTTGCCTGGGTGCCGCGGACTTTATGGTCGGGCAGATTCCAGAAGGGCGAGTTTACATGATGCCCGTGACAAATTAGAGTAACAACAGGAACCTTAAGAATTTTTGCAAGTTTTCCAAGAGACTCCGGCAGAATAGCTTTTGTACCGCAAAGAGAATATCGTGCCTCGGGATAAATTACAGCAATGTTTCCACGGTCAATTACATATTTAAGCTGACGAATCAAAGTAATGTCGTTTGTAAATTTTCTTTTGCAGATGCAGCCAATCAAACGGAGCAGCCATTCGCGTTTCCAAAATCCGTCGATTGCAACAACATAATTTGCCCTGTGAGGAAAAACAGCCTTTGTTGCAACTTTAAAATCCATAAAAGCGTTGTGATTACACAAAAGCAGATAGGGCGGTTTTATACCATCCATATTAATTTTTGTAAGCTTATTCTTGTGCGAAATTACATCGGGAAAAGAAAGCAGCCAGGCCAGTGGTAAAAGGTGCTGCCTCATAGGTTTAGCAGTCATATTAAAGCGTGGAACATTTTCTAGCATAAATTTCTCCTGTATTAGATTTTAGCATATAAAGGAGGGGGAAGTCTCCCCCCGCGGCCGCACTACGTTGCGTCCTACCCCCTCAAACGGGGGACACCCCCGTAACGCCCCCGTCTACACCTATTCCAAACAATGCGTAGTCCGCTCTAGCCGGGTCACCAGGGAAAATCTCGTTCATTTTTGTAGTAAGTTCTATTGCCGTTTTTCGCGAAGCCGTTGCCTTCTCCGCAATCAATCCTAGCTTCTGCCCCTCCTGCATTACATGAACATCAAGCGGAATGAGCAGATTTGACTGAGGGTACCACTTCCACAAGCCCAGGTCCACCGGCGAGTTTTGTCTTACCATCCAGCGCAAAAACATATGAATGCGTTTGTTTGCACTGGACTTTCCTTTTGGAACAAGGCTGCTTTTTGGAAAGCTTTGCGAAATTATATCTGCAAGGTGGGTGGAAGTTCCGGCCTCCTGCCATTTCTTTCTAAAATACTCGCCCATAGATTTTTCGGAATTAAGAATCCCGGCAAGTTCTTCAAAGAAAATCTGCAGGTCGTCGTAGGAATAAAAGCGGTAGTATTTTTTGGAACCACCAGGAAAATCTCTTTTATAGGCGCCGTTTTTAAGCCAGGAAGAGATATCTCCAGCCGAGTTATCAGCAGCTTCTAAAATAAAACTGATTTTTGGAATAAACTGTTTGCGGTTTCCAAAAGCAAGCATGGCGGCAATAAAAGAGGCAGCCTCAATATTGGCCTGATCCTTTTTATACCAGCGTAAAAACTGCGAAGGGTCCTCGTCGCAAAAAGAAGGGGTTTCGTATTTATTTGCAAGAAAAATTAATTGCTCTTTCAATTTCACTTATGCTCTTTCCTGTCTTGCGCGCAATTTCTGCTAAATCTTCATATTCAAGTTTGCTGCGACTAACACCGTAGCCCTGAGCCAGCTTTACACGAACCGGGCCGAACTCTGTCTGCAAAGTTTCTATTTTGCGGTCAAGAAAATAGCGGCGGCTTATGTTTTCGCGAACTCCCAAAGTTGTTGTATGCTTAAAGATTGTATTAAGAATTTCCTGCTTTTTACTTTCCAGGCACATTACACAAAGAAGATGTCCCGGACGGGATTTTTTCATTGTAACAGGAATTGTGTAGGCTTCAATTGCTCCTGCGGTAAAAAGTGCTTCCATGGCAAAAGCTATTCGTTCTGCACTTATGTCATCTAAATTACAGGTGAACTCTATTACATCTTCTAGAGAATCTTCTGTCTGTCCAAGAATTGCCCGCACGCAGTTAGCTGCTTCAAAATCTTTTTTGCCCATACCGTAGCCTATTTTATTAATTTTTATTTGAGGCATATTTCCAAAGCTTGTAACAAAATGCTTAAGCAGGGCAGCGCCGGTTGGAGTACACAATTCTCCTTTTATCTGATTGTTATAGCTGGGGATGTCCTGCAGAATAAATGCAGTTGCAGGGGCGGGGACCGGAAGTATTCCATGTGCACAATGAACCTGTCCGCTTCCAACATTAATTGGAGATGCAAGAATCTTTTGTGCACCAAGCATTTCTATGAGCATACAAACAGCGGTAATATCTGCAACAGCATCCATTGTTCCAACTTCATGAAAATGGATTTCGGTAACAGGTTTTCCGTGTGCATGACTTTCGGCTTGAGCAATGAGATTGTATACTTCAAGAACATTCTTCTTTACAAAATCAGAAACCTTAAGGTCTCCCACAAGATGTTCTATGTCATGAAGGGAAGCGTGATGGTGGTGGTGCCCTTCGACAGGCTCAGGGACCACAGAATGATTATGCTCATGTTCATGCCCTGCGGTCCCTACGGTCCCTGAGCCTGTCGAAGGGGGCGTAGGGTCCTCATGGTGATGCTCATGTTCGTGATGGTGATCATGCGATTCTTCTTCCTGCCCATCTACCACAACTTTAAAATGTGTACCTGTAATGCCGCACTTTACGCTTGGCTGGGCACAAACTTCTACACCGGGAATGCCGGCATTGTTTATTTCATTCAAAAATGATTTTTTTTCGTCTTCATCTAATAATTCAAAAAGTGCAGCGCTCAGCATGTCGCCGGCGGCACCCATAGGTAAGTCTAAGTATATTGTTTTCATTATTCCTCCAAAAATGAGATTCCCGGGTCAAGCCCGGGAATGACACAATGTATTACCGGGAAAGGCAAGTCTTGTCATTGTCGGGCTTGACCTTAAAATGACAAAGACCTGTCATTGTCGGGCTTGACCCGACAATCTCTATACATGATTGATCATACTTGCCTGATACCCCGCACCAAAACCATTATCAATGTTTACAACAGAAACTCCGCTGGCACAGGAATTGAGCATACTTAAAAGGGCGCTCAGGCCTCCAAAAGAAGCGCCATAACCAACGCTTGTCGGGACTGCAATTACAGGACAATCGGCAAGCCCCGCTATAACACTTGCAAGGGCACCTTCCATTCCGGCAATTGCAACAATAACCGAAGCACTCATAATTTCATCAAGATGACTAAGTAAACGGTGAAGTCCTGCAACTCCAACATCATAAAGGCGAACAACTTCGTTTCCAAGGGCTTGTGCTGTAAGAGCGGCTTCTTCTGCAACTGGAATATCGCTGGTGCCACCTGTTGCAATTACAATTTTTCCGTGACCTGTAGCTTCCGGCAGCTCTCCAACAATTACAATGCGGGCATCCTTGTGGTAATCAAAGCTTGCAGACTGACCATCCGATGCAAGGGCTTTCTGTACATCCCTGGCTTTTTCTTCATCAATTCGTGTTATAAGGATTGTTTTTTGATTATTCTGGAGCATTGTGTTTACAATTCCAGTAATCTGCTCAGCTGATTTTCCGGCTCCGTAAATTACTTCGGCTTCTCCCTGACGCAGCTTACGGTGAAGGTCAACTTTTGCAAAATCAATATCTTTGAAAGGTTCTTTTTTTAATTCAAGCAGGGCGTCCTCAGGACTAATTGTCCCAAGTTTTACGCCCTGCAAAATGTCTAGAATTTCATTATTCATCGCATCTAATTATTTGTTTTTCTTGAACAAAGCAGCTTTTACAACGCCCTTTGGATCTTTTACAAAAAGTATTACAAGCCAGATAATCAGACCAAGTGCTACTACAGAAAGTCCAAGATAAAAGTCGTTGAGCATATCGAGAGGGGCTGGAACAAAAGAATCGGCTCCTTCTTCGGCATATGCAAAAATGGCATCGATGAGCCACATGAGAGAAGCTCCCCAATACATTAAAACAAGTGTTCCAACTTTGAGCGAGCGTGCATTTTCATTTTTATACCAGATTACTGAGCAAATAATTGCTGCAAAAACTGTAGTTAAAAGTGTCATGCAATACCTCCGGCGAGGGTGCCTGCAGCGGCAGAAGGTTTATCTGCGTGTTTTTCAAAAATCGAAACGACTCCAACCATAATTCCCCATACGGCTGTTACAATCAAAGCCATGCTTACACCGGCAGTTGCCATTTCGTGAAGCATTTCCATAGCCTCGCCATTTTGTACTGCTGTTAAGAATGGGAAGAAAGGAACAACTTCGCCATGCCATACATGTTCAAAAGCAAGCAGAGCTGAACCTCCCCAAAGCATTTTATTAAGCCATCCGATTTTTGTAGAAAAAGGGATTTTTGGCACAGCAGTATCTGCTGTATTTTTAGAAGCATCGATTGTCTGGTGCTTTTCTTTTGATTTAATGATTCTTCCTGCAATTGTAGTAATAATTGCTTCAGCAGCAGGAACTGTAAAACATGCCATTTTTATCCTCCTGAGTAAAAAATTGCGAAAGCAATTTTTTAGGTTTATATTTTTTTATTATATATCATTTTGGACAAAAATATATAAAAAAAGTGTTATATAATTGTAAAAAAAA
>CAMNDY010000117.1 GCA_946535985.1 uncultured Treponema sp. | reverse complement strand
ATAACATTGATCGCCGTTACTTCATGGGATATCTTGGCTTCGACGGATGGAAAGAGCTCCGCTGGAACAACCCACAGTATATTTCAGAAATCCGTAACCGCGAAATCCGCGTATATCCAATCTATCCAAGAGGAACTCCATTTGTTAAGTTCTCTGGATTCGAAATCACACGTGACGCTGCTCACATTGGTGGAGATTTCATCGGATACTTCAAAGACGTAAAGGTAATTTACGACAAGGCTCTTCTTACTTCTGACCGCGACATTGCTGATGAAGACCTCTGGGGAATCATTGGTAAGAAAGAAGCTGCTCGCCAGAATGCAGAAATGTCTAAGTTTGGTAACAAGCAGGTTAACCGCTACCTCGAGAAGTCTAAGTTAGCAACAGAAGAAGATTTCGTATCTAGCTTGTACGAAGATTCTGATTCTAACGCTCAGAGTAACGCTGGACAGGCTGCAGATGCCAAATAATTAGTAAGCTCTAATTTATATAAAAAACACCTCGATTATTCGGGGTGTTTTTTTTTTGAGATTGTCGGAATCTTTTATTTAATTGCAATATCTTAAATATAGTTTATAATGAAACTTATGAAGAACAATTCAAACATTCCTTCCAAGGCAGAAATTAAAAAACTCTACGAATCTTATACAGAATATTTCACTATTGTCATGGAAAACATTATAGATATCCTCCATGCCGAAGTTCACTTAAATGCTCAGCCAACATATAAAAGCCGTGTAAAAAGCTTTAACTCTTATTATAAAAAAATCCTTCGTCTAAAGCCGGAAGAAACAAAAGACTACTCAGATTCACTTGTTCTTCTTACCGATATGATGGGAATCCGCATGATTTGTGCCTTCCTTGAAGATATGCAGCTTGGTCTTGAACAGATTAAAAAAATCTTTGAAATAAAAGAAATAGAAGTGAAGGGAGCTGAAAAAAAATTCAGCGAATTTGGTTATGAATCTATTCATGTTCTTATAAAGATTCCGGATACATGCAAACCTCCAATTGAGCTTTTTGAAGGTCTTAAGCCTCTTGATGACAATCTTGTCTGCGAAATTCAAATCAGAACAATCCTGCAGGATGCCTGGGCAGAAGTTGAACACGAGCTTATATATAAAACAGAATTCAATCCTTTTGATATTCCCTTGCGCCGAAAGCTGGCATCTCTTAATGCAATGCTTAGCCTTGCCGATATTACATTCCAGGAAATCAGGGATTATCAGAATAAACTGCAGAAAGAGCTTGAAGATCGTCGTCATTCCTTTTATGACATGGCAGACAGCATTCTTGATGAAAAACCAAAAGAAAAGGAAGAAAATATCAGCCGCATAACTCCATTTGTTTCTGGAACAATTGATGAAATGCTTTTGCGTGCCATTCATGCGCATAATGCCGGAAATCTTGAAGAAGCAGTTGCAATTTATTCAAAAATCCTTGAAGCTGTAAATCCGTCAGATAAAAATGTAATTGCTGTAATCCGCAAACACAGGGGTATGGCATATTTTAGTATGAATAATTTTGATGCAGCCCTGCAGGATTTTGATATAAGTCTGCAATACGATCCAAAAGCATTCAGAACTTATTATTATAAGGGAATTGTTTGCGCAATTCAAAAAAATTATGAATGGGCAATACAAAATTATACTAAGTCGCTGGAAATAAATGAATTTCAGGCGCATACTTACTTCAGGCGGGCTATGGCTTATTTTGAAATTCAGGAATATGAAAAATCTATGAACGATTTGAACAATGCCTTGAATTTAGGAATGCCAGCTGAAGACTGCAAGGTTTTACAGGAAAAACTTACCAAGAAGTTTGGTTTAAGTATGTAGAATCTTACTATTGACACAAAAACATTAATTAATTAATATTATAGCACGAATATTCATTTGGAGGCACATAATGGCTGGAGCTAGTAAAAACTCTCGTACTACTGTTGCAACACACAAATTCATTTGCCCTGACTGTGGTGGCGAAATCATAATGAAAACTATTATGGATAACGGCAGACTTAAGAATCAGGCTGAATGCCAGAAATGTAAACGTGTAGAAAGACGTCCAAAAGATTTTAAATAATACTTAAAATTAATATATACATTTTTGGGGAAGGGACTGTCCAATAGGGCAGTCCTTATTTTTTTTGCTCTTAGACAAGCTCCAGGGCCGCATGAGTTCCTATCTTTCCATTAAAGGTTTTGCCCGCCATTCTGTAAGCTGGGCTTCCATAAGTGCTTTGCTTTCTTCTAAAACCTTAGTGCATTCTTCTTTGCCATTAGGACAAGGATAAACTTTTAAAACCTTAAGCCTGTAGCAGCCTTTTTTAATGTTTTTCAAAAGGCCTTTTAAATCTGCAATTTTCCATCCGCCGTCAACTGCGCAAACTACAACAGGAAGCTGGCATGCTTCTGTAAGGGTTCTGAATCCTGCTGAATAAAACTTCCCGATATTTCCGTCTCGTGAACGGGTACCTTCCGGAAAAAGAACCGGAACAAGATGTTGTTCTTTTGCACGTTTTCCAAAATCAGAAATTAACTTTACAGATTCAAGCGGGCGAACATTGCGGGGAATTAAGCAGTGTTCCTGAGATTTTAACATTGGAGAAATCATTGGAACACCTTTGCCAAGAGCATCTTTTGCAATAAAACGAAGATCAACTTCGGGCATAAAGCGCATAAAGGCAGGAATATCAAAAAGACTCTGGTGATTGCAGATAATCATAAATTGTTCAGGAAGCTGGGTTTTTGACTCATCGTAGCCATAAAACATAAAGCCGTCAATTTTGTGAAGAATTCCAAAAACTCTGAGCGGGAACTTCTTTACACAAATATCTGAAAGTTTTTTAGCAGCTTTTTTAGAAAAGGGATAAACAATTCCAAGAATAATAGAATAGGGAATTAATATAAAACCAATACATATAAATGTTATTAAGTTACGCATGTAAACATTATAATGTATTTCTATGCAAAAATAAACCTGTTAATACTTTTGCAGGTTTCATCAAGAGAGTCGTATGTTTTTTTGCAATCCGGCATGCTTTGTATAAAACTTGCTCCATAGCGTTTTTCATAAAGGCGTCTGTCTAAAACTGTAACAACGCCTCGGTCATCGGATCTTCTTATTAAGCGGCCAATTCCCTGTCGGAATTTAATTACAGCTTCGGGCACGCTCATTTCCATAAAGGAGTTGCCTCCGCGTTTTTCAATGGCTTCGGACCTTGCCACAAAAACAGGATCATTTGGAACTGTAAATGGCAGCTTGACAATAATTACCTGACTAAGTGATTCTCCAGGAATATCAACTCCCTGCCAGAAGGAATCTGTTGCAAAAAGTACGCTTTCATTATCATTCTTAAATTTTTCGAGCAGCTTCGAGTTATCATCATCACCTTGTTTCATTATTAAACCCGAAAAACCTTTAAGCATATGAAGGGTCGTATTATGAGCGCTTCGTAAAGATTCATAAGATGTAAATAAAACAAGAGTGCGTCCTTCGGCTGCAGAAATCAGTCTGGGAATTGCCATTTCTATCCATTGCTGAAACTCCGGTCTATCCGGTAATGGTGCATCGGAAGGAACTGCAAAAAGCATATTTTTATTATAAGGAAAAGGGGAGTCAAAAGAATTACAGTTTACTCTTTCCGGATCGGTGTAAGAAATACCGGTACGACTGCACCAGTATTTAAAATCTCTGCCCGTTTTTAAAGTTGCAGAAGTACAGATTACCGATGACATTTCTTCATAAACGCCCATATTCATAAGGCTTGAAATATCAAGTGGAGTTTCTGTTAAAATCACATAATCAGGATCATCAGAAGAACGTGCAAGATCAGCTGGAAGACGCTTTTTTTGAATCCAGTAAACGTTCTGCCTTTTTTCATCCCATAAGCCAAAGTTCTTTAGAAGAATAACATAGCTGTCTAAACGGCGAAGAATGATTTTTGCTTCCCAGAAAGGGGCTGCTTCTTTATCTTCATCAGATACGCCTTCGATAATCAAACGAACAAGATTTGTAAAGCTGCCAAGTGCATCTGCGAGCTCATTAGTTTGAATTAAGAAGGGACCTGCCTGTCTTGCTGTTCCTTCGAATAAACGCAGGGAATACTCATTATTCATAAGATCTTTTGCCGCCAGCTCCAGGTTGCTTATTGCTTTTTTAATTCTTGAAGTAAGCTCGTAGGCTTCCTGAACTCTATCTTCGTTTTTAGAAAAAACTGCAATTGAACAAAGGTGACCAAACTCTGCCGATTTTCTTTTACGGTACATCTGGTTTACAAGCTTTGTAAGTTTAAATCTGTTTACGCTTTCGCTGAAAAAGCTTGTGGCTGCATTTTCTATTCCATGTGCTTCATCAAAAATAATCCGTCTGTAGGGAGGAAGAACAGAAGGTTCGTCGTAGCCAATGCCACTCATTCGTGATTCTATATCTGCAAATAAAAGATGATGATTTACAACAATTATAGAAGCGCTGGCTGCTTGTTTTCTCACTTTCATTACATAGCATTCATTAAAGAAGGGGCAGCGTTTTCCCATGCAGGCATCGCTTTCGGAATTAACTTTTGTCCAGGCATTTTCTGAGGGCATAAAAGACATATCGCTCTTAGAGCCTGTTTTAGTAGTTTCTTCCCAGTCTGCTATTTTTTTTATTTCTTCTGTTTCATCTTCGAATAAATCAAGAACAGATGCTGTTTCCATAAGGCGACGTTTGCAGATATAATTCTGGCGTCCCTTCATGAGGATAAACTTAATTTTCTTTCCAAGGATTTTTTCTACGGCAGGAATATCTTTTTCACATAGCTGCTGCTGAAGATTTATAGTTCCAGTTGAAATAATTACACGTTCTTTATTCTGGATAGCCCATAGAATTGAAGGGATAAGATAAGCATAAGATTTTCCAACACCAGTTCCGGCTTCGAAAACTCCGATATGATTTTGATTAAAAGCTTTTGCAATGTTTTTTAGAAGTTCAATCTGGACAGGTCTTTCTTCAAATTGTTCAGAAAGAGTAGAAAGTGCCCCACCTTGAGAAATAAATCCTCCCGCCACCTCACAATCAATAGGCGTAATTTCGCGAGTTTCAACATTTTCCTCATCCAAACTTTTTCCCATCCCCACCTCAAAATCCTTTTAAAAAGCGAGCAACGCGAGCCTTTTGCGAGCTTACTGTACCAGCGTGGCCGAGTTTTTGCGGTTTTTTGCGAAGCAAAAAATGCGAGCCTTATGCGAGCAAGCAAAATACTCGAAAAATAAAAACGCTCACCGAAAGGTGAGCGTTTTTATTTTACATCTCCTAGCAGAATTGAACTGCTGTTGTCGGGATGAAAACCCGATGTCCT
>CAMNDY010000116.1 GCA_946535985.1 uncultured Treponema sp. | reverse complement strand
AGCAACCTGAATTTTACAAAGGAGGAACTGAGATGAAAGCAGTTTCTAACATTTTTAAATTGCAAAGACTCTTATTTAGACTGCCCCAGTTCCTGCAGATACAGGGAATGCTCTGCGGGCTTGGATTTATGGGCCAGCCTGCTTTTAAAGATTTTGAAGGGAAGACCAGCGCTTGAGTCTTTTTTTACACATGCGTTGGCTCCCATATTTTAGGAGGAACGAATGTGTAAGATTTATAAACCAGTAATCAACGTAGCTGCAACAGCAGCAAGAATTAAAGCGTATCGTATTCGCGCTGGTTATTCTGTACGCGAAATTCAAAATATTTTCAACTTCTCGTCTCCAGAGGCAATTTACGCCTGGGAAAAAGGTAAGTATTTGCCAACAATCGACAACATGATCGTAATCGCCTCTATGTATGGGGTTAAGGTCGATGATTTTGTTGTTACCAGCAATGTCGAAATTGAATGTGACATTGAATCCAGGGAGGCAGAATCGGCATGAATTAAAAATGCCCTGTAAAGGGCAATCATATTCTCCTGTAGCCTAACTGGTAGGGTGTCAGATTCTGAATCTGAAGAGTGTAAGTTCGAATCTTACTGGGAGAACTATGTATGTAGTGATAGCTCAATTGGTAGAGTTCCGGCCTTCCAAGCCGGTTGTTGCGGGTTCGAGTCCCGTTCACTACTGATTATGTGGAAGTAGCTCAGCTGGACTAAGAGCAGCCGTCTTCTAAGCGGCAGGTCATTGGTTCGAATCCAATATGTCCTATTTCGGGTAAGTAATTCAGTGGTAGAATGCACGTCTCATACGCGTGTTGGCGTAAGTTCGAGTCTTACCTTACCCATTTTTACTGCCAGTAGTTCAGATGGTAGAATGCATGATTTGGGTTCATGTGGTCGCTGGTTCGAATCCAGCCTGGCAGAATCTTTCGTAGTGTAACGGTAGCACATAAGCCTTTGATGCTTTTGGTTTTGGTTCGAGTCCAGACGAAAGAAAAAAATTAAAGAACGTCTTTAATGACAAATAAAGATTTTACTGATATATTATTATTTACAAAGCGTTGAAACGACGCAAAAGTTGGCTTGTGCCGGCTTACACTAATAAGGGGGTTCAGAGATGAACGCTATGAACAGTAATAATTTCAATTTTCTCGAACATAGTTGTAATCATTCGTGGTCGGAATGTCATTTCTCTGAACATTCGTGGTGTGAACATGAGCATAGTTCGTCGAACCATAAGTCAATTTTTGTAAGCGGGGTTTTAGCGTAATCTTTTCTAAAGGCGTTGAAGCTCCGGAATAAAAGGAGTTATCAACGTGAAAACAACATTTTTAAAACCTGTTCTTGATCTTAATGCAACAGGTGCAAAAATCAAAACACTTATGAAGCAGCGGGGAATTACACCTCGGCAGCTGCAGCTTATCCTCAACTTTCCTTATGTACAGACTGTTTACAACTGGTTCGCTGGTAAAAACATGCCGACCCTGGATAATCTTGTTGTACTCGCCAAAGTACTTGATGTTGCTATGGATGACATTGTCGTCACAAAAATGGTTGATGTCGAGATTGATGATGGAGAGGATAGGGAAGTTTTAAGTGCATGAAGGTAAAAAGAATTCGGATGAGCTAAAAATTGCTTTCGCAATTTTCTTAACGCTCTCCGATTGAACACCGGCCGCCAGCGGCCTTACACAAGTTCGAGTCTGGTACGCCCACCTATTATTGGAGTAATGGCAGAGTGGTCGATTGCGGCAGCTTGCTAAGCTGTTATAGCGGAAACGCTATCAAAAGTTCGAATCTTTTTTACTCCGTATTTTGGTTGATTAGAACAACGGTTAGTTCACTGGGTTTTCATCCCAGCAAAACGGGTTCAACTCCCGTATCAACCTTTTAAGGAAAGCTGTGATAATTGGTAGTCGGCCTGACTTGAAATCAGGTGTACCGCAAGGTATTGGGAGTTCGAGTCGCTCCGTTTCCGCTATTTGGAGAATTAGCTCAGTAGGTTAGAGCGCTTGCCTGTTAAGCAAGATGTCACTGGTTCGAGTCCAGTATTCTCCGTATTATTAAACCATAAGTTTAATGACCTTGGTCTATTTTCGCACTAAAATTTCCGTGATTATCATCAGTTCCGAAACTATAATCGGTTATAGACTAGCAGGATGGTAAAATGAACGGAAATGAAATTACGCAAGAAATCAAGGCAAAACTGTCTCAAATTGAACAACAGGAAAATATTCGTATTTTATATGCCTGCGAAAGTGGTAGCCGTGCCTGGGGATTTGCAAGTCCTGATTCTGATTATGATGTACGGTTTGTTTATATACGTCCGAAAGACTTTTATTTAAAACTTGAAAACACTCGGGATACTCTGGAATGTGAATTAAATGAGATTTATGACATATCTGGCTGGGACATAAAAAAAATGTTAAGGCTTCTAAATAGATCAAATCCTTCCATTTTTGAATGGTCTGTATCCCCTATAATTTATAAAACGACTGAAGAATGGAATTTTGTAATGCAGATTTTAGGAAATCACTTTTCTGAAACAAAAGCTTTATATCATTACAATTCAATTACAAAGAATAATCTCAGAAGATACTTTAACGATAAGACTGAGGTTAAGTATAAACCTTATTTTTATAACTTAAGGCAATGTTTGTCCTGCGAATGGATATTGGACAGAAAAAGTCCACCGTCAATTGTATTTGATACATTAAAAGAACAGTATCTTCCGAAAGAACTTCAAGATTCTGTAAATAATCTGCTTGAATTAAAAAAGAGTATGGAAGAAAAGGAAACAGGCCCAAGAATTAAGGAGATAGATTTATATATAGACACAGTTGTGTCTAAGGTCGAAAAATATCTGGAGAAGCCAACAAAAAAAAGGCTTTCAGACTGGGATGAATTAAACGGAATATTTTTAAGATTATTGGAGGAAAAAAAACAGGTTATTTCGCAATCATCATAAAAAAGAACGCAGTGTCATTCTTTGGCACTCAGTATGCTTATAATAAATAGACATGATTATTAAACTACTAGTTTAATGATTTCTTATAAACCATATGCTATGTTAATTAAAGGGGATTTACAGATAAGACTGTCTTCTCCTTTGTTTTCTTGCTTTTCTCAAAAGCAAGTGGTGGGGCTAAATCTATTTATGGGAGGTGCTTGTATGGCACATTACTACCAGAAAATTGTTAGTCCTTGGAAGCGGACTGACCCGAAGTCTAAGACTGTAAATACGGAAGTATTTTCAGATGAGTACATTGAAATGCTGAAAGATATTCAGTGGATTGGAACTGAGAAAGCCGATGGTGAGAACCTGAATTTTTACTATGACGGAAATCATGTTTCATATTTTGGACACACCGATAAGTCTGTTTTCACAGGTGATAAGAAGGAATGGCTTGATTCGCTTATTACACCTGAGTTTGAGTCCATCTTTGAGCAAATTTTTGGTGAGAAAGAAGCTTTTGTTCATGGAGAACTGTTAGGACCGAAGATTCAGAGTAACCTTTATGGAGTTTCTGATTTCAAGTTCTATGTATTTGACATCTACAACAAAACAGATAACGTATTCTGGAAACAGGATGTTGTAGATATCTACGCAAAACAGTTTGGTTTTGAACGGGCTCCTTTAATTGCAACTGGAACTTTAGATGAAATTGCAGCAATTGTAAAAACTGTTCCGGCATCAAAATTAAATCCAAAAATTGAGATGGAAGGTATAGTAATTCGTCCACTTAGAGAATTAAAAAATGCAAAGAATGAACGGATTATCTATAAGGTAAAAGTAGCAGATCTTCTTGGCCGAAACGCAGGGAAGATTCAGTCTAAGTAAGAGAATTGCGGTTTCAGATAGAAAGGAACCAATCTGTGTAAAATAATCTTGGTCAACAAAACAGATTTTTTCCGCAATTTTTCGCACTAAAATTTCCGTGATATTATAGTATAGCGTGTTATAATAAATTAAATGGCGTATTCCGAGCTGATTAAAAATCTAGATACTCTCAGAACTTATATCCGCAGTTTTTATATCTATGGATTTAAAACGAGGGATCAGTTTTTTGGTAAGAGTCCGCGTACTTATGATGATGAAAAACGCCGTCTGGAAAATTATCTGGACGGTTATATGACCTTCCGCCCGGATGAAAACGGTAAGGTAACTTTTCTTTCAATTGACAGCCGTCATACTACTCATAATCCTCTGTATAAAATCTTCAAGGCAAAATCCTTTACTGCAATGGATATCTCGCTTCATTTTATGCTGATGGATATTCTGGCGGACGGTTCGAAGAAGACCTTAAATCAGTTGCTGGACGAAATTAATGATACCTATCTTAATGATTTCTCGTCTGAAATATTGCCAGAAGAATCCAGCCTCAGAAAGAAGCTGAAGGAATATGAAGAGTTAGGTTTAATCTCATCAGAAAAAGATGGAAAGACAATGCTTTATTTCCGTAATCCGATGACTGATTTGGATGGACTGGAAGATGCGCTGTCCTTCTTTTCAGAGATTGCTCCTTGTGGTGTTACGGGCAGCTTCCTCTTTGATAAACTTCCTGGTGATATTCAGAAGGAAAGCGAGGTATTCCAATTTAAGCATCATTACATCACATCCTCAATTGAATCTGATTTTGTAGAACAGGTTTTTGAAGCAATCCGGGAGCACCGCTATCTTACAATTGAACAGCGGCGTGCAGAAGACGACAGAACTTTCCCGAATGAAGTTATTCCGCTGATGATTTATCAGAGTACTCAGGGTGGACGTATGTATTTGATGGCATATCGTCCAAGAGGTAAATATTTTCTCGCTCTTCGATTTGATTACATAATTGGTATGACGACTGGCGGCGAGTATGCAGGCTTTGAACAGAAGAGGGCAGAGTTTGAAGAACTCCGAAAGCACATCTGGGGTGTGGCATTAAAGCAGAATAAAAAGCATAACGACACAACAACAGTGCACGTAACTTTCCGCGTTCATTTTGAAGAGGAAGAGAAGTTCATTTATCAGCGTCTTTTACGCGAAAAACGTTGCGGTAGTGTAACGCTGCTTGATGATAATAATGCTCAGTTTGATGCAGATGTTTTTGATCCGCAGGAAATTATTCCCTGGGCAAGAAGCTTTATTTGTAGGATTACTTTTTTTGATTGTTCTGAAAAATATATAGCACGACGTTTTTACGGAGACATTCGTAAAATGTATCGCTTGTATTCTGGTGAAGATGTAGAATTCACGGAGGAGGCAGACGATGCTGTTCAGTGAAATCTACAGTGCCTATTACAACACCGTTGCCTCAATAATCTCCTGCAGCCAGCAGGGAAAACTGGATTCTGATTTGCTCTTCAAAATTGTAAAAGAATCTGCCTTCCCTGAAAGCTTTATGACAATTGGCAGCGCCTTAGAGACTGGAAAGTGGCCTCTAATAAAAAAAGATTACAGTACAAATATTCAGAACATTCCCACAATGCCTCTTTCGGTTCTGCAGAAGAGATGGCTTAAAGCTCTGTGCAATGATAAGCGAATCCGTCTTTTTGTAAGTGATGAGGTTCTTGAGTGTCTTAAAAAGCAGCTCCAGGATGTGGAAGCACTTTTTAATGAGAACGACTATTATCTTTATGATA
>CAMNDY010000115.1 GCA_946535985.1 uncultured Treponema sp. | reverse complement strand
CCAGAGTACCAATCAAAGTATCAATTGCAGCACCAAGCTTTACAGTTTTACCATATGAGTTAGTTAGAACAAACTCCAATTCAAGATATTGTGTGTTTTCTTCAATAACAAACTGAGGCTTAACTTCAAAATCTATTCCTTCTGGAATCTTCACCTCTTTTGGTTCAATGTTTTCCCTGTAAGTATATAGAGCTGCAAGCTTTCCTTCTTCATCCAGCTTAACCCAATAATCAGCTCCATCAATATTCAAAACAAACTGAAGGCCGCTTCCACCAAAGCTGCTCTCATACCAGTTATTTCCATCTGAACTTCCTACAATATCAATACCACCAAAATAATCTTTTACAGCCAGTGATTTATCAGCTATTAAAGAGCCAAATCTAAAGCCAAGTCCACCCCTTACATCAGCAGGCAGCTCATAGGAAAGATTTTTTGTTACTGATTTTTTTGAAGTCTCAGTAATTATCTTATATTCAGGAATTTCAAACTCAACAGAATAGGTTTTTGTTTCAACATTTGTATCCTGAGCCTGAAGCTCATATTTTACATAATAAGTGCTTCCAGTTTTTTCGCTATAAGCCTCGTATGGAATTGTAATACTTCCGTCAGCTGCAAATATAATTCCAGAATCATTCTCTGAGTCAATTTCTTCATCATCACACTTAAGAAGAGTTTTTATAATTTTTGCTTTAGCATATTTATAAGGAGTAACAACAATATCACCCTTGTAATTTAGGCTTGCAGACAAATTTTTGTATTCGAGAATTTCAGGATCAAAAGTATTGGCAAGAATTGTTCTGTTCAATTCCTCGCTCTGTCCCTTTTGAATAATCTTCAGGGCATCCAGCTGAGCAGTTTTATCTGCTTCAACATGAATGATAATATTATAAATGTGAGTTGGTTCTGCGTTCTCAGATGTCGAAACTTTTATTGTATATTTGATTGAAGTTCCTGCATTTTCACTTGAATTTTCAATCGTAAAGTTTTCTTCAAACTCGGAAAGTTTTACTCCAGCCACACCTTCTTCTGAACACAAAATCCAGCTTGCATCATCAGCATCAGTAAGATTAGCATTTTCTGAACGACTCTTTTCAACTGTAATATAAGCCTCTGTATAAAGAGCTGCAAAACTCAAAACTTTTTTTCCAGCTTCAACATTTATTGCTTTATCAATATTGTAAGTATATGAAGCCTTAGACATGCCTTCTTTCCAGTCGTTCTTAAATGCATCTGGAGTCTTTCCATCAAACATAAGATTCTTGAGTCGGGTTTCTGTTGTGTCGGCACGAACAATGTAAAAATCTCTTGTGGCAGTTACTCTTTCTCCTTCTTTACCATTAGTAACCTTGATTGTAACTTTTGTAGTTCCAAGCGGAATGTTTTCTACAAGATTTGTCCAGTTTGTAAGCATTGCACTGTTACCTTCGTCACGGGTAATTGTTGCTTTTACGACTCCGCTCTTTTCTCCTTCGCCCAGACTTGTATTATTCGGTCCAAGAATATGTTCACAGCCTTCCACAGAAAGAAGCTGATTCTGCTGCTGAGAAGTGAGAGTCATATTTACAGAAGTTTCTTCATACTTCAAATAAATATAATTGTCCCATTTGAGTTCACCGTTTCCCGTACCTACCTTATAAGAAACATTTTTTAAGTCCGGTTTTTTGAATGTAAAAGTTCTGTTTCCTATTACTACTTTTGTAATACCACGCGGTAAATCTTTTGATGAATTAAGGCCTTTATCTATACTACCGATAGTTAGTTTATAACATTCTGTTGAATCATCTTTAAACTTTTCACAATTGCCAATAATCTTTTCAAGCTTAGCTTCAGAAGAAATATCTCTTTCTAATCCATCCTCTGTATTTGTGACACTATAAGAAAGTTTTGCATCCTTATCCAAAGGCCTGAAATAAATTTCGACTTTATCTGCAAAGGTAGTAATAGTATCAATATCTTTTACTGAATCCTTTATCTGATATGCAACCTTTGTGTTTGACTCCTGTCTTTCTATTGTTTTTGTTGATTCATCCTCATAAGTGACATCAATTGCTAAAGCGGTAATTTCCTGATTCAAATCCCCGGCCTTAGTAATCAAGATTTTATGATATAAGGTATCTGCCCGTTTTTCTTTTTCATACCCATTCTGATTTATGTGATAATATTTATCACTTACAGTTTTAATCCATAAAACTTTTTTAATATATGAAAGCTCTTTATTACCAATTGAAACAATTTCTTCCTTTACAGAAGATTTATCAAAAGATTCGCTCCAAAGTGCTGGAAGTGTATTTTCAGAATCAGAAATTCCATAGCTAACTATCGTTCGTTTGTTTGCTGGACTTGCCTTAAATTTTACTTCAGTAAGATCCTTACGGCTATCTGCACTGAGTATCATTTTATATTTTGCAGGACTATTTTCGCTTCCACCTTTATATGAAGAATCAAAATCCTCAGCAAATTCCAGTCCATTATCAAAGCCAACAGATGGACTAATTTCCAGACTCTCTAAAGAAGTATCTCCATCTTCCGGCTTCTCAACATAAAGTGTATAAGTTCGAGAAATCATAGTTTCATCGGTAACTGTAAATGTAACCCGGGATTTACCACCCACAAGATTAATCTTCATCCCTTCTATTGCAGGAACTTCCCCATACTTTGTAATTACCTTAGGCTCAGAAATCTTTGCCTCTTCAGACGCTGCAATCGCATCAATATCTATAGAGTCAGCTTCTTCATCCACAATAAGAGTGTAAGTAGAAATCGAAGAATCAAATTCAGGAATCAGTTTTGCCCTTGAGTTCTCATCAGCCTGCTCATCTACAATTTTTATTTCCAAATCTTCAAGCCGTGAATAGTCACCAATCGCAAGCCCATTTTCCAAAGCCTCTTCAAATTCTTTTTCGCTAACAGTGTCTTTATATAAATCACGAGTCAAAGTAATTTTATAAGAAAGGCTTTCTCCATTTGTAGAATGAATTGTTGCCCTTACTTCTGTAATTCCAATTGGAATCTCGGCAGCAATTTCGTTTGCATCATAATCCTCAAAATCTGTTGAATGATATTCAACATCTTTATCACAGGCCACTTCTGTCTGCCCGCTGATATACTTATAATTTACTTTTTCCTTTGTTCCCAAAACAGGGTCTGTAATTTCTTTGGAATATACCGAAACCTTTTTTTCAAACTCAGCAATCTGTTTTAAACTCCATTCAATTTTGTTATCACTATCAGAAAGATAACAGCGGAACTTCATAGCATTATCAGAATCGGTAAGGTCTTTTATTTCGTATTCATTCTGCAGCGGATTAAAATTGATTTTATTCAAACTATAATCCTGAGCACTAAGAGCCATCAATCCGCGATCTACAAATTTTTTAGTCAGGATAATTTTATATTCATTTTTGTAATAATCATCATCAGCAATAACCCTGCAGTCAGCTACAGTCACACCATAAGGCAAATCTGCAGAAATAAATGAAGCAGCACTTTTTGTTTGTAAGCTATAACTAACATCCACAGACCTTTCCAGCTTTTCAGCATGCTGAGCTTTTATTGCCCTATAGACAATCTGATTTCCATTACTATCTGTTACACTTTTATCTTCATATTCCGGAATATATTCCCAGATCTGTGTTAAAGTCCACTCAACCTTTGCATTTACATCATTAACAAAACAACGCAATTCAACTGTCCCATCTTTACCAGTTAATGTTACGTTACTTCCGTTTTTATAATCAGGAGTATAATCAGAAAAATCTTCTGGAACTTCTCCAACAAAATAATTTTTTTGTTTTGCTGAATATTTAATTTGATTTTTGTTTTTTTCCGAGGCTTTAATTACTACCAGTCCATTCTGAGTTTCTTCACGATTTACATCAACAAAGAGACTATCATCTCCAGCCTTAAAAGAAAAATCTTCGTTTATAACATTTTCAAAAAGATTAGAACAGCCTGAAAAAATAATTCCGGTAAAAGCTGCCAATGCATAAGCAATATATCTGCGCTTCATAAATCAAAATACCTCTTAAGATTCTTTTCTTGTTACGATGAATTCTACCCTTCGATTTTTCCACCAGTTATCATGGTCTTCCCATTTTGCAATTGGATTCATTCCACCGTTTCCTTTATATGACAGAATTTCTTCATCTAATCCATTTTCAATTAGAAGCTTCATAATTGTCTCTGCTCTTAATCTGGAAAGTGGAATCAGCTCCTGTCTATTTTCGCGTTCAGTATTAGAAACATTATTTGCATAACCTTCTACAAGAACTTCTACTTCTCCATGCTCAGCAATTTCTTTTGAAAGAATTTCCAAAGTATCAAAATTTTCCTGTCTCTGTTCTTCAGAAATTTTTTCAAAGGTTGCCCTGTCAGGATCAAAATGAATTGTGTTTACAATAATCTTCCACTGCTTATCTGGAATTACTACCTGAAAAAGAATTCCTGTTTTTATAGAATCTTCAGCTTTCAATTCAGAAATGCCGGTTCTCTCTTTATCTTTTACTGAAGGAAGAACTGTAAAAGTAGCTCTATAATCATTTCTTGAAAAAACAAGTTCACCATCTGCAGATTCACCATCCCAGACTATCTGACTTGGATGCCTGCCATGTCCTTCATATCTTCTTATTTCCTGATTCTTTTTATCAAAAATTGAAACTGCCCAATATTCAGGCTCTGCTTCAAGATATTCTGTTCTTAAATCAAAAATTGCAACATCGTTAATTCCATCTCCATCCGGAGTAAAATCTTTTTTATTTTGAGCAGTAATTTTTGCACTCGGTTCCGGCCATTCGGAAATCATTTTTTCATAACGTTCCTCTTCTCGTGCGCGTTTAATATCATTAATGACTCCCAAAGGATATGCACGTACACCTGCATAAACCCGGCCAAAGCCTGCAAAACCACCGCCAATACTCGTATCGTAAAATGCATTATAGTCGACACCTATAAAAGGTACGAACATATCTGTAATTCCATTTACTGCAAATTCAAGCCCGGCTCTATAAAAGAAACAATTTGCGCCATCATCACCAAGCAGCACCTGATTCATACGGCCTTCGTCTTTTGCCCGCAGAGAAGGATAATAATCTGTAGTAATAAAATTTACACCAAAGCCAAGACCGGGAATCATTTCCAAAAATCTTGGGAACCACTTAATATGTTTTTTAGAAATGATTTTTCTGATTCTAAGCTCAACAATATTGTTATGAAAATTTTCCATCAGGGCATAATCACCTTTTCCCTGACCCCACATATCGTGAGTATAATGCAGACTAGTTAACCAGCCCGAAAAATTGTAGCCAGCCCCAATAAATGAATCGCCGCCATAGCTGGTCATTGCAATTTTTCCCTGATTAAAAAACATCACAGGAAAATTCATGCCTGCCCCTGCTTCCATAAAAACATGATTTGGAAAAAGGACTTGTGCATCTGGAAGAAACTTTCCGTTATCAGCTTCTGCAAAAACAGAAAGACACAATAAAGCACCCATAAAGTGTACGAGAGCAACCTTTTTATTCATATACGAGTCTCTTTTGTTAATTGTAATTTTGCTTGCAAAAAGTGATAAACAGTATCTGATTGATAGAAAAGATTTGCAATTAAATGAAAAGTTTGATTTTCTTTACATAAGCACTAGACTATAAATTAACTATTTTGAAATTTCAATACTTTTATTATATAAAAAGATTTTTTTTACAGGTAAGTATAGTCATCAAACACACATTTGTACGGCAAAAAATAATTTTTCAGCCAATAAACTTCATTTTCATTCAAAAATTTGAGAATTTTTTGTATCCGTG
>CAMNDY010000114.1 GCA_946535985.1 uncultured Treponema sp. | reverse complement strand
AGCTTCCATGTGAACAGCAGCAACAGTTTCTTTAGCACGCTGAACAGCAGTTTCAAAACCAAAAGAGCGGTCCATAAACATAAGGTCGTTATCAACAGTTTTTGGAACTCCAACAACAGCACATTTAAGACCACGCTTTTCTACTTCGCAGGCAATGTCATAAGCACCACGCTGAGTTCCGTCACCACCAAGAATAAAGAGCATGTTAATACCGTCACGTTCAATGCAGTCTACAATGTCACCTACACGCTGACCACCACCACGGCTTGTTCCAAGATAAGTACCACCAATCTTATGAATTTCATCAATCAGATAGCGGTCAAGTTCAATAGGCTCATAACCAGAATCAGCAAAAAATCCGCGGAAACCATACTGATAACCCTTAATAGTTTTTACGCCATAGCGGGTATTCAAACAGCGAACAATAGCACGAATAACATCATTCAAACCAGGACACAAACCACCGCAGGTACAAATTCCGGCCTTTGCATGAGTAGGGTCAAAATAAATCTTTTCGCGTGGACCGGCCTTTTCCATCAGGTTAGAAGAATCCATCACAATAGGCTTAGAGGCATCATAAACATTAACATTAGCAATTACATAAGAATCATCACGCACATAATTGGCAGTATAGTCCCCCTGAACAGTAGAAAGTTTAATTGGAGACTGAATAGTACAAGGTCCCAGATTTTCAATAGTAAAATCAAATTTTTCGTCGGTTTTCATAAAAACACTCCTGCGGATTTTAGTAAAAACATTATATCGAATATGAAAGGAATTGGGAATAGTAAATAAGGATAAGATTTCTGTAATCCCTGAGCCTGTCAAAAGATTGTTGCTCCAGAGCATAAAGAGACTTGTGGCAAAAAAAATAAATTAGAAATTAATTCAGCACGATTGCGGGGACGATGCCTACAGTATCGTTATTGACACTTACATCATGTACTATCTTAGCATCGCCGCCTACAATACGAGACTGAGTGGAATTTATGTCTCTTGGGCTTCTGAGCCACCAGTTGCTTTCATATTTTCCGTCAGTCCATTTACTTTGGAATACATGTTTTGCCTTTGCATAATCCGTAGTTCTTACCATGCGTAAACCATAGTGAGCCCATGTTGGATCTTTGTTAAATCCATAAGACTCATTTGTGGCTTCCTGCACACTCAGAACAAAAACCTTGTCTTTGGTAGAGCCATAAGCAAAAATATTGTTACCACTGGACCATTCATTTGCGTTTCTCTGGGTATTCGTGCTTCTTGCGCTGTTATCCACGTTTCCTTCGAAAATCAAATCCTGGGCGCTTGAAGTAAAGGCCCTCTGCAAAAAGCCGCTTCCCTGATAGGTTTTTGATTGGGGGTCGTCGCTTTCGTATTTACCGTTCAGGAAGGCCCTCAGTGTTGAATATTTATAGTCATTTGGATTTACCGTATTGCCATTGACAGACCTTGTTGAGGTTGAAGTATAATAAACGCTGCGGTCAAGATTTCTTTTTGCAATCAAAAGCCGTTTTCCATTGTAATCACCAGAAGCAAAACGCCACTCAATCGGCTGAACCCTGAAGCAATACTGCGTGTTATTTGCCATTCTTTGACCGTTAGACATCATGTTGCCATTGCCCTCCTGAGTTGCGACCCATGAAGTACATAGTTCATAGAAATAACCGTCGCTTCCTATGAACCATCCGTTATAAACAGGATTTGTTGTATAACTTGAAATCGTAGATACATTCTGCGGATAATCACCGAATTTGCAGTACCACCAGCCATCGGATGCCTGATAGAATTCTGGAACCTGTGTGAGAGCGTCTTTTTTGGCGATGAAATATGTGCCCGTTGTGATGGAATCTTTTTTGGAAATTTTTCCCTTTTCATTTTCCTCTTCATAAGTAAAACTCGGTGTCCAGCTTGAGTTATACGAACTTCTGTCTGGAATAGAAAAATTAGAAGTTACGTCGGCAGTGCTTCCATCTGAATAATAAGCTGTGGCCGTAATGTCGTAGAAGCCGATTTTATCTGTTGTAAGGAAAACATTATCTGCGTGGCTTGCGTTTGTGCCAGTAAATGTCGGCATACCGCTCAAAGCAAAGCCTGTAAGGAATTTTGGTACAGTCTTTTCAACTTTGTTACCAGCGTAATCGGTGAATTTTACCTTTACTTCATAAATCTTTTGAGAATAAATGCCATTTACGGTAGAAGAATTTGTTCCCTTTTCAATTGACTCGGAAACAGTCATGGTTTCACCAGCTTCACCATAAGAAACCTGTGCCAAATTCAAATCGTAGCAATCTTCCCAGTAAACGGTGTAATCCGTGCTGTTTGAACTAGAACTGGCCATTAAAGGTGCCGGAACGTCGGGAGCTGTTTTATCAACTGCAAAATAGTAGGCCTTCCCGTCAGGATAAGAAAGTGTATTTCCTCCACGATCCTTAAACTCAAAGGTCATCTTGTAAATGCCGTCCTGAAGGTCAAAAAGGGAGCCCAGGTCTATTCCGTTTTCATCGCTGTAGATTCCGTTGGTTTTAGTTACTTTCTTATACTTTACCGTCTTTGAATCTATGAAGTCTTCTGTAACTTTGTTGTAATCGCCATCATAAATTTTTTGCAGGACAATTCCAAATGAAGGACTTGTTCCGCTTCCTGTGTCGGTGGACTTTATGTTCAGTTTGATTTTTTTGTTTTTGATGTATTGCAGGTCAGCGACTGGAGCCTTAGAAGCCGTGCTAGGCGCATTTTCGCTTGCGGCAATTTCTACGGTCCCCTTGTCCTGGCTATTTACAATTGTATTCATAAGTTCAACTTTGACGTCCGTATCATTTGCAATTACAGGAGCGTCTTTGTCGATGCTGTCGTTGACCATGTAAATCCATTTTTTGCTGCCAGCCATGCAGACTTCCTTGCCTTTATCGGTCATGTTATCTTTTTTATAGAAGAAATCTTTTTCCAGAGTTACAATGATTTGCGAATAATCGTTCAAAGGAGATTTAGAATTTTCATCTTTTATGGCAAAAATAGAAAGTGTCCTCTTATTGTCAAATCGAGGCGGATTGAAATATTTATTCAAATTTTCGCCGGTATCGTTATCCTTTAACAAAATATTCTTGTAAAAATAATCGTATTCATCAGAATTCTTTTGCTTAATTTTGTAACCGTAATATTTATTCTCACCATTTATAGTAACAGGAGGCAGAAGGCTCGATTCACCAAAATTCGCTTTCAAGACAACAAGTTCTGGCTCTGTATAATAAATTGAATTCTCGCTCATGTCATAATCGAACACAACCTGAATTGTAGTATCTTTATTTACACCTTCGTCATTTAAAAGTGGTGAATAAGAAAGAATCTGTGGACGTTCAGCAACGACAGGACGCAGTGCAAGTTGAATAGATTCATCATCAGGAAGAGTTGTAAGCTTATAGTTTGTATCTTCTTTTGAAGGATCTGTAATTGTAATATAGGTTCCGTTTGGAATCTGCTGTCCATTTGCAGAAGGAGACTTATCAAAAATCTGCCAGTAAAGAAATTCATAATCAGAATCGGGGTCAAAACTTATATTGTATTCACGGTTGTAAATGCGTTTTTCCTGAAGTCCTCGACCAGGACTAAGTTTTCCGTTTGTACCGTCTATATAAATATCTTTATTTGCAATCATCTGACATTTTGGGCGGATTACAATATCATTATTATTCTGAATTATTGTAACTGTTGCGCTGCAGATACCGCTTTCTTCATCATAATTTACATTTTCAAAAGAAACACACTCTGCCCTGCTTGTAATGCCGTCTTTTCCAACTGCTTCAAAGCCCTTAAAAATATAAGTATCTTTTTTAAGGGTAAACTGAACATCAAAGCTAAAACCTACAATACAATCTTTATCTCCTGCAGCAAGGAATGAACCATATTCAGCATTTTCATTTTGTATTCTTACGTTTACATCTTTTTGTTCAGTAAACTTTTTGTTGATTCTGTATTCATGACTTCCACTTGCAGTAAAACTAATACCATCCTGATCCTTAACATTAACAAAAGCATAGCTTACTTTTATATTAAGAACATTTCTTGTGCCATCAGGAGAAAGAATAAATTTTGTATCATCAGTAAGACAAAGGGGCTGAATTCGCAGAAGTTTATTATTGGTGTTTGTCTCGCTTTCGGAAACAAAAATCGGATCTCCAAAATAAGAAGTTAAATCTTCGCCATCTGAACTTGTAATAGAAACTCCTGTAATTTTTCCATCAGCATCCATAAAGCTGGAAGGATTCATTTCTTTGTTAAATGGAATAGTTATTGTTGAATCTTGATTACATCCATTTGATTCCAAAGCAGGACTTATGCTGTTAACATTTACCTTTGGAATAAGAAGGCATACCGGACGAATAAGAATATCATCTTTTTTCTGCAAAATACGTACTCGAGTTTTACAAATTCCAGTTTCCTCGTCATATTCAAGTTCTTCCCAAGACACACAGTCTTCCCTGCTTTGCTTAACAGAATCCGAACTTACTGCTTCTAACTTTAAGAATTTATAATCAGATTTTTTTACGTGAAATTGAAGATCGAATGTATAGCCCACAGTACATTCCTTTGGCTCTGCCGGAACAAATTTTCCAAGGGAATCTGCAGCTTCAAACCGAACAGTTACAATCTTTGGATTTCCATAATTTCTGTTAATTTTATACTCGTGACTGCCGCTTACATTTGAAGCATTGATTGTATTTCCATTTTTATCTTTTACATTTGTGAAGAGATACTGAACTTTAATAGTAAGGTTGCTTTTTGTCTGATCGGGTTTAAGTATAAGTTTTGAACTATCGGTAAGCGAGAGAGGTTCTATACAAAGAGTTTTATTATCCTCTGTAAAATATGGTTCACCAAAATAAGAAGATAAATCTTCACCATCAAGACTTGTAATAGAAAGGCAGTCAATTTTGCCCTGTTCATTTTTAAAGCTTTGAATGTCCATTTGATTATTAAAGGTAATGAAAATTGAACTGTCCTGATCACAGCCCGAAGATTCCAGTTTTGGAGAAAGTGCTGCTACAAAAGGACGTTCCTGACACACCGGACGAATTAAAATATCATTTGCAAGTTTTAAAAGCTTTACGTTGTATTTATAAATTCCTTTTTTTGTATCTGATTCAAGTGCTGTAAATTGAACATATTCAGCACGGCTTTGGGAAGCATCTATATTACTTACAGCTTCCAGGCCTATAAAAACATAATCTTCTGATTTTACGGTAAACTGAACAGAAGTGTTATAGCCAAGCTTAAATGATTTTTCACCATCAGAAAGAAATTCCCCCTGTTTATCGTCGGATTTAAGGCGTACATTACTGGCAGGTGCATTGTTATATGCTATAGACTCTTCTATTTCTCTTTTTACCTGACCACCATTAAGAAAATTGTCGCAGGAAGCAAGACTAGTTAACGCGGCAAGCCCCCCCCCCTAACAAAAGTATAGTAGTTGCAAAGTTGTAGAACAGACGGGTTTTCATGATTCCTCCGATGTTATTGTCGTAAAATTATATATTATCGGAGGAAGAATGTATAGATTGGAAGATGGGATGGTTCTGTGTGAAAAAAAACATAAATGATCAGAATATTTGATTAAGCGGCTTCTTTTGCAATTTCCCAGATTAAAAAGGCGTTTTTTCTAAGATATTGCTCCAGCTCCAGTAATTCATCTTCAGAAAAGCTGTAAGTTTTATAAAACATATTATTCGGCAGCTTTCCTTCTGCAAAATCAAAGCCACCTTAAAAGGGGGTGTGAGATTTATCGAGCGCTCCGGCTTTCGCCTCCGACCACACCTGCGGTGTGTTTTCGCTGTGCTCACCCTTACAATCCCTCACG
>CAMNDY010000113.1 GCA_946535985.1 uncultured Treponema sp. | reverse complement strand
ATCTGTCTTTTCCTGTTTGCCAATGGACTGCCTGCAATACATAAAATCGGTTTTGCAGACTTTCTCTTAGGTACAAAATGGAAGCCCGCAAACAATCTGTACGGCATTTTCCCGATGATTGCAGGAAGCCTTTATGTTACCGCAGGGGCACTGATAATCGGGCTTCCAGTAGGACTTATGACTTCCGTTTTTCTCTCAAAGTTTTGTCCTGCATGGCTGCATAAAATATTAAAATCGGCCATAAATCTTTTGGCAGGAATTCCCAGCGTTGTCTACGGATTTTTTGCGCTGATGATTATCGTGCCCTTTGTGCGCGACATTTTTGGCGGAAACGGCTCTTCAATTTTGTCAGCATCTCTTTTGCTTGCCATGATGATTCTGCCTACAATCGTAAGCGTTTCAGAAAGTTCTCTGAATGCAGTTCCTCAAAATTATTACGAGGGCGCAAGGGCTTTGGGGGCAAGTCATGAACGGAGCGTATTTTCCATTGTAGTTCCTGCCGCAAAAAGCGGGATTATGGCAGGTGTCATTTTGGGAATCGGACGGGCAATTGGAGAAACCATGGCGGTGATTATGGTCGCGGGAAATCAAGTCCGCCTTCCAGATTCAATTTTGAAGGGAGTGCGGACTCTTACGGCAAACATCGTAATTGAAATGGGCTATGCCGCAGATTTGCACAGGGAAGCCCTGATTGCAACAGGCGTGGTTCTCTTTGCCTTTATCCTTCTGATAAATCTTACTTTTAATCTTGTAAAAAACAGGGGGCCTGTATGATTGGAAAAAGAGAGCAGGCGTTGCGGGCGGCGTTTGAGCCCGCTAGAGGGGGTAGCGAAAGACACCGGAGCGAGGCTTGCCGAGTGAGGAGGCTGGAGCGAGGGGCAGGCGCCCCTTTTGTAAGAATCGCAGTTTATTTTTCTGCCGGCATTACATTGCTTCTCCTGCTTTTTATGATTGGATACATTCTTGTAAAAGGACTTCCTTATTTGTCGCCGAGCCTTTTCAGCCGGGAATACACTTCAGAAAACTGCTCGGTAATTCCGGCTTTGGTAAATACTCTGGTAATGACGCTGCTTGCGCTTTTGATTACCTGCCCGCTGGGGATTGGAAGTGCAATCTATCTTGTAGAATATGCAAGAAAAGGCAAGCGATTTGTAAAGCTAGTCCGAATGACAGCTGAAACTTTAACCGGCATTCCTTCCATTATATACGGCCTTTTTGGGATGCTGCTTTTTGTAGGATTTTTGCACTGGGGCTATTCACTTTTGGGAGGAGCGGCAACGGTGGCAATCATGATTTTACCGACAATCATGCGGACGACGGAAGAAGCCCTGCTTGCTGTTCCTTTGACTTTACGAGAAGGAAGCTTTGGCCTTGGAGCCGGAAAATTACGCACGGTTTATAAGGTTGTCTTGCCTTCCGCTCTTCCCGGAATTTTAAGCGGAATAATTCTTGCGTCGGGGCGTGTCGTTGGAGAGACTGCAGCCTTGATTTACACAGCCGGAACGGTCGCCCAAATTCCCCAGAATCTTTTTGGCTCGGGGCGGACTCTGGCAATTCACATGTATGTGCTCAGTTCCGAGGGGCTTCACACTGGAGAAGCCTTTGCCACCGCGGTCGTGCTGCTTGTGATGGTGGCGGGGATAAACGCGCTGGCGGACTTTGCGGCGGGGAAGATGGGAGGAAAAAATGGAAGCAAATGAAAAAATCAGAATTCAAAATCTGGATTTATACTACGGGGATTTCCACGCCCTCAAAAACATAAATCTTGAAATCAGGGAAAAGCAGATTACCTCGTTTATCGGGCCAAGCGGCTGTGGAAAATCTACTTTGCTAAAATCCATAAACCGCATGAACGATTTTGTTCAGGGATGCCGCATCACGGGGGAGATTTTTCTGCGGCAGGAGGAACTGATTGAGTTGAAGGACGGAAAAAAGGAGCGGCTGAACAAGCTTAATTCCTGCAACATTCTTGACCCGAAAATCGATGTGAACCTTCTGCGGAAAAATGTGGGCATGGTTTTCCAGAAGCCTAATCCTTTTCCCATGAGCATTTACGACAACATTGCCTACGGCCCCAGGACTCACGGAATCAAAAAACGGGCCAGGCTTGACCAGATTGTAGAAGAAGCCTTGCGGAATGCTGCCATCTGGGAAGAGCTTAAGGACAAGCTGAAAAAAAACGCTCTGGAACTTAGTGGCGGTCAGCAGCAGAGATTGTGCATTGCCCGTGCTCTTGCACTTCAACCGGACGTACTTCTGCTGGACGAGCCGACAAGTGCCCTTGACCCGATTTCCACATCAAAAATTGAAGACTGCCTTTTGAAGCTCAAGGAAAAATACACCGTCGTGATTGTAACTCACAACATGCAGCAGGCGGTCAGAATCAGCGACAGGACGGTTTTCTTCCTGCTTGGAGAAATTATTGAGGAAGGCGAAACCCAGCAGCTTTTCAGCAGGCCTAAAATGAAAAAGACGGAAGACTATATCACCGGAAGATTCGGCTGAGCGGTGGAAAGCGCCTTTGTATAACGGAGGAAAATATGCGTGAAAGATATGAGAAAGAACTGCGGAAATTGAACAGCTTAATTATCAGCATGGGAAAGATGATTGAAATTGCCATTGAGAGTTCCATGATTGCTTTGATGGGACGGGATGTGGATGCAGCGCGCGAGGTTGCAAAGAACGACGAGGCGATAAACGAGATGGAGCGGGAAATTGAAAGCCTCTGCCTGAAGCTTTTGCTCCAGCAGCAGCCGGTAGCCGCGGATCTGCGTCATATTACAGCCGCACTCAAGATGATTACGGACATGGAGCGAATCGGCGACCATGCGGTGGATATTGCAGACCTTGTCCTAAAAGTGCCGGACTGCAAATACGGAAAGATGAATGAGCTTACCGAAATGAGTGAGGAAATCATTAAAATGCTTCATCAGGCTGTCCAGTCCTATATAGAAAAAGACTACAATAAGGCAAAGAATGTCATTGTCCAGGATGATGTTATTGATGAGCTCTACCGTACAATAAAAAAAGACTTGGTACAGAAAATCCGGGAAACCTCTGAAGGGGAAACAATTTTGGACTATCTTCTTATTGCAAAATACATTGAACGAATCGGGGATCATGCAGTGAATATTGCAGAATGGGTGATTTATGCTCTTATCGGAGAAAGACAGTGAGATTTCTATCTGGATATTTTGGAAAAAGAACTGCTGATAAAGCAAGAAAAAACTTCTTATGGGGGGGAGCATCTTTAATTGCGCTGGGGATTCTTCTTTTAATCCCTACAGGATTTGAAGGTGCCCTTCAGTTTCAGGATGCTGTAAAATGTAAAGTTGTAGTTTTGGACTGTGATAATTCCAGCTTAATTGATACGGGAATTATCCGTACCGGTCAACAAATATGCAAAATAAAGTTCTTAAGCGGAAAATTCAAAGGTCAGGAAAACCAGGGCTGGAATATGCTTTCAGGTTCCCTTTCTCAGGATAAGATTTTTCGTCCTGGAGACAAAGTTCAGGCGGTAGTTCATCACGATGGAGAAAAAATCATTTCCGTAAACCTTATTGACTATTTCCGGCTTGAGGGTGAGTTAATTCTGGCTATGGCTTTTGCTCTTTTTCTTGTAATTTTTGCTCGGGGAATAGGTCTTCGGTCAGTTTTTTCTTTTTTTTTAACAATTTTAGTTCTGTGGAAAATTCTTGTACCGCTCTTTCTCAAAGGCTATAATCCCATACTTTTCGGCCTTATTGCCCTTGCAACCATGACCTTTCTTATTCTGGCTCTGGTTTATGGTTTTGATCGGCGACTTTTAGTTTCATTCTGTGGCTCTATGTCAGGCATTCTTTTTGCCATGCTTTTATCCATTATTTGTAGCAAGGCCTTTCATATTCACGGGGCGGTTATGCATAATTCCGAAGCTTTACTCTATTCCGGTTTTCAGGATTTAAATCTTACCTGGATTTTTATGGCTTCCGTTTGTGTGGGGGCTAGTGGTTCTGTCATGGATTTAAGTGTGGATATAACTTCTGCAGTTCACGAGGTTGTAGCGAATGCTCCGGAAATTTCTAGAAGTAGAGCAATAAAATCTGGCATGAATGTGGCTCGTGCCGCCATGGGAACTATGACAACAACGCTTTTATTGGCTTATTCTGGAACCTGCCTGGCCATGCTTATGACATTCATGGCTCAGGGAACTCCGGTCTACAATATTCTGAACAATAATGTGGTTGCCTCAGAAATAATAAATACCATTGCAGGTAGTTTTGGTCTTGCTATGACAGCTCCTCTTACTGCTTTGATTGCCGGCAGTCTATTTACTAAAAAAGCTGATTTTACAAAGGCTTAACTTCAGCTACCCAGAATTTTAATACAGTCTTGCTAGTATGGTTCTGTCATTTGAAAACAAAAAAAATCTATTTCAAATGACAAGGAGTATTTTATGAAAAGATGTAATTCTAAGGGAGTTAAGATTGCTGCAGCTTTTACCCTGCTTTCCATGATTGGATCTTCAGGGCTTTTTGCCGATGTGAAAATCGCAGGAAACCCCACAGGAAAAGGTAAGGCAAAATATGTTTTTGTCTTTGTGGGAGACGGGATGAGCTATCCCCAGATTCAGTCAGCTGCTTACTATGCCGGAAAAGACGCCGGGGGAATTGTAGCTGATGTTAAAAAGTCAGAAAATCCTTCTGATTCACCGGCCATGAAGGCTTTAAGTTTCTACAGCTTTCCGGTTGCAGGGTCAGCCTCTACTTATGACGCCACATCTTTTGCTCCGGACTCGGCCTCTACCGCCACATCCATTTTTACAGGAAAGAAAACCCATTCTTCTTCAATCAATGTGGATATTACAAAGAAAATTAAATACCGCACCATTGCAGAACAGCTTCGTGACCAAAAAGGTTGGAAAATAGGTGTTATTTCTACGGTAAATATCAATCATGCAACTCCAGCCGCCACATATGCCCACCAGGCCAGCCGTAAGTCAAACTATGCTATCGGGCAGGAACTGGTTGCTTCTAACTTTGATTATTTTGCTGGCGGTGCTTTAATGGATCCTCAAGACAAAAAAAAGGACAAAACTTCGATTTATGATCTGGCGAAAAATGCCGGATACAAAGTTTGTATGGATCAGAATTCTGCTTCAGCTTTGAAAAATGGAGACAAGGCACTGGTTATTGCAGAAAAGCTGGCAGATTCTAATGCCATGAGCTATGATAACGACAGAAAAAGCGGTGAATGGGCTTTAAAAGATTATGTTGCAAAAGGAATTGAAGTTCTGGACAACAAAAAAGGCTTTTTCATGATGGTTGAAGGGGGAAAAATTGACTGGGCCTGCCATGCTAACGATGCCCGCTCTTCAATTGCCGATACTCTGGCTTTAAGTGAAGCTGTAGAAGAAGCAATTCAATTCTACAACAAGCATCCAAAAGAAACTCTGATTATCGTAACTGCTGACCACGAAACGGGCGGCCTTACTATAGGTTATGCCGGAACTGACTACAATCTCTTCTTCCGAACCCTTGACGGGCAGAAAATCTCTTACGCAAAGTTTGATTCAGACTATGTTGCTGACTATAAAAAAAGTGGTACTTCTTTTGAAAGCGTAATGGCTGATGTAGAAAATCTTTTCGGTCTTAAAATGCCAGGCTCATCAGGTTCAGACAAAAACGGCGGGCTGGTCCTTACTGACTATGAACTTGGCAGAATCAAAAAGGCCTACGAGAAAACCATTAAAAATGATACGGGCAGAAATCAGGAAGAATACGATATGTACGGCAGTTATGAACCTTTGACAATCACTATCACCCATATCCTCAATGCAAAATCTGGCCTTGGCTGGACTTCAAATAGTCATACCGGCCTCCCGGTTCCGGTCTTTGCCCTGGGGGTAGGACAGAATGATTTTGCCGGTTTTTATGACAACACAGATATATACAAAAAAATGGCA
>CAMNDY010000112.1 GCA_946535985.1 uncultured Treponema sp. | reverse complement strand
ATCAGGGCCGGCCGATTGGTTTTATAGAAAATGTTGTTACCGATGAAAAATGGCGTGGCAAAGGAGTTGGAACAAAGCTGCTGCAAGAAGCTGTGGCCATGGCAAAGGCTCAGAACTGCTACAAAGTTTTTCTCGAAAGCGGAATTACAAGAACCGGCGCTCATGAATTTTATAAGTCGCTTGGTTTTGACGATACTCATAAAAAGGCATTTAATATAAGGTTTGAATAGGAGTGCGTGATGGAAGAAAAGCTTTCGTGGAATGAATCGTTCATGAACATTGCGCAGGAGTTTGCGAAACACAGCACCTGCAAAAAGCTTCAGGTCGGCGCAATCCTTGTAAAAGACAAAAGAGTGATTAGCTGCGGTTACAACGGCGTTCCTTCCGGAATGGAGCACTGCAAAGATAAGTTTAAGGATATTGATATTACTACACCAGAAGGCCGCCAGCTGCACCATGAGTTTGCCGTAAAAACCGAACTTCATGCAGAACAAAACTGTATAGCCTATGCCGCCCGCTCTGGTGTTCAGATTGACGACTCCTGCATTATGTATGTTACAAACGCCTGCTGCCCTGATTGTTCTAAACTCATTGTTGCTGCAGGGATAAAGCATGTTGTTTATAAAGACGGGTATAAAACACTTGATGGTATTGAGTTTATGAAAAGCGCAGGAGTGAAGGTTGAGGGTTTAGATAGTAATGAATTTTAATCCTAACAAAAATGAAATTGATTTTGTGTACGATGCCCTCGCCCGCTTTAATGATGAAAAAGTTGGACCTGATAATCACGAGCTTTTGAATATTGTTGAATATGATGATGACAAGAGTGTAATTGCGGGTTTGCTCGGAGGCACCTATTGGGGCTGGATGCATCTGGATATTTTGTGGGTTGATGAAAAGCATCGGGGCCTTGGGATTGGCTCAAAGCTTCTGGTGGCGGCGGAAGAAGAGGCCCGTCGTCGTGGCTGCCATTCTGCTCATGTAGATACAATGAGCTGGCAGGCACCGGAGTTTTATAAAAAGCATGGTTATAAAATTATAAGTGAGCTTGAAGATATTCCTTTAGGGAATAAAAAGTTTCATCTGGTAAAAGATTTGTAAGATCTCCTTTATTTTTCCCATAGGAAATGGAAAAAACAAATTTCTGTGGGAAATCTTTTACTTCTTTTGACAATTATTTGTTGGCAGGTCAGTGTATTTTCCCATAGAATTATTAAAAAACTCATTTCTATGGGAATAAAAGCTGGATTTTAGGTGAAATTATCATCAGAGACTATGGCTTTTTCCCATAGAAATGCTTAAAAATGTTTTTCTGTGGGAAAAAAGAATAGTTTTTAAGAAAATCATTCCCCTGTGAGTGCAAATTTTTCCCATAGAAACATCTAAAAACTTTTTTCTATGGGAAAATTACAGAAAATCCGCCAGGGCAAGGGCTGCAACTGCTTCGTAAACAGGCACGGCACGTGGGACAATGCATGGGTCGTGGCGGCCTCCAACTGTTATTGTTGTATTTGTCTTTGTTTCAAGGTCTACGGTTGCCTGCTCTTTGGAAATTGTTGGAGTTGGTTTTACAGCTACATCAAAGACGATTGGAGCTACTGTGCCTCCGACGGAGATTCCGCCAAGGATTCCGCCGCAGCGGTTGGTATGTAATTTTAATTGGGGTGCTTCGAGAGCCTCAGTAACCCCGGGTCCATCAAAAATAAAACTATCATTATTTGTAGAAGCTGTTAATTCTGCAGCCTCAAACCCATTCCCAAACTCAACGCCTTTACAGGCCGGTACTGCAAAACACAGGGCTGCAATTCTTGCTTCTATGCTTTGGAAAATCGGGCCGCCTATACCTCCAGGAATGCCTTGAATTACAACTTCTATTGTGCCACCTACGGAATCATTGTTGTCGCGGGCTTGGGCAATGGCTTCTTTCATTTGTTCGCCGGCGGCTTCGTTAATTACAGGGAACTCTTTTTGAGGAACGGCTGCAAGTTTTCCTAAAAATGATTTTTCATCTGCTCGGTTGTCAAAGTTATATGACTGGTCCTTTACGCCCGCAATTGCTTTTATGTGGGCGTTTATTTTAATTCCCTTTTCTTCAAGATAGGATTTTGCAAGGAAGCCTGCGGCACACAAAGGAGCTGTAAGCCTGCCGGAAAAAGCACCGCCGCCGGAAGAATTAAAGCTTTGACCATATTTAAGGCGGGCTGTAAAATCTGCATGCCCCGGGCGTGGAGTTCGCAGGAGGTTAGAATAATCATGTGGCTTTGTATTTGTGTTGTTGATATGGGCTGTGAACAAACCTTTTTGCAAATCATCTACAATAACTTCGTCTGCTTCTTTTCGTGGAGTAGACCAGGCATTCTGACCGGGAGCACGGCGCTTCATAAAAGCAGCAAGGGCAGTTGTATCCAGCTTGTCGTAGTCCAGTCCTTCCAGACGCACGCCGATAGACTCGCTGTGAGATTCGCCGTAAATGCCGATTTTTAATTTGTCGCCGGTATACCAGTTGTATTCTTGCATAGTGTCCTCTCTAATCTTGGGGCCCTTCGAGAACCTCAGGGACCCCGGGGGCTATTATTTCAAACAATCCCGGGAAGGATTTATTCACGCATTCTTTATTATCAATCATAACAGACTTTTTTGTCCATGCTGCAATAAGGCAGGCAGTCATAGCCATGCGGTGGTCGTTGAAGGTTGGAACAAAGATATTTTCCGGGATATCAAATCCGCCTTCGATAATAAGAGAGCCGTCTTTTTCGCTGGCACTGGCTCCGGCAGCTTTGAGCGCCTGGATTGTTGCCTCTACCCTGTCGCATTCCTTAAAACGCAGGCGCTCGATGTTTTTGATTCTTGTGAGTTTACAACGGGCGGCAGCTGCAACAGCAATGTATGGAACAATGTCAGGATAATCTGCGGCGTCAAGATTTAGTTCAGAAACGAAGAAATCATCTTCGCCTGTGCGTCCTTTTATGAGGCATAATTTACTGTCATTCCATTCATATTCAAAACCAAGCTGTTTCAGTATCTCAAGGATAATTTTGTCTTTCTGGAAGGAATCTTTGTTGAGGCCGGATAATTGAACGCAGGCGTCTGGGGTTAGGGCTCCGAGTGTTAATAAAAATGCTGCGCTGGACCAGTCACCTTCTGGGATTTTACTATTGCGCCCTTCGAGAGCCTCATTTATGTTGGCATACTTCTTTATCAAATCCAGCGTAAGCTCATAATACCCCTTAGACTCCATCGGTCCCACAATTTCAACCGAAGCTCCGGGAATAACAAGACAGGCCATCTGCAGGCCCGAGGCATACTGGGAAGAAACGTTTCCTTCTATTTTGAAGACACCGCCCTGAAGCTGGCCCTCTACATATATTTTCTGATTTTCTTTATCTACACTAACTGTTACACCATGGTCGGCAAGGCACCTTATCAGCTGGTCGAGCGGGCGGTCAATCAGACGTCCCTTTGGCAAAAAGACAAGACGTTTTTTTTCTGCCAATCCCATGTGTGCCAAAAAAGCAGCGCCTACGCTAATCATAAAACGCAGGGTAGAACCGCTTTCGTTGCAAGGCATAATTACATCAGTAGAACTCTCGTCTCCCACAGCCTCATACAAAGCCTTAAGACAGGCGCGGGTTGCACGAATGTCGTCGTTGTCGGTGGCATCAGGGTTCCTGAGTTTATCGAAGGACCCTTTTTGATGGCCCTTCGAGAGCCTCAGGGGCCACCGCGATTTATCAAGGGACCCCAACAGGAAGTGAATTATCAACTCACGGTGCACAACCGACTTAGAAGGAGGGACTGTAAAATCAAGATTTAATGAAGGAATCTTTATTTCATAATTCATAGATAGTTTCTGAAGTCCTCTATAGGCATTGGCTTGAGTTCGCCTTTTCCAATTTCATTTACTACAACGGCGGTAATGTTTGAACCGCGTTTCTTTTTATCATTCATAATGCCAGCCATAATCTGGTCTGCGCTTATAGGGTCATCAAAAGGAAGTTCATAAAGCTTGAGCATCTGAACAAGCTCATCGTGAACAGGACTGTTACGGCTTATACGTTCCATTCCCTTGGCAACTGCAAATCCGTGGGAAACTGTAAAATTACTGTGGGCCTCAATTACATGTCCGATTGTATGCCCAAAGTTCAAAAGCTGACGCAGTCCGTTATCGTGTTCGTCCTGACTGACAACCTCTGCCTTAAGTTCAATACAGCGGGCAACAACATCTTCAAGTTCAGGAGAATCTTTTGTAACCCGGGTCATCAGTTTTGCATATAAAGCTTTATCCAAAATAAAAGCGTACTTTATAACCTCGGCCATGCCTTCTGTAAAAACCTGGTCGTTCAAAGAAGAAAGCAAAGCAGTATCTGCAAGAACAAGAGCTGGCTGCCAGAAAGCACCTACAAGATTTTTTCCTTGGGGTAAATCAACACCGGTCTTTCCTCCAACAGAGGCATCAACCTGGGCAAGCAGCGATGTAGGAATCTGAAAAACCTTAATGCCCCGTAAAAAGATTGAAGCCGCAAAACCGGCCATATCTGTAGCAACACCACCACCTAAAGCAACTACTGCATCGGTACGGGTAAAGGCAGCTTCAGCCAGCGCGCCAAGGATTTCTCCAATAGTATTGAGCGTTTTACTCTGCTCGCCTGCTTCAAAAACATATTCAAAAACTTCAAACCCGGAAGCCTCAAGCGAACCCCGCAACTTTGACATATACATAGGAGCAACATTGCTGTCGCTTACAATCATGAGCTTTTGGATGCGGTTGTCAGACTCTTTAATAAGATTGCCTGACTGCGCCAAAAGGCCAGGGCCTACGAGAACCTTGTAAGGTTTTTCCACTTTTACATTTATTGTTTTCATTTACCCATCCAGTTCTGCCTTGCGGTCGCTTCCTTCCTGCAAAAGCTGCTGCAGTTTTTCCTGGTCTCCGGCTTCCATGGCAGCCTTGTATTTTCCAAGTTCGCCAATCAGGCTGTCAATTTCGCGGATAAGGTTGTCTTTATTTTCCATAAAAAGTTCGGCCCACATTCCGGCATTGAGCCAGGCAACACGGGTCAAATCCTTGTAACTGCCGGCAGAAAAACCGTGGTGCTCAGCAGCTGTAGGACTTTTAACATAAGCATTAGAAACAACATGAGCCATCTGCGAAGTAAAGGCAATCATTTCGTCGTGCTTGTCGGCATGGCTAAGACAGAAGCTTCCAAAACCGGCAGGTTCAACGGCAGCCTTTACTCTGTCAATCAATTTCATATCATCAAAAACCGGAGGAACAATTACAAGCGGCGCCCCCTTAAACATACTTGCTTTTGAATGCTTGAGTCCTGAATATTTTGTTCCGGCCATTGGATGTGTACCAACAAAAACAAAATCATTTTTTGCGGCAATCTTAAAACAGGCATCGCAGACTACGCGTTTAATTCCGCCGGTGTCCATAACAAGCCCGCCCTTTTTAAACATCCCCGCATTTTTCTTTACATAATCAATTGTTCCCTGGGGATAAATACAAATCAAAACAAGGTCGCACTTTGCCAGAAGCTCTGGTTTAAGTTCATCATCAACAAAGCCGCCAAGTTTGCCCATAAGTGTTACAGAAGAATCTGCATCGTAAGCAAGAACCTTCCAGCCTGCTTCTTTATAAGCGCGGGCAAAGGAAGCACCAATAAGCCCAAGCCCAACGATACCAACAGTTTTTACTTTACCGGCAGCCACTTAAATCACCTCGCGAATTTTCATTACACGTTTTGCAACATCATCAAACTGTTCAGGTGTAAGAGACTGGGCACCATCACACAAAGCCTTAGAAGGATTGTTGTGAACTTCAATCATAATTCCATCGGCACCACAGGCAGCGGCAGCCATAGCCATAGGCTTAACCATGCGGGCAATTCCTGTAGCGTGAGAAGGGTCAACAATAATAGGAAGGTGGGTAAGTTCATGCAACATTGGCACGGCCGACAAATCCAGCGTATTTCTTGTATAAGTTTCATAAGTACGAATACCGCGTTCACACAAAATTACATTTTCGTTTCCGCCGGCCATAATGTATTCGGCACTCATCAAAAATTCTTTCATTGTATTAGCAAGACCACGCTTAAGAAGAATAGGTTTGTTAAGCTTGCCTAACTCCT
>CAMNDY010000111.1 GCA_946535985.1 uncultured Treponema sp. | reverse complement strand
AAGATGAGAAATCATATGAAGATAAATCTTCCTGAATTAAGAAGCGGTAGATTGTTGGAGGAGCACAGAAAGAAGTTATATGATGTTTTTCAATCTGTTTGATAAGATCAATAGGCTTAAACTTATCATGATAGTCGTAGATGAATACAGAACATTCAGCAATCCACTGGCCGTAAAGTTTACCCCATACAGCCTTTCCCCAACCTGTATCGGCAACTGTAAGGTGAAGTCCACCCTTTTGAACCTGCTGCCAGTAACTTGCAGTAACAATGTGTCCAAGAGGATAAAGATAGTTATGAGAAACAAGCTTTGGATGACTTGTAGTTCCGGATGTAAAATATGCAAGAAGAATATCATCGTTTTTGCTTATATCCTGGCGTTTGAGAGAACGGAATTCTGTAAGCTGGTCATCAGTAACATTCTTGCAGCCTTGTGTAAAATCAAGCCAGAGAGGATGTTTTGATTTAAACTCATCGCTCATGCCCTGGTCAATTCCAAATGGAGGAACTGCAACTAAAGTTTTAAGTGACGGGCACTGCTTCTGGGCATCTTCGATATATGTAAAGAGTTCACGATGATCAACTGCCACAACAGCCTTAATATAAGCAGCATTACAGCGGAAAACTATATCTTCGGTAGTAAGCATGTGGGTTGCAGGAATTACTGCGGCACCAATTTTATGAAGGGCTACAATACTAATCCAGAATTCATAGCGGCGCTGCAAAATGAGCATTACAAAGTCGCCTCGTTTAATTCCAATTGAGCGGAAATAGGCAGCTGACCTGTCTGTTCTTTCTTTGAGTTCTCCAAAAGTCATGCGGAGTTCTTCATCGTTATCATTACACCAGATAAAAGCATTTGCATCCGGTGTGCGCTGGGCCAGAACATCAACTACATCGTAACCAAAGTTGAAGTTTGCCGGTACCTTTATTTTATAGTTTGCAAAAAAGTCGTTGTAATCTGCAAATTCTGTTCTTTCTAGAAAATCTTCTAACATGTATCTTTCCTTTCGTCTCAAGTGTCATTCCCGGGCTTGACCCGGGAATCTCATCGATTAAGAGATTGTCGGGTCAAGCCCGACAATGACACATTATTTTAAATAATTATAGCTAAGAATTTAGCCTTTTTATCATTCAGAGCCTGCATACCATGCTGCTTAGTGGCGTCAAAGTATACAGAATCCCCTTCTTCAAGAGTCATTTCTTTGCCGTCTACTACAAGCTTCATTGAACCTTCAATCATGTATTCAAACTCGTGGCCCGGGTGGGCATTAAAATGTATCTCTCGGGTTTCTTCAGGTGTTATTGTAACTATAAAAGGATCTGCCTTACGGTTTTGAAAGCCTGCGGCCAGAGCCTGATATTTATAGTCACTGCGGCGGTCTACAGAAAGGCCCTTGTCCTTCTTAGTCAGACAATATGAACGCATATGAGGTTCTTTGCCGGAGATAAGGGTTCCAAGGTCAATACCATATTTTTTAGACATAGACTGTAAAATTCCAACAGGAATATCTACAGTGCCTGTTTCGTACTTCTGGTACTGTTCAATAGAAATGCCGCAAACACCTGCTGCTTCTTCTACAGATACATCCATAATTTCACGCAGACCGATTAATCGGTCTGCTACTGCCTTTATCTCCTCGTTCATAAAATCCTCCATTGTCTGCGGTCCCTGAGCTTGTCGAAGGGCCTGACAATATACATAATAAATCAATTTATCCAAAATTTCAATAGAAATATTAAATATTATTAAACTTATTTAGTATTATTAAAGTTTATAAAAAAATCCTTCCCTAAAACTTTATTTAAAAAAAATGTGTGCTATAATATAAGAATACATCTGGAGGATGGCATGCAAGGGAAAAATTCTGTCGAATACGAAGAATTTCTTAAAGCTAACAGAATTAAAGTAAATAAATACATGAACAAAGTCTTGTGGTTCTTTATTTTAGCGGGACCTGCCATTGCCCTGGCAAGAAAAAACGGACTTTTTTCAGAGATTAAATACAGCACCTGTATAATTATTTCTGTAGTTCTTGCAATTCTTGCAGCCTTTCATCTTTTTTTGTGTAAAAAATTTCCTGGTAAAGCCGTCACCTTTTTCTTTGCCCTTACTACGCTGGATGCAGTTCTTTTATATATGTCCTGCCACAATGTTGGCATTTATATCTGCTGGTTTACGGTTCCCCTTTTGAGCCTGCTTTTCTGCGAAAAATATCTGTACTTTTATGCTAACGGTCTTAATTATATATTACTTTTAATATCAATCTGGCAAAATGCGCCCTATTTTGCAAATGTAAGATCCGACTATGAGACTCCCCTTGCCTATTTTATTGATAAGACCTGTGGCTTTACAATTGAACTTATAATTATGTTTGTTTCGGGCCTTATTATTGGAAGGCTTACTCTGGGATATTTTAAAAATCTTCATTCTCAAGAAATTGTTATAAAAGAACAGCAGGAATCGATGAATGAAAAAATGGAAATTCTAGATTCCATGGCCGAAATTTATGACCACGTAAATCTTATTGATTTTGTAAACAATACAGAGATGTCTTTGCGCGATGCATTCCAGACAAAGCACGGCATTGATATGAAAAATCAGACACAGACTCTTATGAATCAAATGCTTAAAAAAAATGTTATGCCTGATCAGCTGGAAGAGTTTAATGAGTTTACAAATATCAAAACAGTAAGAAGCCGCCTTACAAATAAAAAATTAATCAGCGCCGATTTTATAGATGTTTCATCAGGCTGGTTTCGCGCTCAGTATATTACAGTCGATGCAGGCATGGACGGAATTCCAAATTTTGTAATTTACACAATCCGCAATGTAGACGAAGAAAAACGCCGCGAAGAAAACCTTATCCGCATTTCTATGACCGACGAAATGACCAGGCTCTTTAACCGACGTTCCTATGATGAAGACTTAATTGAATTGCGCAAAGGTCAGCTTGCAGACAATTTTGTTTTATTTAGTATTGATATTAACGGCCTTAAAAAAGCAAATGACACAAATGGTCACGCAGCCGGAGATGAACTTATAAAAGCCGCTGCCAACTGTCTTACAATAGCCACTGGCAATCAAGGCAAAGTCTACCGCACCGGTGGCGACGAGTTTATGATTATAAGTTATATGGATAATCCCGAAGCATTATGCAATGCCATAAAAGCCAATACAAAAAATTGGAAAGGCAACTACACAAAAGAGCTTAATCTTGCAGTTGGTTACGCTGCCCTCTCCGATAATCCATCTTCTTCGATTGATGATCTTGAACACTTGGCTGACACAAGGATGTATGAAGATAAAAGTGCGTTCTACAGTAAGAGCGGGAATGACAGGAGAAGAGGTTGAGGGTTTATTGTTTGAGCGATGATTAGCCTGGTGATGAGATTTTGAGTGGAGGAGAAATTTACTTTTCTATAATCTTCCAATACCCGTTTTTATCTGCACCTATTCTCTCTATGATTTTCTGACTTTGTAACTTCTTCATATTTTCGTTTATACTCTTTCGGGTAATGCCAATAATCTCAGCTAATTCCTCTTGTGTTACAAACGGATTCTTTTTTACTTCTTCAAGAATCTTTTTCTGATTTACAGATAATTTTACAGTAACGTTTACAGTAACCTTTGGAGTAACCTCTTTTGTTGTCTTTGCATTGTACTTTATATGACAATAACGGTTCTTTAGCTCGTTCGATTCATCAAGGAGTAAATTGCGAAAGAATTTTTCGAGATACGCTGTATTCATATAGATGCCTTTATTCATATTAGTATAATTTGCACGAACAAGAGCATTACGGAAATACCAGCTATTCTTTTCAAAAGGCTCCTTGTTTACTTCAAAGCCAAGAGAGGTTAAATATTTAATTGTGAAGACGGCTGTAGTTCTGGTGTTTCCTTCTCCAAATGGATGAATCTGCCAGATGTTTGCAATAAATCGGGTAAGATGTTTTATAGCCTCTTCTTTAGAAACTTTAGAATAATCAAAAACCTTTTCCTGTCCAAAATCATATTCCAGAGTCTGACGAATCATATCGGCATTTGCATACAAAACAGATTCACCATCTAAAACCCATTCACGTTTAGAAATATTATAATCACGGAATCGTCCGGCCTTTACCTTGTAAAACACACCAGTAAATAAACGTTTATGAATAGAAAGCAACAAATCAGGAGTAAAGCTAAAAGTCTTTTCTGCAAGAATCTCGCGGATACGAACAGAAACCTTATCTGCTTCTTCTGTATCCTCGTCTTCTTCTGTTCTACCCCGGCGAGTTTCATAATAGGAATCAATAAGTTGCTTGGCCTCTTCAATGGTGATTTCACCATCAATGTTTCGTTTTGCAGTTTCATAAAGATATTTTGAAGGAGTAAGCCCGTCTACCTGCTGCAAGCCTATAGCGGTCTGCCAGAGTTTTCCGTTTTCCTGTTTTTCCGGTTCACTCTGGAGGATGTATGAGTCAAAGTCTAGTTCGAAGGGGGTTGTTTTGCCTTTAGTCATAACTCTTTATTCCTCTTTTTTTCTAACTTGTTCTCTAAATGAAGAATATTTTAATTATTCATCATATCGCCATTCAATTATTAAATTTCCATCCTGTAAGTATATTTTTTCAATACGACTAGCGTATTTCGTTTCACTTTGACCATTATCCAAATCTAGTTTTATATCTCCATCATAAAATTGTATACATACTATGTGTTCTTTCAAATAATATTCCAGCACACTATATTTTGTTTCAATTATTTTGACATAAGTACCACTTTTATAAAAGGTTTCTATTTTTTTTGAAACATCAGGGGCATCTCTTGCATCAAGTGCAAAAGAACTTGCCGACATAACAAAAAGTGTGATTAAAGCTAGTAGTAATTTTTTCATAGAGGGTCTCCTTATGAGTTTATTATATAGAATATTATTATTCTCACTTTAAATTATAAGTAAATTTACAATTAGGATAATTGCTGCATCCTAAAAATTTACCGTATTTACCATTACGCAGAACAAGTTTTCCGCTACATTTAGGACAAATCCACATATCAATATTTGCCTTTGTAAAATCAGCTTTTGCTTGAACTCTGTAAACATGAGACTTTTTATCTTCTTTTGTGTAATCAGTACATGCTTGAAGCTTAGTTTCACAATTACCAAGTTTATCTATGGCCAAAATTGGTGTTTGATATTGTAAAATACAACTTCGTAATTGATAAAAATTGATAACATTCTTTACAGATTTCACCTGAATTTCAGCTTGATTTGAAAAAGCTACGATTGGAATAAACAAATCTTGAGATGTTATCTCTAAAACTTCCATCAAAGCTTTTACATGTGCATAGTTCTGTTTTAATGGATTTCTAAATTGATATTTATTACCATAAACATTCTTAGTCCACTCTTCTGAATACTCTCCACCATATATCCAGCCGGAATAATTCTTAGTCTCAATTACAAAGATTCCATATTCAGATAAAACAACATGATCAATCTGTGTTGTACCATGAGAAGTTTTTAGAAGTATGTCATTTACAACTCTATATTTTTCTGTTGGAAGTTTCTTAAGAATTCTTGCAACTTTATTTTCTCCGGCCTGCCCTATTCTGGAAGGCATTGTAATTCCCAGAAAGATTATGAAAGCGACAAATAGAATCATTCCAATTGGTATAAGGATATACAAGTTAATTACAACTCCTAAAAAACTCTTTATGTTTATTATACCACAAAATTTAAAATAATTAGAGGTATTTATGACATACGGTTATATTCGCGTAAGCACAGACAAACAAACTGTCGAAAATCAACGTTTTGAAATTAATACATTTTGCCAGAGACAGCATCTACAGGTTGATGGCTGGATAGAAGAAACTATAAGCGGAACTAAAAATTACGATAAACGGAAACTTGGGGAGCTTTTAAAAATTGTAGAAAAAGATGATTTAATTATCTGTGCGGAGCTTTCAAGGCTTGGCCGTAATCTTTTTATGATTATGGAGATTCTTCATATATGCATGAATAAAGAATGTAAAGTCTGGACTATAAAAGACAACTACCGCCTCGGTGATGATATCCAAAGTAAGGTACTGGCTTTTGCATTTGGTCTTTCAGCAGAGATTGAAAGAAACCTGATAAGTCAAAGAACAAAAGAAGCTCTTGCTTTGCGAAAAGCACAAGGAATTCATATTGGTAGAAGAGCTGGAAGTCACAATTCCAAATTGAAACTTTCTGGTTATGAAGAAATAATCCAAGAGTTTTTGATATGTAACTGTTCTAAATCAGAAATTGCAAAAGCTTTAAAAGTGGACCGCAGTACACTTTGGAGATTTTTTAAATCGTTGGAATAAAATCACCGAATGATTGCAACGGATTTGATATCGTTATTGGTAATCCTCCGTATATAA
>CAMNDY010000110.1 GCA_946535985.1 uncultured Treponema sp. | reverse complement strand
AAAAAAAGGAACCCGGAAAAAAACTATAAAAACCGGGTTCCCGTAAAAATTAGGAGGCTGTTTAATTAATGCTTGTCTGCAAGGGCTACTGTTACGCCTGGCAGAAGTCTTGTTTCGTAGTAAGCTTCAACTTCGTCTGCAAAAAGACTTTCAAGCATTTTCTGGTATGTAATAATTTTGCCTACATAGTTGAGTGTAGACTGAGGAGTTTTGTTTGAGCGGACACGACCTGTTCCTGCGTTGTACATTGCAAGGGCAGAAACTTCATTGCCGGCAGAGTTCAAACAGAACTTAAGGTGCGACATACCATATTTCGCACTTATATAAGGATCAAAAAAATCTGCTTCTGTAAGGGCAGGGAAGGAATTGCTGTTGAGCTGAAAAAGTCCCCTGTCGATTGTTGTATTTGAATTACTGTTGGTTGCCTTTGGATTGTAGCGGCTTTCTGTATAAGCCAGTGCAAATGCAAGCGGAAGCGGAATCTCATTCTTATCTGCTTCGGCAAGTATTGCAAGTGCAACATCCTTATCGCGTGTAATACAGCTGTAGAACTTTTCTACAGAGCCACGAGAAAATGACTGACGGTAAAGTTCAAGTCCAGGATCTGTATCCGAATTGATTTTTTCAAAAGAAACTTCTGTAAGATGATCGTAGAAATCCTCTGGAAAATCATCAACAGGTTCTTCTTCGATTGTATCAATTACTGCAACCTCAGGTACTGCTTCTGCAATTTCATTTGGAAGACAAAAATAAATAGACAGAGCAATGCCTGTGAACATTAAGCACAAAGCAAGTGATGTAAAACATGAGTTTACAAATCTGTTTGTTTCTGTCTTGTATTGCATCAATCAAAAACCTCGCGAGCATAATGACACAATTGCAAAAAATGTTCAAGTGATTTTTCAAGAAAATTTACATTTTTATATGATTTTAACACTTTTTTTTAGATTTTTCGTGCAAATCTTACGGTATTTTGCAAACGTTGCGGTATTTTGCAATACTCTGATAAAAATCAATCATATAATGTAAAAATACTCACGCAAAAAAATGCCTTTTGCTCCGCTAAACGAAGAGGACGCTCCGCAAAAGTCATTTTTTCGCTCCGTATTTTTACATCATGTCAATTAGTAATTAATACTAGATTATTACAATATTTTCAGGGGTATTTGGATTTTTTGTAAAATATACATATTGTGCGTGTTTGATGGCGAGGGTTTCCATAAAATCTGCAGCGGGTGTTCCTTCAGAAAATCCTTTTGTGGTTATTTCTTCTGGCAGTACGAATCCTGCAACACTTACGCAATCCTTTACGCGGCGGGCAGTGTGGTTGAATGCATTTATAAAAAGTTCCAGCTGGTCGGCATTTTCAAGAGGCTTATCAACAATAGGGACCAGAAGGGCAAATGTTCCGGCGTCGTCCATGGCTTTAAGTTCTTCGCGTAATTGGGCAAGATATTCTTCGTTATAGCTTTCTTCGGCCAGTTCGACCTGGCTCCATTTAATTTCGATTTTTTTGAGTCTTTCAGTATCAACAGCAGAGTTGTCGGATATTTTATAAAGTTTATTTTCTTTTACAGTAAAGATTGGATCTAGTTTCATAAATGGTTCCTTTTTGGAGGCCCTTCGACAGGCTCAGGGACCACGGTTTCATGCGGCCCTCGAGCTTATAGAAGGGCAATATAATAAAAAAGACCTTTACGCACAGGGCATAAAGGTCTGTAAGTTCAAATTAAAAATCCTGCTATTCTGTAAGAATACGGATAACTTCTGCCTTGTCCTGTGTATCAAGAATTTCCTGGCGTTTTTCAGGGCTCTTGAAAAGAAGACTAACTTCTGCAAGGAACTGAAGATGTGGACCTGTTTTGTTTACAGGTGAAAGTGTCATAATAAAAATGCGGCAAGGTTCCTGATCAAGTGAATCAAAGTCTACAGGGTTATCAGAGATACCAATGCAGGCAACCAAATCGCTTACTGTATCTGTTTTTCCATGAGGAATAGCGATTCCATGTTTCATACCGGTTGACATCTTGCGTTCGCGATCCAATACACACTCTCTGGCAGCTGCTTTATCTGTTACCTTTCCTGCCTTGTAAAGAACGTCAAGCATTTCGTCAACGATTTCTTCTTTAGTAGTTCCTTTTAAGTGAAGGTTTACTGTGTCTGTTGTTAATACTGTTCTTAAGTCCATACTTCTATTTTATTCTAGAAATAGAATTTGTCAAGGTGGAAATCTTATAAAAAAGGTAAAATCTCAAAAAATGATTCTTAAGGGAAATAAATTAAAAATGTATCCTGGTAGAAAAAAATAGCTTCCTGCCGAATTGCATATTCCAAAACCGCGGGCTAGCCCGCTATGCGCTACACTGCCTTGTAATTATATACGTTGCCGCTTTCGCGGCAGCAGTGTAGAGCATTTTTGTAATCTGCAATTCGGCTTCGCGCTATTTTTTATAGGCAATCATTAAAAATTGATTTTCACAAGTTCGCTTTATAGATTATTTTTCCTTTTTTAACGATAAAACTTCATTCATTGCCCCGGTTCGATAGCCGGATAAGTCCATGGTGATATATGTAAAACCTGCATCTTTTAGGGTTTTTATTATGGATTCTCGGAGGGAAAAGAGTTTTTCAAGGTCGGAAGGGAGAACTTCTATTCTAGCGAGATTTTCTCCGTGAATGCGGACGCGGAACTGTTTAAAACCAAGATTTAGGAGTGTTTCTTCGGCTTTTTCTACCATTTTTAACTTTTCTCTGGTAATTTCTTCTCCGTATACAAAGCGGGATGCAAGGCAGGCAAAGCTTGGTTTGTTCCAGGTTGGAAGAGCCAGCTGCTTTGAAAGTGTGCGGATTTCTTCCTTATATAAACCACATTCTCTGAGAGGGCTTTTTATTCCAAGTTCGGCTATGGCTTTTAAGCCCGGGCGGTAATCTCCCATATCATCCATATTGCTGCCCTCGGCTACATAGTCAAGTCCGTTTTCTTTTGCAATAGAGAGGATTTTTGTAAAAAGATCCCTTTTGCAAAGGTAACATCTGTTTGTGGGGTTATGACGGATTTCCGGAATATCTAATTCTTCAGATGCAACAACAATCTGTTTGATTCCATTGGCTCTACAAAAAGCAGAGGCCTCATCACTTTCGCGTTTAGGATAAAAGCCGGAAGTGGCTGTAATAGCAATTGCCTTATCTCCCAGCACATCATGTGCTACCTTTAAAAGAAAAGTAGAATCTACTCCGCTGGAATATGCAACTGCAAGACTTCCAAGAGAACCCAGATAAGTTTTGAGATTTTCAAGTTTTATATTCAAAATTTCTTCTTCTGCCATAGTCGTTTATATTGAAAGATATTTTCTAACTTCTTCTATATATTTATTACCAATTGTACTTAAATTAAAGCCGCGTCTTGTAATAAATCCAATTTCCATTATACGGTTGATGCTTTCATCTTCTTCTTTAAAAGGAACTGCAATATAGTCGGAGCCGTTGAGTTCTTCGCAGATTATTCCGGAGCAAAGTGTGTATCCGTTTAAGCCAATCATAAGATTAAGAATTGTGGCACGATCATTTGCTTTAATTGTTCTGTGATATTCTTCGGTACTTAAAATTTCTTCTGCAAAATAAAAGCTTGCTCCATCGCCCTGTTCAAAAGAAAGGCAGGGATAATCTTCCAGTTGCGAAAGGCTGATGTTTTTTTTGTTGGCCAGAGGATGTCCTTTCCATATATATACATAGGCCTTGCAGTCAATAAGATGATGAAATTCAAGCTCCTTTGATTTTAAAATGCTGGTGATTGCTTTGCGGTTAAAGTCGCTTAAATAAAGAATTCCAATTTCGCTTTTAAGGCTTGCAACATCGTCTATAACTTCGCGGGTTTTTGTTTCGCGGATTGCAAATTCATATTCGTTTGTGTTAAAGTCCTTTACCATTTCTACAAAGCTTTTTACGGCAAAAGAGTAGTGCTGGGTTGAAACTCCAAATTTCTTTTTTATTTTTCCGTTATCGCCATATTTTTCCATTACAGTCTGGTAATCAATATAAAGCTGTCGTGCTGATGTAAGGAATTCTGTTCCGTCGTTTGTGAGGGTAACACCTCGTCCTGTTCTGTTGAAAATTGTTATGCCAAGCTCATCTTCCAGGTCGTGAATTGTTGCAGTAAGTGAAGGTTGAGAAACATAAAGCTTTTCGGCAGCTTTATTTAGAGAACCTGTTTCTGCAATGCCAATTACATATTTGATTTGTTGAAGGGTCAAAGTTTCCTCCTGGATATATTATATCATCTTTTTTTTATTTTTTCTCTGATTGTTGAAAGTCTGTTTAATGCTTCGTTTAAGGTTTCGTCTTTTTTTGCAAAGTGAATGCGAACGTAACGGTTTTCTGGCTCACGGAAAAATGATGAGCCAGGAACTGTTCCAACACCAACATCTCGGGCAAGGATTTCTGCAAACTCAAGATCATCTTCATAACCAAACTCGCTGATGTCTATCATTATATAGTAGGCTCCCTGTGGTTCTGTGTGAGGAAGTCCTATATCGCGCAGGCCCTGTAAAAACAGATTTCTTTTATGTGTGTATTTTTCCTGAAGGTCTGCATAATATTCGTCGCCAAAACGAAGGCCTGTAACTGCAGCTTCCTGTAATGGGGCAGCGGCTCCAACTGTAAGGAAGTCGTGAACTTTTTTGATTCGTTCTGTTACTTCCGGATTTGCCTGTGTGTAGCCAAGACGCCAGCCTGTAATTGAATATGTTTTTGAAAGTGAATTACAGGTAATTGTTCTGTCCTTCATTCCGGGAAGACTTGCCATGTAAGTATGAACATGAGGCTTGTAGAGAATATGCTCGTAAACTTCATCTGTGATTACAAAGGAGTCATATTTTTTTGCAAGGTCTGCAATTATGGTTAGTTCTTCACGGGTAAAAACCTTACCGCACGGATTAGAAGGATTACAAACGATGATAGCCTTTGGTTTTTGGCGGAAGGCATCTTCGAGAGCTGCTGCATTAAAGTTGTATTCTGGTGGAACGAGAGGAACATAAATTGGCTGGGCACCGCTTAAAATTGTGTCTGCACCGTAGTTTTCATAAAATGGAGAAAATACAATTACCTTATCGCCCGGATTTGTAACGCTCATCATGGCAGCCATCATTGCTTCTGTGGAGCCGCATGTTACTACAAGTTCAGAGTTTGGATCTACAGAGACACCTGAAAAATGAGTGATTTTTGCAGCAAGTGCCTCGCGGAAATTCTGAGCGCCCCAGGTTGTTGAATACTGATGAAAATCTTCTTTTGTTACCTGTGCCAGACGGTCTAAAATAGGGCGGGGTGGTTCAAAATCCGGAAAGCCCTGCGAAAGGTTTATAGCGTCATATTGATTAGAAATTCTTGTCATTCTTCTGATAACACTGTCTGTGAAAGATGATGTACGGGTTGATAGGATTGGCATTTTATAACTCTCCTGTAAAAACTGCGAGTTTGCAACGCAAACTCGTAAGCTCACGAAGTGAGCGACTCATGCGGCGGATTACGCTGTCGGTAAATGATGATGTACGAGATGATAAAATTGGCATAAGGCCTCCTGTGATTGAGATTATCGGGTCAAGCCCGATAATGACATTGTTATTCGATAATGGCATTGCCATTCGATAATGACATTGTCATTGCCGGGCTTGACCCGGCAATCTTACTTTAGATAACTAATTTTTGGATTCAAAATTCCCTTCTGGTCAAAGGCTTTTTTTATTGCATTCATGAGGTCTACATTGGCGGCAGGGGTTTGGCTAAAGAAATAAGATCTTTTGCTGACTCCAAGTCCGTGTTCGCCTGAAATTAAACCTCCAAGTTCTTTTGCCTTAGAATACAGTTTTTCAAGATTTGCGTTAAGTTCGCTTTCCCAAATCTCCTGGCTGCGGCCACCACGGACTACGCAAAGATGAACGTTTCCGTCGCCTGCGTGACCAAAGCTAATCATCTGCATGCCGCTTTGATTTTCAAGAACGTTTACATATTCTACAAAATCTGCAACTCGGGCGAGAGGAACAACTATATCAAGTGGTTCCTGTTCGCTTACTGCTTCTACAGCCTTTACAAGGCATCCGCGGATTTTCCAGATGTTAGCAGAGTCTAACTCAGGAGAGCTTTCGTCAAGAATTATTACTTGGCGACTTGCTCCTTTTAAAACTTCTATGAGTTTGTTTATGGCTCCATCAATTTCTGCCACAGCTCCGTCAAAAGTTAAAAGTAAATAAGCAGCCGCCTGTGGATCGGGATATTTTAAGCCAAGAAAATCTTCTCCAAGTTTTACAACCTTGCGTTCAATAAACTCTACTGCTGTAGGATTTAAGTTCTGGCGCAGAATAATGGGCACGGCTTCTATTCCTGCCTGCAGACTGTCAAAGCTTACAAGAATGCTCTGTGATTTTTCGGGCTTTCCTATAAGGCGGAGCAGGGCTTTTGTAATAATTGCCAAAGTTCCCTCTGAACCAATTACGATATCTTTTATATCAAGGCCTGTTGTGTCCTTGCGGTTTTTTGTCCCAACTGTAAGAACAGTTCCGTCTGCAAGCACGAGTTCAAGTCCCATTACATAATCTCGGGTAACGCCGTATTTTACGGCACGCATTCCACCTGCATTTGTTGCAATGTTACCGCCAATGCTTGCTC
>CAMNDY010000109.1 GCA_946535985.1 uncultured Treponema sp. | reverse complement strand
TTAATATCTGGCCTTTTACATTTCTTTGTTGTAATTCTTCAAACAATGGAAAGAAGTTTTGTATTCCGCCCCAAGAAAAAAAGGCTACACTCATTTTAAATTCTGAACACTTCTTCAGATTTTCAACAAGACTATCAAAAAATGAACGATCTTCTTTATTTGCAATAAATTGTGTTACTTCCATATTTGCTGCTTAGCAGGAATTCCGGAAAAGAACCAGAGAGAGTTTTATTGTTTTTATTGAAAAAAGCATAAATTTATTTGATTTTTTATTTGAATTTATGCTTTTTTATAGGAAATACAAAGAATATGACCACATTTTCTGTTTTTTTGTGACATTTTTATTTAAAAATATCGAATTTCTGGTAATTTTTTTGGATAATTAGCCTATTTTATTCATTTTTTGACTTGAAAAGCATAAATTTTAATAAAAAAAATCATAATTTATGCTTTTTTGCGAAATTTTCATTTTTAGAGTGTCTAATGCTGCAAATTTAACAAATCCTTAAACCTCACCGCATTCTTAGCCCCACTGCCATTGGGATGATTGTTGAAAAACACGATGGGCTGGCGTCCTGTGAGAATGACATTTTGAATAACTGGGACAAACTCGGAGAGTTCCTGGTCGGTGTAGTCGTAGGTGTAGCGGGAGCTGCCATTTTGAGAGTTATCGGCGGAGTACCACGCATCTGCATTTCTTCCGTGGAGGCGGAGGTAGAAGGATTGGGCGCGGGATGGTGTGGACGACCCTTCGACCCCTTCGACTGACTCAGGGACCGCGCGTTCATCCAAGGCATTATTTGGCAAATACTTCAACTCGGGCATATCGCAGTAACACAGGCCTACCCCTCGCGACTGGAGGCCTTCTAAAACAGACTCTCTTATCCATTCAATATGGCGGAACTCTATTACTACGGGCAGGCTTCCAAAGGCGTCTATCAACTTAGAAAGATACACTCTGTTTTCCGGCGTATAATGAAAGCTCTGAGGGAACTGAAAAAGAACGGCGCACAGGCAGGATTTATTGGCCAGGATGGAAACGGCATGCAAAAACAACGAGGCATCAAGCTCCCAGGCAGGCCCTACTTCATGTGTAAGCATTCTGTTGGCCTTTACGCTAAACTGCAGCTTGCCTTCACTTCGTTCCCAAAATGAATGCAGGCGGTCGGCCGTGGGCATATTGTAAAACGTATTATTCACTTCCAGGGCGTTGAACTGGCTGGCGTAATAAGAAAGAAAATCTTTGCGTTTGAGGTCCTTTGGATAAAAAATGCCCTTCCATTCGGGGTAGTCGTAACCGCTGGTGCCGATTAATGCTTCCATAATTTAATTTTACTATATGTCCTGTATTTTTTATATCTTTTGAGAGAGATTTTTATTGTTTTTTTCTTTTTTGAGGTTTATAATAGAACAATACAACTACATGCTTATGGAGTACGTGACTATGGCTGACAACACCACTTCAAATACAAATCCTGTTTTTAATTTTACAGCAATACATTTTATTTATTACATGGGTACTTTTCTGGTGCCTTTTGCAGTAAGCTGGGCAACCTTTGTGTATCTTAATGTTTTTTCCCTGAAAGATACCCTTATTGGATTCACTTCCCCTTTTGCAATTGTCGGTATCCTTCTTATTTATAGTTTTATTCTCTTCTGGTATTTTTCGCAGACAAAAAAACTAAAGCAGTTTGATCCAAAAAATCCTGATTCTGTAGTAAAAACAAATAAGGTTTATAAGCGCTTTCAGTCGGTTACCTTGGGATTTGCCCTTTTAAATGCTTTTCTTTCTGCCCTTGTAGTTCAGGGTGCTTTTGCAGAAAAAAAAGTTTTTGTAGACACTCTGCCCCTTTATACAGTTTGCTGCGGAAACGTCTTTCTTATTGCCCAGGTTTTCTACAGCCTGCTGGTTCAAAAGTTTGAATATTCTCTTGCCCATCTTCCTTACAGAAAGGAATATCAGTCTATGTCGCTGGTTGTCCGCTCAATTTTCATCAGCTTTTTTGGAGCAGCAGGCTTTATTCTTCTTACAATTTCGCCGGTTCTTTCTTCGGCTTTGGCAGATATACCTTCCCGACTGCTTGTTGCAAAATATGTTTTCCCGGAGGGTGTAATTGGGGCAATATTTATTGTAATTACAAGCCTTTTGCAGCAGCGGGCCATTGCAATCCGAGTCTTTCTTATGAGAGATTTTACAAATCAGGTTGCAAACAGAGACTACACAGGAGAACCTTTACCTGTTACAACCCGTAATGAATTCGGACTTTTAATAAACGACCTCAACACTTTTAAGGATGAAACTCACAGTCTTTTAGCTGATATCGGAAATTCAGTAAATGTATCTATGAATACTGCCAACAATGTCAGCGCAAGCATGACAGAAACAGCTTCTGCAATAGAAGAAATTACTGCCAACATTGACAGCATTAAGGAAAGAGTTACAAACCAGGCCCAGGGTGTTGCCAAGAGTGATGAAACTATAAAGGATATGCTTACAAAAATTGAAGACCTGGACAAAAATGTAAACCTGCAGGTAGAAGGAGTTTCTACTTCTTCAAGTGCCGTAGAAGAAATGGTTGCAAATATCCGTTCGGTAACACAGATTCTTGAGCAGAACAGCAAGACTGTTGAAAAACTTGGAGCCGAGTCAGAAAAAGGCCGCGAACAGATTAATGAATCTACCCAGCTGGCAGCAACTATTATAGATAAATCCGCCTCTCTGGTTCAGGCTTCTACTGTTGTTCAGAGCATTGCTTCCCAGACTAACCTTCTTGCCATGAATGCCGCAATCGAAGCTGCCCACGCAGGCGAAGCTGGTCAGGGATTTGCTGTAGTAGCAGACGAAATTCGTAAACTTGCAGAACAGTCAAATGCCCAGGGTAAGGCAATTGCCAACCAGCTTAATTCCCTGCAGGATATTATTAAGAATGTTTCCGACAATACTAAGTCGGTACAGAATCAGTTTGAAGTTATTTTTGAACTTACCGGCAAGGTTCAGCAGCAGGAAGCAGTTATCAAGAATGCCATGGACGAACAGAATGCAGGCAGTGCCCAGGTTCTCCAGGCAATAAGCAGCATTCAGGAATCTTCAGAAGCTGTAAAAGAAAATACAAATGTCCTTCTGGAAGGTGGCCGCAAAATCGGCCAGGAAATGGAAAACCTTGCAAATGTCACCAGCGAAATTACCAGCGCAATGAACGAAATGGCAGCAGGTTCCAGCCAGATTACAAAATCGGTTGAGCTCTGCCACAACTTAAGTGATGAAAACCAGAGTAATCTTATGGATCTTAAACAGGAAGTAGACCTTTTCAAAATCAACTAGAAGAGTATAATATAAATCATGACACTCAGTGATTTGAAGACAGGAGATTCCGCCCTTGTTTCTAAGGTTGGCGGAAACGGTGGACTACGCCAGCACTTTCTGGATATGGGAATAATTCCCGGAACTGTTATTACAAAAATTAAAACCGCTCCTATGGGAGATCCAGTTGAATATGATGTGAACGGCTACGAGCTTACCATGCGGCTGGATGATGCGGGGAAAATTGACGTAGACCCTTCGACAAGCTCAGGTGCCCCGTTTGATGGCGTAGACTCTGAACGAAGCGCAATCTCTAAGCGAAGTGTGGTCCCTGAGCCTGTCGAAGGGCACTCTAAAACTGCCCACCCTGGTCTTGGTGAAGGTGGACGCTTTCATACAAAAGAGGATGAAGATCCTGTTCCCCAGGGAACTACCCTAACCTATGCTCTTGTCGGAAATCAGAACTCCGGAAAAACAACTCTTTTTAATCAGCTTACAGGTTCTAACCAGCACGTAGGAAATTTTCCCGGTGTTACTGTAGACCGCAAGGATGGAGTTATCCGTGGTTATGCAAATACTCTTGTTACAGATTTGCCCGGCATTTATTCAATGTCTCCTTATACAAGTGAAGAACTCATTTCGCGAAATTTTGTTTTAAATGAAAAACCCCGCGGAATTATTAATATCGTAGACGCTACAAATATCCAGAGAAACCTTTATCTTACAATGCAGCTTCTGGAACTCAACATTCCTATGGTTATTGCCCTGAACATGATGGATGAAATGACAGGCAACGGCGGTTCGGTAAACGTAAACAAAATGGAAGAGCTGCTCGGTGTTCCTGTAATTCCAATTTCGGCCAGTAAAAATCAGGGTGTTGATGAACTTATAAAGCATGCGGTACACGTTGCCTACTACCAGGAAAAACCTTTGCGCCAGGATTTTTGTGATGCAAATGATAGTGGTGGAGCCGTTCACCGTGCCCTTCATGCTGTAATTCACCTTATTCATGACCATGCAGAAAAAGCCGGCATTCCTGTTCGTTTTGCTGCAAGTAAACTTCTCGAAGGAGATAAACGCATTCTCTACGCCCTTGACCTTGATGTTAACGAAAAAGAAACTCTTGAACACATCACCCTTCAAATGGAAAAAGAACGTGGTCTAGACCGAAGCGCGGCAATAGCCGATATGCGCTATGCCTACATAAAAAACGTATGCAGCCAGACAGTAAAAAAGCCTCACGAAAGTAAAGAAAGAATCCGCTCTCAAAAAATAGATAAGCTTCTGACAGGCAAATATACCGGTATCCCGATTTTTATTGCAATTATGGGGCTTGTATTCTTTCTTACCTTTAATGTAATCGGAGCCTTTTTACAAGGGCTTCTTGAACGAGGGATTGATGCCCTCACTGCACTTGTAGATTCCGGACTCACCACAGTTAATGCAAATCCTGTTCTACATTCGCTTATAATTGATGGAATATTTGCGGGAGTTGGTGGAGTTCTTTCATTCCTGCCGATTATTGTTACCTTATTTTTATTTTTGTCTTTGCTTGAAGACAGCGGTTACATTGCCCGCGTTGCCTTTGTAATGGATACCCTGCTTAGAAAAATAGGATTAAGCGGGCGCAGCATTGTTCCTCTTTTAATTGGTTTTGGCTGCACTGTTCCTGCAGTTATGTCTACCCGCATTCTTCCTTCTGAACGCGACCGCAAGATGACAATCCTTCTTACCCCCTTTATGAGCTGTACTGCAAAGCTCCCTATTTATGCCTTCTTTACAGCAGCCTTCTTCCCGGGTCGTGGCGGACTCATTATGACAGGCCTTTACTTTCTTGGAATAATAATTGGAATTTTGGCTTCTCTTTTATACCGCAAAACTTTATTCAAAGGTGAACCGGTTCCATTTGTTATGGAACTTCCAAATTACCGCCTCCCTAGTGTAAAAAACACAGCCCAACTTCTTTGGGAAAAAGCCAAGGATTTTTTAGAGCGGGCCTTTACAGTAATTTTCATTGCAACAATTGTAATCTGGTTTTTGCAGAGTTTTGACCTTCATCTTAATTATATTCAGGATTCTTCAAAAAGTATGCTGGCTATAATTGCAGGCTTACTTGAACCAATCTTCCGTCCACTTGGTCTTGGAGACTGGAGAATCTGTACTTCACTAATCAGCGGAGTACTGGCAAAAGAAAGCGTTGTCTCAACAATGGAGATTTTGTTCGCAGGCGGAATCACAAATGCCCTTACTCAAAAAGCTGCTGCAAGTATGCTTGTATTCAGCCTGCTCTACTCTCCATGTATTGCCGCAATTGCATCTGTAAAAAGAGAGCTAGGTGCCCGCTGGGCCCTTGGACTTGCCTTGTGGCAGTGTGCAATTGCCTGGATTTGTGCCTTTCTGCTATATGTAATTTAATTGCAACACCACCCTCTTTTCTATATAATATTCTCATTATGGCAAAGATTCAGATGAAAAATGCGATCGCCGAACTTGATGGCGATGAAATGACTAGAGTTTTGTGGAAGGTAATTAAGGATGAACTTCTTTTACCTTATATTGATTTAAAGACAGAATATTTTGACCTTGGACTTAAGAGCCGTGATGACTCTGATGACAAGATTACTTACGAAGCAGCTGCCGCAATTAAACGTCTTCACGTTGGTGTAAAATGCGCAACAATCACAAGCAACCAGGCACGAGTTGAAGAGTATCATCTTAAGCAGCTCACTCCTAGCCCAAATGGAATTATTCGTGCAGAGCTTGATGGTACAGTTTTCCGCGAGCCAATTTTTGTAAATAACATTCATGGAACTGTAAGCTGCTGGAAAAAGCCGATTGTTCTTGGCCGTCATGCTTACGGTGATATTTATAAAAACTGCGAAATTAAATGTCCGACTGCAGGAAAAGCAGAGCTTGTATTTACCGGTGTAGACGGCAAAGAAATCCGCAAGACTATTATGGACATGAAAGGACCTGGTATTATTCAGGGAATCCACAACCTTGATAATTCAATTGAAAGCTTTGCCCGCTGCTGCTTTACTTACGCTTTAGACCGTAAAATCAGCGTCTGGTTTGGTGCAAAAGATACAATTTCTAAAATCTACGACGGAAACTTCAAAGCAATTTTCCAGCGTATCTATGATGAAGAATACAAAGAAAAATTTGAAGCAGCCGGCATTGAATATTTTTACACTTTAATTGATGATGCTGTTGCCCGTGTTATGAGAAGCGAAGGCGGCTTTATGTGGGCCACTAAAAACTACGACGGCGACGTTATGAGTGATATGATTGCCAGCGCTTGTGGTTCTCTTGCAATGATGACTTCTGTTCTTGTAAGCCCGGACGGAAACTTTGAATATGAAGCAAGCCATGG
>CAMNDY010000108.1 GCA_946535985.1 uncultured Treponema sp. | reverse complement strand
AAAGCACTTGCTTTTTTCCCACAAGTGCTTTATATTTAAAAAAGAAAGGCATTCGCAGAAAGCGTCTTGCCTCTATGGTTTTGTTGTCCTTACGGACAAAGCCCGCCTATAGTGGTAGTAACACTCGGCGGGCTATTTTTTTATTCTACGTTTCTTCTTCTTTTGATGGGTGTTTATGCCTTTTCAGTAATCTGTTCCTGGAGCTCCAGCACTTTTTCAAGTGGTAATTCAGTACATCGGGCAATTTTTTCGGGAGGGTCGCCTTCTTTTAGAAGGGCAATGGCAGTTTTTATTGCATTTTGTTGAGCGCCTTCTTCTTTTGCTTCTTCCTGTTTTACGGCAATGTCGGTTTCGTAATCGTATTCATCTAAAAACATATTAATAATCTCCGGACTTTTTCGCGTAAGGTAATCTGTAAGAATGTTTTTGGATATACATTCACGGATTACTTTTTCTAAAGCCACCTGAGCATCTTCTTTTGTACAGCTTTCGGGAAGGGCGGCTTTTCCTATAAGCATCATCTCTATGAATTCACAATACTCCTTAAGAATAGCACAGTTTTTTACAATCGGCAATGTTAATCCTTCCTTACCACCGATGTTAATGACATTTACCTTTAGTTCACATAAAGGTTCTTCTTGTGGAACTATGAAAGCATCAGAAAGTTTGAGCTCACTTTCTCGTACGAGCCTTTTTTTACCGTTGTAGAAAACATAAAATTCAGGGCTGGGGATTTTGTATAAAGCATTTTTATATCTTGCCCTTGCCGGAACAATACCATACAGAATGTGTACGAAATATTCCAGAAATCGTAAAGGCATGTTTTTGTTGATAGTACTTTGATGCTCAATAAACACTATCAGTTTTCCATTGATTTCCATACTGACGTCGTTATTGAACGTATTAACCAGACTTTGTGAAATAGTTTTCCGTTCAATCTTGGTTTCCTCATATTTAAGATTTGTTCTGTGAATTGCATTATACAAGGCAAGAAAGTTTTTCTTACCAACCAGTTCATCATCACCGAATAGGTCTGCGAACACGCTTGATTTAATCTCTCGATTATTTTGCATATTAACTCCTTTGGGTTAAGAAACGTGAGCAGAGGATTAACGTTTCATTATTTTTCTATAGTTAATATGGAAATAAAAGTGGACTTCTTACAAAAATCTTGGGAGAAAAATTATAATAGTTTGTTATATTATTCCTTCAGAAAAAAAATTATTTATGTTCCCTATAATCCACAATCCAGCTTCCATTATAAAACCCGTTTTCATTGTATGTCGGATAAACAAAAATAACTTTAGTAGGATTTTGGGTGTCGTAGGTAAAGGTGTTTGACTGCCAGTCGAAGGGTACGGTGGACGGGTCGCTGTAGGTGAAGTTGGCCTGTTGATCTACGGGAGTGGTAAGGGTGATATTGTAGCGGCCTTTTTTAAGTTTCAAGTGCATGGCCATGCCGCCGCTTAAAAAATATTTTTTCTTATACTGATTCACTACATTTGGAATGCTTGCCCATTCATAGGTAGCAGTGCAGGCGGTGTAGGTTACATCTTTGCCATCCATATCTGTTAGTTTTAAATAACAGCGGATATCGTTCATGACTCCTTTGTTTTCAGGCCTGTAAATGATGAGACTAGTTTTGTCGTGCCCCGCCGGCATATCTTTTACCGCATCCATAAATTCATAATAAGACCCCGGCACCGGTTGCGCAAAAATGAGCCCCACCTGGAAAAATATATGCAGTAAAATCAAAAATAATCTTTTCTTCATTTATATCATTCTATCTTGGATTCAGAGCTTCTTCAATTCCTGCTTTCCCCACAGTTTACAAATCTGGTTTCTTCTTATAAAATACGCTCAATGAAAAAGCTTGATGTAAAACTGATTGCGCTTGATTTGGATGATACTCTCCTTAATGATGACCGCGAGATTACCGATTTGACTGTACAGGCGTTGCGCGACTGTGCTCAAAAAGGGATTTATGTTGTTTTGTGTTCTGGTCGTGCCGAAGATGCAATCCTTCCTTTTGTTCGAAGACTCCAAATTGCGGGGCTCGAAGCCGGAAGATTTTTGATTGCTATAAACGGCTGCAGCATTTTTGATTTGCATACACGTCAGAATATTTTTTGTAAAAAAGTAGAGCCTGAGATTTTGCTGCGTACCAATGAACTGGCCGAAGCTGTGGGCCTGCGTTCCGAAGTTTATACTCCCGATACAATTTACTATCGCGAAAAAACTAAATGGACAAAACTTGATGTTGATCTTTGCGGGCTCAAAGGCCTTGCCGTAGAAAATTATGAGGACTTTTTACAGAAGGGTTTTACAAAAATGCTGGTACCCGGTGAACCTGAGCAGCTGCTTGAACTTCAAAAAACTTTGCGTGATGAGTTTAAAGAGCGCGCTGTGATTTTTACAAGCAAACCTTACTTTCTTGAAATCCTTCCGCCTGATTGTGGCAAGGGTGAAGCGGTTTCTTATCTTGCAAAAGAGCTTAATATTCCTATCGAAAAAACAATAGGCTTTGGCGACAGCATGAATGACGAAAGTCTTATAAGAATGTGCGGCTACGGGGTTGCCATGTGCAATGGTCTTGATGCCATAAAAAATATTGCCGATTTTGTAACTCAATACGATAACAATCATGATGGTGTAGGTCGCTTTTTGCAGGAGGCTGTTTTATGACAAGGATTTTATTTGTCTGCCACGGAAACATTTGCCGCTCGCCAATGGCTGAATTTGTAATGAAAGAACTTGTTCGTCGTGTAGGCCGCGAATCTGATTTTTTAATTGAGTCTGCTGCAACCAGCCGTGAAGAAATTGGAAATGATATGCACTACGGAACCCGTACTAAATTGCGAGAAATGGGTATTCCATTCAACCGTCGTGCTGCCCGTCAGATTACAAGAAACGACTACGATAAATACGACTATCTTGTTGCAATGGATGATGAAAATCTTTTTTATATGAACCGCTGCTGGAGTCCGGATCCCCAGCATAAAATAGTTCATTTACTTTCTTTTGCAGGCAAAGATCGCGACATTGCCGACCCCTGGTACACCGGAAATTTTGATCAGACTTATGAGGATGTACTGGAGGGGTGCGAGGCTTTTTTAAAATTTCTCGGGTAGAGCCTTACCTTCTTTTTTCCAGGCGTAGTATTCTGCGGTGGCTGTGAACAAAACATCGCTTGAAGAATTGAGGGCAGTTTCCATACTGTCCTGTACAACTCCGATAATAAAGCCTACTCCTACAACCTGCATGGCAAGATCATTTGGAATGCCAAAAAGTGAACAGGCAAGCGGGATAAGCAGCAGTGAACCACCTGCAACCCCAGAAGCACCACAGGCACCAAGGGTAGCAAGTACGCACAAAATTATTGCGGTTGGAATATCTACAGAAATGCCAAGAGTGTTGGCTGCGGCTAAGGTCATTACAGAAATTGTGATGGCTGCTCCATCCATGTTGATTGTTGCACCAAGCGGGATTGAAACAGAATACATATCTTCATCAAGACCAAGCTTTTCGCAAAGTTCCATGTTTACCGGAATGTTTGCGGCAGAGCTGCGGGTAAAGAAAGCAGTAATTCCACTTTCGCGCAGGCAGCGCAAAACCAGAGGGTAAGGATTTCTTTTAAGAATGATTGCAACAATTGCCGGCGAAACAACAAAGGTCATAAAAAGCATTGAGCCGACAAGAACCAGCAGGAGCTTTCCGTAATTTGTAAAAATGCCAAGGCCGTTTGTAGAAACTGTTGTGTATACAAGTCCTAAGATTCCAAATGGAGCAAGGTTAATAATCCAGCGTACAATCTGAGAGATTCCCTGTGAAACTTCTGTGAACATTTCTTTTGTCTGGTCGCTGGCAAAGCGTTTGATTGCAAGTCCAAAAATTAAAGCCCAGGTAAGAATACCAATATAGTTTGCACGGGCAAGGGCGTCGATTGGATTAGAAACTACATTTACAAGCAGGTTCTTGAGCACCTGACCAATGCCGGCAGGAGCGGCAGAAACATCGGCACCTTGAGCCAGTACTATTGTCTGTGGAAAAATAAAGCTTGCTGTAACTGCAACCATGGCAGCCAGCAGAGTAGTAGAAAGATATAAAAGAATTACCATGCCAAAGCGTTTGTCCAGCTTTGCAGCCCCCTTTGCCAGAGAGCTTGAAACCAGTGCAAAAACCAGAACTGGAGCAATTGCCTTAAGGGCGCCTACAAAAAGGTCTCCAAGGATTCCAAGCCAGGCTGCCTGTGGCAAAAAGATTCCAAGCAGGGTGCCAAGAATAATTCCAATTACAATTCGTAAAATAAGACTTATAGAATTATAAGAGTTGATGATGCGTTTAAAAATGTTAGTATTTTCCATATAAAAAATTATAACATAGAATGGCTGGATTTTCTATTAAATATATTGAATCTAAAAACTGCCTCCCACTCCTTCGTGGCAGATTTAATTTTATAATTTATAATACATACAATCCGTCTTATAATTTTTTTACAATTTACATAACTTTTTTTACTATGTGATTGGGGATTTATAAAGTATAATTATTAGCATAACACGGGGGTTTTAGGGGGCAGAGCCACCTAGGCGAGAGGGTAGGCCGCAACGAAGTGCGGACGCAGGGGGAGACTTCCCCCTCCTAGAGAGGAGAAAAAATTATGAAAAAACTTGGTTTTGGTTTGATGAGACTTCCTTATACGGAAGATAAGACTTGGGGAAACATTGATTTGGAAAAGACCCGCGAGATGATTGATGCTTACATGGCACAAGGTTTTTCTTATTTTGATACTGCCTGGGTTTATCACGGTGGATTTTCGGAGCGCGTTTTTGGTGAACTTGTTGCTAAGCGCTATCCACGAGAGAAGTTTCAGGTAACTACCAAGATGCCGCTTTGGGGTAAAACAGACCCTGCCGACTTACAGAAGACTTTTGATGAACAGCTGAAAAAATGTGGTGTTGAATATTTTGATTATTACTTTTTGCATGCCCTCAATCGCGATGTTTTTGCTACTGCCGAAAAGCTTGGTGCCTTTGAATGGATGCAGGAAATGAAAAAGCAGGGTAAGATTCTGCACCCGGGATTTTCTTTCCACGACGACGCCGATGCTCTTGAAATGATGCTCAGCAAGCACCCGGAGGTTGAACTTGTTCAGCTGCAGATAAACTATATCGACTGGGAAAGTGACAATGTTCAGAGCCGCAAGTGCTACGAGATTTGTAAGCGATACGGAATTCCTGTTTCTATTATGGAGCCGATTAAGGGTGGAAGTCTTGCAAATATCATGGACGACGCTAAAAAAATCTTTACCGACTACAATCCAGAGGCAAGTATGGCAAGCTGGGCTATGCGCTACTGTGCAAGCATGGACAATATCCTTGTTGTTCTTAGCGGTATGAGTAATATGGAACAACTGCAGGATAACATGTCTTATATGAAGGATTTTGTTCCGCTCAACGAAGAAGAGCAGAAGTGCGTGCAGAAGGCCACCGACCTTATAAAATCTACAATCGCAATTCCTTGTACTGCCTGCCGCTACTGTGTTGACGAGACAAACGGCGGCTGCCCTATGAATATCAATATTCCGCGCTTTTTTGAAATTTACAACGAGAGCAAGCGCTACGGAGTTGGTCCTTACAAATGGCACTACAACGAAGAGGTTAAAAAATCAGGGGATCCTGCGGGCTGTATAGGCTGCGGTAACTGCCAGGGCCACTGTCCGCAAAAGCTTGAGATTATTGAACTGCTCAAGGAAGTTAGTAAGACATTTACGGAATAGTTGTCATTGCGAGCACAGCGAAGCAATCTACGACATTCTTATAAGAATGTGTTATAATATTCTTTATGAAAGCCATTACCATTATTCCGCCGCTGGTTCAGTTGAATGCTCCTTATCCCTCTGGTGCTTATCTTACTTCCTTTTTTAAAAGCGAAGGTTTGGATGCCTGCTGGACAGATTTGAGTATTGAACTTTTTTATTCAATTTTTTGCAGGGCGGGTTTGGAAAGGCTTTTTGAAATTTCAGAGGCAGGTGCGCTTGAAAAAGCTGACCGTGCTGAAAAAGCCGGGGATGAAAATACTGCCTTTAATCTGCGCCGCTATATTTCGACTAAAGCCAGCTGGATTGAATGGATTGATTTTATTACTGCTGTTTTAAGTGGCGGCGGGGCCCGCGAAAAAGAGCATCAGTTTTTGTATTCGCCTTTTGCTCCAAGAGGGCAGAGAATGGAAAATTTTCTGGCAGGACTTGTTGATTCTGGCCGGGAGCCTTCTGTAGATGATGTGCGTTTTTTATGTTCCTATGCCCTTGCCGATTTAGCCGATTATATTACAGCCGCCTTTGATCCAAATTTTTCTTTGATTCGTTATGCCGAACATCTTACGGTTGATGAACGCAGCTTTAGTGAACTTGAAAAAGAACTTGATTCTCCTGTGTTGGAACATTTTTATAAGCCTGTGCTGGAAAAGCGCTTTGAAAAAGATCCCCGGGTCAAGCCCGAGGATGACACAAGAGGCGAGCCCGAGGATGACACAAAAGACCCTGTCATTGTCGGGCTTGACCCGACAATCTCTCTTATCTGCATTTCCATTCCCTTTGCCGGAACCTTTATTCCAGCCCTTTACACCGCCCGCTGGCTCAAACAAAAATATGGCGACAAGGTTTTTATCTGCATAGGCGGCGGCTTTGTAAATACCGAATTGCGAGATGCCCGTGAGCCGGCACTTG
>CAMNDY010000107.1 GCA_946535985.1 uncultured Treponema sp. | reverse complement strand
TTTGTTCCTTCGCGCCACTAGATTTTATTTTAATATTTATAATGCGGAAGCCCTGCTTGTTTGTGAATTCTTCACTGATTTTTCTGAGATTTTTCACTCCTTTTTGTGAAAAGGCACTCACTACAAATATAAAAATTGGGTTGAAAATGAATTACAAAATAATACTTGTAAGGAGAATTACTCTATGAAAAAAAAATCAGGTATAATGCCAGCTGCAATTTTATTGTTTGCAGCTTTCTTATTAACAGGATGTCCTCAGCCAGGAGGTGGTGGCGGATATCCAGGTTCCTCTATAATAAACGTTGATCCACACGATTTATCAGTTCCTGACGATGAGCCCGGGGAAAACACTCAAAACGACAGCAGCGGTGAACAACAGACCACCAAACCCAAAGATCAAGAAAATCAATCCTCAGACGAAGAAGACACTGAAACTCCCTTTGCCAGAACAGTCTTAACAAACACTACCTGGTATTTTGAAAAATCAGACTACACAGATAATTCATGCGAAAGAGAACATTACCAGACAACACAAAATCCGGATGATGGTCAATCAGGTGAACAAGGGTCTTATACAGAACCTACAATTGTAAGTACCAGTACAGAAGATAAAAGTCGAAATTACGATACAACATATAGCAAATACTATCTTCATGTAGACAGCAATAATAATGCATTCTTTGGAGTAGTTTCATGGGACGAACGAGGCACAGAATACTGGAAAGAAGAAACAATAACCTATAGTAATGGACAAATTGCTAAAGATGAAGTTGAAAATTCATATCGAAAAGTAATATCATACTCCGGAGATAAAACTTTTACACCTGCTGCAAGAGGTACAGTCCAGCAAAATCAAGAAGATTCAACAAAGCTGTCATTTAATTTCCCATATGCCAACATAGTAATTAATGCAAATTCAAATACCGGTGACAAAAAGGATATGTATCTTTCTGTTAATACTGTTGAGAGCGGGTTATTAACAACAAAACTCATTAAGAATTCAGAAGGACAAGGTTACGATAAAGTAACACCAACAATAAACAACAATAAATTAAGGCTTGTTTATTTTGTAAAATCATATACATGTGGACAATTGGCTCCGGATGGCATTAATAAATGTGGAAACACATATTCAGATGATTATTATACAATCTGGGAAAAAGCAGATTTTTCTGAAGCAATGCTTACAGCTGACATTGTAAAAGACAAAGAAAGCATCAGAAATAAAGTATTTATGAAAAAAGATGAAACCTTTACAGCCGGAAATTCATATGATTATTATTGCTTTTATAAGGATGGGTTTATTAAAGTAAAGGATTTATATGAATTCTGGGGCAATGAGACTTTTGTAGAAACTAACGAAACCTCTTCATCAAACAAAAAAGCATATATTGTTTCACAAAAAAACGGAAAATACTATCTGAATATAAAAGATGACGATTCAAACTTTTACTGTTTTACTGATGCTGCAGAAAATGCAACACAAGATTTTTCTGAATATTATTCTGAAAACTATTCGGAAAAAACATATTATAAGTCTATAAGTGCAATTCCATACACAGACAGACTTTTAAAAAATAACAAGCTCGAAGGTAATAAGTATAAATACAAAAAAGGCTTTGAACCCGGCAAAATCTGGTATGAACAGGCTGCAACCTGGAGCGACACAGACGGAAACAAGCTTGAATGTACCGGTATATCAGCAGAGGAACTTCAAACTTATGCTTTAACTCTTGACGGTGCTGCAACAGAAATCAAGGATATAGCAAAAGCAGCAGATGATAAATATATAATTCTTCTTGAAGCAAAATCAGTTATACTTCAGGACAAAAAAGCCGGCACAATCATTATCAAAGATACTGATAAGCAGTATACACTAAATTATGCATCCCGTTACGGTTACAAGGATGATGACTTTGTAGAAATTGATTTAACCTTTGAGAATACAGAAGCTAAGTTTGTTGATTTTGATCATGACGGTTCAAATTACAAGCTGCCAAAAACAATAACTGTAAATGAGCTTAGAGAACTGTATAAGGCTCTTCCGGAAATAAAAACTGTAAAAGTTGGTTTTGATTATCTGGCTTTTGATAAAAAAGATGGAAGTCTTATTGCTGACACCGTAAAAGCTGCTGAGCTGAATCCAAAAACACTTTATATAGGGACTAATAAAAACGAAGCTGCTTTTGACATTACCCTGGCTTATAAAGGAAGTTATTTTTGCTTCAGCAGGCACAAGCTTTATGATTACTATAATGTTGAAGTAATTGAAAACCTTGGAGACCAAATTACAGTTCCTGGTAATAATCCTGATTTAGCAAGAGAGCCTGTTTTCACACAAACTGTAAAAATAACTGTAATGCCGGAAACTACGGGTAGAGAGCTTAAAGAGCTTTTTATAAACACTTCACAAAAATATGCTGAGCTCAAACTTACTTATGGTGCAAATAAGGACGTATTAAATCCCGAAAGCACTTTGAGTCAGGCTGGTATAAAACAGGGAGATACTATTACGGTAAGCGAAACACAAGCTTCTGACTTTCCAAGTTTTTATTAATACGGATTAGATGAACAAACTTACCACAAATTCAAATTTCTGTGATATACTTTTCAATATGCCAAAAACACTCAGGACTATTGTTATATGTATAATCGCAGAAATTTTGAATTTGTTTGCAGTTGACGTATTTTATCATGCTCTGAACATTCCGCTTTTTTTTGATACAATTTTTACAGTAGCTGTTGTTTTTTACTGCGGGCTTATTCCTGCTCTTTTTGTGTCGTTTGGTTATAACTGTATAAATTATCTTATATGGTATTTTAGAGAAGGAGTAATTGATCCTTTTATTTTTTTGTATTCCATCTGCGGAATTCTTATTGTTATTTCTACCTGGCTTATTGCACGAAGAAAAGAAGAATTTAAAATATCACCGGGCATTACAATTTTATATCTGTTTCTGATTGCCCTGCTCTCTTCATTTTGTACAATTATTTCCAGTGGAATTATAGATTATTATCATTATGTTTTTTATGATGTGCCGGACATGATGAATCCTATTAAGACCTTTACAGAATCTTTTGTCTATCAGAAATTTGGACTTCTTGCATCGTGCATTCTTGCGCAAATACCAATTTCTTTTGCAGACAGACTCATTGCAACCTTTGCAGGCTACGGGGTCTATCGCCTTACAGAAAAACTTATTGGCAGAAGGTAATATGACTTACGCAGAAAGCATTTCTAATTATGAAAACATCATTCACAACTATACAACCTTTTTTATTATATTTGACATCATCTTTTTTATAATGATTCTCAGTGGTGTAATAATACTTATCCGTTTTCTAAAATCAAAAAAAAATCTAAAGGATTCAAATGAATATCTTTTATATACAATTCACGGCCAGGAGGAAGAACGTTCAAGAATTTCCCGGGAACTTCATGATACAGTTGCGCAGGATTTACGTTATTGCAAAAATCTGCTGGAAAAATATAACGATGATGATAATAAAACAAAAAACATTGAATCGCTTAAACAGGTAAAAGAAATTCTTGAAAAAACATTATCACAGGTAAGGATTATAAGCTACAACCTTTCGCCTGCAGATATTACAAAAAAAGATTTAAAGGCAAATATTGTAAATCTTTGTACTTCAATGACAGAAACAAGCAGCGTTAAATTCAGAATTTCAATGCCGGATGAAACAGATACTTCATTTTTGAGTGAAAACGATATTTTAAATATTTATAGAATTGCACAGGAATCTTTTACAAATGTAATTAAACATGCGAAGGCTGATGAAGTTGTAATATTAATAAGAAATGCTACAGAAAACGAAGAGGAAGGCTTATATATTTTTATAAGTGATGATGGCTGCGGCTTTGATGTAGAAGCAGAATTATATTCAAATTCAACACAAACAGGTGAAGCCAGACATTTTGGACTTGTTGGAATAAAAAAACGCTGTCAATTGATAGGAACAGAATTTTCTATTTCATCAACGCCCGGAGAAGGAACTCAAATCTGTATATTCAAACCTTCACATAATAAAAGCGGAGATAAAACTAATGGCAGGTAAATTAAGCTTTTTTGTTATAGAAGATCATACTCTTACAAATCGTGGAATTAGAGAGCTTTTGTCTGAACGCAGTAATTATTTCTGCAGGGGCTTTGCTTTTTCTAAATCTGAAAGCATGGAAAAGTTATGTGTACTTGCAGATAAAAATGAACTGCCTGACGTTTTAATTCTTGATTTATTTTTGGGTCAGGAAAATGGACTTGATATTTTACGTGAAGTAAAGCAAAAATGGCCGGTTATTAAGGTTGTAGTTTATTCAATGTATGCAAAGCCCGGTATTGTTTCTCTTGCACTTGAAGGGGGAGCAGAAGGCTTTGTCTTAAAATCTGCACCAGAGACAGAACTTATTGTTGCAATAGAAAAGCTTATGAACGGCGAAACTTATATTCAGCAGAATCTTGTTTCTCCTTTGTTCACATACAAAACAGTTTTTGACGGGCTTACAAAGCAGGAACAGATTATTTTAAAAAAATTAATCGAGCGAAAGTCCAGACAACAGATTACAAAAGACCTGAATATTGTTGAACGTTCGCTCGAAAATTATCTTTCGCGAATATACATGAAAACCGGCTGCAAAAATCACGAAGAACTTATTAAAAAGTTTGGTGAATAAAATCAGAACTTAAATGATGCGCCGAGTTGAAGAAGAGCTGTGCTGCCAATAGAAGAATCTATAAAGATATTCCATTTGTCAAAGTCAAATTTTAGACCAAGCCAGGTTAAATTAAACATAGGTATAACCTGAGGACTGGAATTCCCAAAGATTCCCGCTGCGCCAAGGCTAAAAGCATGATAAAGTTTAACATGTTCCCAACCATACTGACCGGTAATTTTTGCCTGGAGTGATACAAGATTCATTCCAAAGAATTGTTCATAGGAAACAAAACCTCCAACTCCTAAATGCTCATCATTAAAATAATGATTATAACCAGCCGTAAAAGTAACAGGCATGATTTCTTTATTTTCTCCTAAAGTTATCAATCCAAATGTAATAACTGTCAATGCAAAAGGAAGTGCAGAATTTGTACCAGCAGTAAGATATACTTCATTAGTATTTCCGCTAACTTCTTCTCCAACCTCAACAACATCATATTCCTGTGCAAAAGAGTTTGCAAATATTGAGCCCAATAATAATAAGGCAATAATAATCTTTTTCATAATAGAACCTCCTGAGTAAGGCCGCTGGCGGCCGGTGATTAATCGGAAAGCGTTAAAAAAATTGCGAAAGCAATTTTTAGCTTGTCCTTTTAAGTAAAAAAAAACGCCCATGTACTCCCTTTTTGTACGGGATTCATGAACGTTTTTTAGATACGTATATTATAACACTAATTTTACAATGTGGTTACAATTATTTTTCAGGGAGCGCAGCTTACTCAGTAGGTCTCTTTTTAAAGCTCTTGCTTTCTGCAATTGCCTGACCTTCTCCAACCTTTTGCTCCATCATAGCGCGAACTTTAAGTGGGAGACCGAACAAGGTAATAAAGCCTTCGGCATCCTTGTGGTTGTAAAGTTCTCCTGTTGTAAATGAAGCAATTGTTTCGTTGTAGAGACTGTACTTAGAACCGGAACCTGCACCGCGGATTGCACCCTTAATGAGCTTAACTTTTGCCCAACCTGTTACAGTTTCTTCTGTCTTGTCTACAAAGGCCATGAGGCTGTCGAACAAGGTTGTGAACCATTTTCCATCGTAGATGAGTTCGCCAATCTTAATGGCAATCTGCTGTTTATAGTGGTAAGTGTCGCGGTCAAGACAAAGATGTTCCAGCATTCTGTGGGCAAAGTAAAGGATTGCTCCACCAGGAGTTTCGTAAACACCGCGGCTCTTCATACCAACGCAGCGGTTTTCGCAGATATCTACAAGACCAACACCATTGCGGCCGCCGATTTTGTTCAATTCATTGAGCAAATCTACTGCACCCATCTTTTTACCGTTGAGAGCTACAGGAATACCCTTTTCGAACTGAATTTCTACATATTCACCTTCATCAGGAGCTTCTTCAGGTACAACAGTATTTTTAAGCATGTGCTTGTAATTTGGTTCATTTTCTGTCTTTTCAAGTTCAAGACCTTCGTGGCTCAAGTGCCAGATGTTCTCATCGCGTGAATAAGACTGATCCTTTTTCATTGGAACTTCAAGTCCGCGGTCTTCAAGATATTTAATTTCGGCTTCGCGGCTGTCCATGTTCCATTTGTCATCACGCCAGGCAGCAATTACCTTAAGATCAGGAGCAAAAGCCTTGATAGCAAGCTCAAAACGAACCTGATCATTACCCTTACCTGTTGCACCGTGGCAGATTGCAACAGCACCTTCCTGGCGGGCATATTCTACTAAGATTTTTCCAATAAGAGGACGGGCTGTAGAAGTTCCCAAAAGATATTCATCTTCGTAAACTGCATTTGCCTTAAGGGCCGGCCAAATGTATTCCTCTATATATTCCTGACGGGCATCTACAACATAGCAGGCAGAAGCACCTGTTTTGAGTGCACGTGCCTTAATTGCAGCCCAGTCATCGCCCTGACCTACGTCAATACAAACGGCGATTACATCATAATCATAATTTTCTTTGAGCCATGGGATGATAACTGTTGTATCAAGTCCACCGGAATAAGCTAAAACGACTTTGTCTTTTGCCATAAAATATGCCTCCAAAAATGCATAAATATACAAAAAATATACAAGTTTTTGCAAAAATATGCAAGTA
>CAMNDY010000106.1 GCA_946535985.1 uncultured Treponema sp. | reverse complement strand
GGCTTTCTGTAGACGCCGACATCCTTGTGCACCAGGCCATCGAACAGGTAAAAGACAAAATCTTAGAAAAGTTTGTTCCTTTTGCCGAGCAGGAGCATATCAAGCTAACCAACCCCGACGGCACCATAAACCGCCGCGCCCTTGGAAAACTTCTTTTTTCATTCCCGGAGCTCCTTCAAATCCAGGAATCGCTCGTCTACCCCATCATCATCCAGGAGATTTTGGAATTTATAAATCAACACGAAAAAACAATCATAAATGCCACCGTGCTTTATAAAACTCCCCAGCTCCTTGCCTACTGCGACAAAATTATTTACGTAAGCGCCCCATTTTTCAAACGCCTTTTCCGCGCCCTGCGCCGTGACAAGCTGCCCCTCTTCCAGATTCTCCGCCGCTTCCAGGCACAAAAAAATCTCCTCCGCGAGTACCAGAAAAAGGTCCCGCAAGAGAAGATTGTCATTGTAAAGAATTAATGCTTGGCTGCTACTTTTGCTTTACATCACTCATAACAGTTGTGCCGTCGGCAAAATGAACAACCGTAGTGTAATAATAGCCGGATGGAATATCCTTATAGTTTTCGCTGCCGTAAGTGAAATCTGAACTATCAAATTTCACACTTATTTCAATACCTTTAGTTTCCCACATAGCAATATCTTTTGCTGTTTTTCCTTCTGTAAGCTTTTTAGGGTAATACATTGTATGAGCAAAAATAGGTTGATCACAGAAAATTGAAACTCCATTTGCACCTTCTGCAACGTTCTTTTTTCTACATGTTATAGCAGAAGTACCTAAGAATTTCGGTGTATAAACATATTTAACATCAAAGAAACCTGCTTCATTTACAATAATTGGACTGTTTCTACCTGCTTGCATAGTAACAATTTTTATCCATTTATCATTTAATAATGTTTTTGAAACAGAATTACTTTTACTGCCATGTGTACCATTAGTATAATTACTTATATCTATATGTTTGTCAGCAGATGTTTTAATTAGAATCCAGTCGCCATTGTTATATTCGCAGACATAAGAATGAACAGTCCTTTCGAAACGATTATCCGGGAATAAATTTTCATCTTCAAAATCAGCAACAAGCTGACAGTTAGAAGTATTTGAACTATCTTGCACAATAGTATATTCTACTCCACTCTTAGCCATAATTTTGTTATAGGCAATTCCAGCCTGAATAGCACGGTTTCCGTTCTTATCTTTTACAACAACGCAGATTTTATAACAATCCTCAGGCAAGTCTAAATATGGAATTACTATAGTCTGTTTTGCAAAACTATATCGAAGTTTATGTTCTGTATATGGACTCAATTGATCAAGTGTATAACTTTCATTAGCTGTCATTCTATTTCCTGAGCTTGGAATAAAATAATAAGAAAGCTCTCCAACATACTCATTCTCTTCAACATTATAAATTCCGCTATTAGCATCAGTTGGCAAATCACGTATAACATAACCGGAAGGTTCAATCCAATCTAATCCAGAAAATTTCGATGCACCTGGGGTGTCATATTTATGAGTATATTCTTTTGGTAAATTTAGAACAGGAGGGGTTGCATCCTCTGAAAGTCTTAATATCCCAGTATAACCACTACCAATATAAATTTTTTGAATTTGAATATCACAGATACTTAAGGTACTAGTATTTATAGCTCTAAGAATTACATCATAATTTGCAGGTGTTGGTAACTCAAACTGTTTTGTTGTAAATGATTCTATAATATTTGTAGAGCGATTTTTAAACATATAAACCCATGAATAATTTGAGGAATAAGTATTTTGAATAGTTACCTTTTTGCATCCACTATTTATACTATTAGTAATTGCCAAATATATGCTATCCGGTTTGTCGGCCGCCGGAATTGTGAATGTCGTATTATTTGGTAAAACACTTGCACTACAAGAAGAGCTGGAAGTAACAGTATTTTCTATACTAATTCTAAAATATTTATCACAGGCAACAGATGACCAGCAATCCTGAAAATCAAATACATATATAGGTCTTATTTCATAAGTTTTCCCTGCTTTTAATAACCATCCGTCATCAGGAATTTTTATTATCTGAGAAGCTGTATTATCAGTAACATTTTTTAACTCTGCATAAACGAGAACATTCACATTATATTTATTTTTTAGAGCCTGCAAAGAAGCAAAATTACAAGGAGTAATCTTAAGAAAACGACCATTATTAACTCCACTGGCAGTATTTGCTGTTGCTGTATAACAATTTGAATCAATAACAGGTTTAGGAGGAATAATACGTATAATTTCCTGTGAATTACCCACATAATCAGTACATTTAATTTTTACATAAGTCAGGCGTGTTGTATCATGTGTAAAAGTATAAGTTTTATTAGTAGCAGTTCCTCCTTGAGTAATTTTATTTGTTATTGCATCATCAGAATATCCCCACCATACTTCAGTTGTAAAATCTTGTTGATAATCACACCATGGAGCAGTAGTATTATAGGTTGAATTATAAATACTATAAAAAATATCTTTAATAGTATCGCTATTATTATCCGCTGTAAGCGTAATTGTTTCTTGATTATTAGAATCCATACGCTTTGTAACACATTTAGAGATACCATCAAAGGACGTTTCATTCTTAAATTCCTTCATCCGAATAATTGAAGGATCCAAAGAGGTATCTTTTATAACATAAAATGTTTTTGGGTCGCTTAAATTTCCAGCATAATCTACTAATTGAAAATCAAGTTTAAGTATTCCATCATTATGGGTTTTAAACTTATATTCTTTATTGAAAAGCGTATAACTACTATTAACTCTTGTAGGCAAAAAATCTTCAGACTCTTGGGTTATATTAACATCATTTGCCTGTACATCCTTATAATATGTTTCTGTAACACGCAAAGCTTTTACACCCGATTCAGCATCTTGTCCCTTCATGTCAATCCATACACTTCCAGCAACATGATTTTTTCTTCTTGTCGTAGTAGTCCAGTTATTTGAAAAAACATTTGTGTTAATTCCTGAATCATAAGATGCAGAAGTTTTTGCTACCTTTTGAGTATCTCCATACCAGGCAGGCTTTTTTGTTTCTCTCTTGCCGGTAACTGTATACGGAATTTCAAATGAATTATTTATAGTTTGATTAACAATAAGCTTATAACCATTAGTATCTTTTATTTCATTTCTGTTTGCATTAAGAGTAATCAAAAGATATAAGGTATCAGATTCATTTTTGAAAAATTCATCTGCTAATTCAGGTTTTGGAATTATTTCCCATGTACTAAGATTGTAGCAATATAAGGTAAAATAATTTTCAAAATGTAAACCAGGATTATCAATATCTGTTATTGTAATTGAACCATTACGAGCGAGTGTAAAAGTATTACTATCAATAGGTTTATTAAAATTGAAGTAAACTTTTGAATCACAGCTAATACCCGAATTTTGTGCATTGTAAATATCTGTAAGATCATCTATTTTTACACTTTGTACAACTGGCCGAGGAATATCTTTTGCAGAAACGGTAACACCATAACCATCGGTTCCATTCTCATCCATATCATCCGAAATAGAATCAAAAGATGTAAACACAGCCTTATTTGGATTATCTTCGTCAATTGTAAGTTTACAATAATCCTTACCATTGAGAGAAACTATAATTTCTCCGCTCGCAGCATAATCAGAAGGATCTATCGTATAACCATTTGATGCTGTTTTAAGCTTCCAGCCTGCAAAAATGTATTCTTTACTTACTGGATATTCAATATTAATTGATTGTTCTATATTTACAGTCTGTTTATCACCAGTTGTAAAATCATTTTTATTTACTTTAATTATTGAACCACTTGCGTCAGTTGCATCCATGCGCACATTAGTTTTTGTCTCTGTTGTATTATTTATTTTATATGACCAGGTAAAATCTGAATCTGCCGGTGTAATTCTTGTTTTTCCATCTTTAGCAAGGTAGTATACACTATTATAAGGAATTGTTACTGTTACAATCTCGTTAGTATGCTCTAATGGAAGCATTTTACTTGGAGTAAAAAGTACAGTATCTTTAGCATTATTAATTGAAGTATTAAAATAGTATGATTGATTAAAACCTTGTACAAAATAATTAATGACAATAGATTTTTCTGAGTCAGGCTTAATTGAATGACTAAATCTTATTTCAATAGGCTTGTTTTTTGGTACAGATTCGGCAGAATTTGAATTTACAGGTGAATAATATGTCACCATCGGTCTCTTATAACAAACAGCACTTATAATAACATTATCAGTTTCTTTATTCATTGTAAGTGTGGGTGACAGATCTTCAGAATTTGATTCATTAGAGTTCGAATCTTTAAAGCTTATTTGATCTGTAATCGAATTACCTTCGGCATCAGTAAGCTCCCATCTGTAAAACTGATAACCGGTATTTACTGCAAACGAAAGATTAACCTCTTCACCAATATTATATTGTTTAAGAGAGGAATGATTTAATTCCTGTGAATATGTTAAATCATTAATTGTTCCCGCTGCATTCGCAGGATCAAATGGGGCATCTGTTTCGCCGTCTATAATTTTATAAGTAATTTTTGATTTGGCATTGGTTTCATAATTAACTGTAAAACTAAAGCCATCTTCTATAAGATTGATTTTATTTTCACCGTCCATGTAATAAAAATCAGATGGAATTCCAACAGAAATTATTTTAGTAGTACCCTTTGTCACAGCAATTGGCACTGTATTTTTTAAAGTAATTGTATTTCCGTTTAATGTACGATTTGTATAATAATCCTCCAGACTGTATCCATCTGAGCTTATACGTATTTTATCCAACAAAGAACTGCAGGCCGGATCAAGATTTTTATTAAATATAATTACAATATCAGAATCTTTTTTATTTGTTTCATCCGAAGGAGATTTTGAATCTATTTTGAGAAGTTTGCTTGTACTTGCTGTAACAGTTACACCTAACTCTACATCATATACAATAAGCTTTGTATTTAATAAAGTTTTGTCGACAATTTTTATTTTATCTTCTGGTACAGGATTTCCACCACTTGTTATTGTCCAACCATTAAATTTCCAGCCATTTGCAAGTTCAAAAGAAATAGGGACTTCCTGCCCTATTGAATAATGATTATTGGAACCAGATGCACCTGTAAGAGTTCCAGAACCAGCTGTTGCCGTAAAAGAAATTTCTGCTTTATTAATAGTAGTTTCATCTATTTTATAGTTATAAGTTTTTCCATTTCCACCATATGTAACTTTTGTTCCATCTTCTAGCTTATAGTAAAAATCTGATGGAATTGAAACTGTAATAGTTCTTGTTTGACCGGCACGAACTTCTATCATATTTGATTTGTCTGCGGCAAAAGTAATTGTGTTTGCATTTATCTGTGGTGTAGTAAAACTTGATTTTATAGGTGTACCTCCAATTGTAATTGAAATATTCTCAAGTTGATTTTTACCATCTTCATCATTAGGTAGATCTTGATTAAATGTAATTACAATGGAAGTATTTTTACTTACAGTAGGATTTGCATTGTCATTAACAGGAATAAATGATTCAATACGTAAACGAGGAGCGCAAATTGCCTTAATTTGAGAAGGATTGTTGCCATCAGTTTTTTCAAGAACAATTGCCGTAGTGTCGGAACTTGTTGGGTCATCTACATAAATAATTTGAGGATCATAATCCCATTTGATAAATTGATAATTTGCAGATTCTGTAAAAGCAAGAGCGATTGTCTGTCCAAGAGAATAATCCTTTGTACCAGCCAGATAAACAGAACCTTCTTCTGCAACGCTTGTTAGATTTATTGTTGCTTTTTCATCAGTTGCCTCGGTAATCTGGTAGTTCCAGGATTTTGAAACCTCCATTTTTACACCGTCGGTATCCATTATATCTTTGCCAAGAGTTACCTTTACAGTTTTAAAAATTTCTCCAACATTAAATTCAATCTGATTCATCTTATCAACTGCAATTGTTAAAAGCTTGCCGTCAACTTTAGGCTGTAAGAAATGTTCTGCAATTGAATAATCGTCTGCATTTGTAATTGATATATTTTTTAAGTAAGTTTGTCCTTCAAAATCATATGCCCAGGCTTTTCCGTTTTGATCTCTTTTAGTATTTGCACCTGCAGGAATTTCGTCTTCTGAAAAAAGAAAACTTTCAGTAGAGAGATTTTTTGTAAAACTTACAGTTATGCTGCGGTCACGACTTACACCAAGAGGTTCGTATCTTGGACTTGGTTCACTCGAAAGAGCAATTCGGTCTGTACAAACAGGATAAATCCTTATTTTTTCATTATCATTTGTAATTTTGACTTTTGTTTTTGGAGAAAACGCATCTTCAAAGACAACACCAGAAACTTCATTAACATTTGATGCACTTCTTGCTCGTGCTTCAATTATTTCGTCTGTATCATCTTCCAGAACAGCAATCCATTTTATAAAACTATACGAAGGATGTTCTGAAAAGCTTATATCAAAAAAGTAACCTTTTTTGGCAACGTAGTTTGAAACTGGATTTGTGGAACCAGTTCCCTCTTTTGGTTGAATTAGAACAGAAATTTCTTTTGCATTATTATATGCAATTACTTCTTGAATTTCTTGTCTAACTTCTCCGCCATTAAGAAAATTTTTACAGCTTGTAAGGGATAATGTACTGTAAAGCCCACCAACTAACAACAATACAGTAACAAAAAGAATTGAAGAATGTTTTTTCATCTAGCTCTCCTCGTAATGTATAACAGAACAATTTTACAACACAACTATATTATGGTCAATATTTGATTATTGATAAAAAATCCTTATAAAAAATTCTAAACTATTTTTTTCATTCACCGATATTGTAGGTAAGGTGGCCGATGTAAAAAATCGGTGAAGAGGAAAAATTTA
>CAMNDY010000105.1 GCA_946535985.1 uncultured Treponema sp. | reverse complement strand
GTAAAAGAACTTCACGAAGAAATAATTCCCGGAAAAACTTCAATTTATGATTTAAAACTACCCTACTTTTTACAGGGACAGGTAATTTACGCCTGGGATGCAAAGAAAACAAAAGCCCAGCTTGCACAAATTTTTGGTTCGGGAATTGAGTTTAATATTTATGATTTAAAAAGCCAGGTTTGTGAAGTAATTCCATCTGTAAAAAATCTTAGCGTAGAACAACTTCAGAATAATTCTAAAATTGCAAAATATCACGAAGAAGAAACAAGTGCACTTGATACCCTTTTTAATCTTTACGTTACCTACTGCAACAAAGTAATCAGCCTTAAGAATAAAAACTATCTTGCAAATGAAAGACGCGATATGCAGTTAGTAGCCCTGGCAGCAATTGCAGACATCATGCCGCTTCAAAACGAAAACAGACTCTTTATAAAAAACGGACTTGATTCCATTAAGAAAGACGGACCACGCCCGGGCCTTGCAGAGCTTTTTAATGAACTTAAAATAAATGCAGAAGCCCTTACTTCAATTGATATTTCATGGACAGTAACACCGGCACTTAATGCAGCAGGTCGTCTTGGTCAGGCAGATGTAGCCCTGGAGCTTTTGCTATGCGAAGATGCAAAAAAAAGAAACAGTCTTGCTACAAAAATCAGAGAGTTAAATGATCAGCGTAAAGATCTTGTAAACAAAGCCTACTACAAAATAAAAGAAAGTGTTGAAAACAGCATAAGAGAAAATGAGCAGAAGCTTTGCATTATTATAGACGAAGAAATCCATCCGGGCATTACAGGAAATCTTGCCGGTAAACTCATGCAGGAAAAAAATGTGCCTTCTATCATAATCACAAAATCAGAAGGTGTTTACAAAGGTTCGATGAGAAGCTGCAGAGGCTTTATAACAACTTCATTCCTTGCATCCTTTGGAGACTTTTTTATAAACTTTGGCGGCCACAATGCTGCAGCAGGCTTTAGCTTTGAAAGTGAGCGTCTTGAACTTTTTAATAAAAAAATCAAAGAACTGCTTCCTTCTATAAACTTGGAAGAAGAAAATCTCGATATTAATATAGACGCAGAAATTCCACCGGATTTTTTGACTCCGGATTCCTTTAAAATTGTAAATACAATGGAACCTTTTGGAGCCGAAAACAAAGAGCTTCTGCTTGTAACTAAAAACATTAAGCTTTGCGATGCTATCGTTCAGGGTAAAAAAGAACCTTATTCTCTAAAGCTTGTTTTTGATAGCGGAAAGCATAAGTTCCCGGGAATGTTCTTTGGTCAGGCAGAACGATACAAGAAGGATATTATAATTGGAAACTCTTACGATATCCTTTACACAATGGTGTATAACTATTTTAATGGTAATGTAACACCGCAATTCAGGATTAAGGAAGTAAGACAATCATGATTAAAATGAAAAAAATATTTTTTATTCTTGCAGCTTTTATTCAGGCTTCTTTTTGTTTTGCAAAAACAGCAGTTTTCCAGTCAGAAAATTACCATCTTTCGGTAACATATAACGAAACACTCGTTCCGGGTGATGCAGTTTTTGTAAGGATGTCTGTAACCCTTCCAAAAAATCACAAGAAAAATAAAAATGATAACGAAAAGCGTGGAGCCCTCCAGCTTTATCAGGATAAAAAAGTAATTGAAAAGGCAAACTTTTATTCCATTGGGAAAAAGAAAGCTAACCAGACATATACAGATATGCTTTGCGGTATTCCTATTTCTCCATGGCTTACAAACGGAAACTATTCGCTTAAAGTTATTTTTTCTTTTGGAGACGATGACGCAGGAGAGTTCAATCTGCCGGTTACTTTTAAAAGCCGCCAGTTTATAGAAGAAGTTATTGAACTTGATGCTTCTAACACTGCAATTAAAACTGATGTAAGCCCTGAACGTATGGCACAGATTGAGAAGCTTAACAACATCCTTTTTACAACAATGCCAGACGATGTTTATACTCTTAAAAAGTTTACCTGCCCTACAACTTCTACCCGCTACACTGCTTACTATGGCGACCGCCGCACCTATGCCTATTCAAACGGAAAATCTTCTACATCACTTCATTACGGAAACGACTACGGGATTCCTGAAGGCTCCGAAGTTCGTGCCTGTGCCGACGGAAAAGTTGTTATGGCCGAAAACCGAATCTCTACCGGCTGGAGCATTGTAATTGAACACCTGCCTGGTTTATACAGCCTTTACTATCACCTTTCTTCAATGGATGTAAAAGAAGGAGACACTGTAAAACAGGGAGATCTCATAGGCAAAAGCGGCTCCACAGGATTAGCCACCGGCCCTCACCTTCACTGGGAAATGAGATTAAACGGAAGTGCCGTAAGACCAGAATTCTTTATGGAAGATTTTGCCTTTGAAATGGAATAAAGAATGAACGTTTATAACTCCACCACAAGGAGTTTTCCGCTGCTTGTGCGCTGGATTGAATAGTAGCGGTTTATTTTACATTCAGATAAATCAAGCGTGTAAGTTGATACCCGTCCAAAAGTAAGGACGGGTATTTTTTTATTTACAAAACGCGAAATTTTATATAGATTTTTTCTGTCTTCATAGGTTGAACCAAATCCAAGCAAAAGACATTGTGAATTATCATCGTAAAACTTTTCCAGAGTTGTTTTTTTATAGCGCGAGGATTTTGTCTGCATGATTCGTTCTTTACCATATATTCCGTATGGGAATAAAAAGGATTTTTGATCAAAGCCTGTTTCTGCAAAATCGACAGCAAGATAATTTCCTGCCCAGGAACGTTCTATTTTTGCAATTTCATTTCCATTTGTGTCTACAATAGAAAAGGCGGCACTTATTGTGTTTCCGTCAGGTGAAGAGGAAGAACCATAAATTATAAGCCTTATATATTCCTGTTCGGGAATTTCATAAAGATTTTGACTTGCCTTCCATACATCATAAATCGTATAAGCATTAAAAAGAATAAAGGCTAGAATTATAAAGCTAAAAAGAGAAGCAAAAAAATCCTGGACAATTGATTTTGCCTGTTTTTTTTCCATAAGCAATATTTATTTTAAAAGAGCCAGAAACTGCTCTTCTGTAATTACAGGAATACCAAGGCTTGCGGCCTTTACATTTTTGCTTGAGCCGCTTGTGGTGTCGTTTGTTACAAGATAGGTTAAATCTTTTGTAACAGAGCTTTTGCAGCTTCCGCCGTTTTTCTTTACAAGAGCTTCTGCATCCTGACGTTTCATTGTTACAAGCTCGCCTGTAAAGCAGAAGGATTTTCCTTCCAGTTTGCCACCGGCTGCTGTTTCAATAGTAATAATTCCGTCCTGTACTAGTCGACGCATTTCGGTAGAATTTTCGGCAAGACCCTGCACAATATTATGAGCCATAATTTGGGCAAATCCATAAACGTCGGCAATCTGATCTTCTGTTGCAAGGAGAAGTTTATCCAACGTATTATAGCCTGCCCCAACAAGTTTTTCTGCAAGAGTTTCGCCAAAGCCTTCGATATCAAAGCCTGCAAGAAAAACCGGAAGGGTCATGGTTCTGTGGGCCTGAATGCTCTTATAAACTTTTTCTGCACCCAAAGAACGTTTTTCTGCTTCCTGACTTTCTTCATTCAAGAAATATGGAACAAGCTCTTCTACCTCAAGACTGTAAATATCAGAAATTGATTTGAGGCGACCATCTTTGAAAAGCTGTGTCACCAAAGTTTCTCCAAGGTCCCGGATATCTACTACCTGCTGAAATTTTAAAAGCTGATGAAGAACTCTTTTTGAACATTCCTTATTCGGGCAGTAAAGTCTGGAACCGTCATCAACAAGCTTTGTGCCACAGGTTTCGCAGATACATGGAAATTCAATTGGGCTTGTTTTAATATTTTTTTCTTCTACAACACTTTCGATTTTTGGAATGATTTCTCCGCGCTTTACAACGACAACGTGACTTCCAAGCTGAACCCCAAGTTTACGTACTGTATCAGGATTAGCAAGACTTGCACGCTGAACTTTAGTACCGTTTAATTCTACTTCATCAAAAATTGCAACCGGAGTATAGGTTGCTCCATTCTGGCTCCACTCAACCTGTCGCAAAACACTTGTTGCTTCTTCCAGGCTGAATTTAAAAGCAATCTGTCTGTCCGGTCTTGCACGGGAAGCATCTTCAAAGTCAATGCGGTTTTCTTTTACAACAAGGCCGTCAATATCGTATTCAATATCCTTGCGCTCTTCCATAATTTTTGCACGGTAGGCAATTACCCGCTCGGCACTTTTACAAATTACAAGGCGCACAACATTAAAACCGCAGGCGGTGAGCCAGGAGATTTTTTCTTTTTCGTTTGTAAAATAAGATTTTCCGTCTGTAGAAAGGGCGTCATAAACAATGAGCTTAAGATATTCGCTTCCGGACCCATCCTTGCGCTTCATAAGTCCGTTGGCAGCATTACGGCAGTTTGCTTTGTCGGAAAAATATTTTTTGTGAACCTCGTGAGTCATTATAACTTCGCCACGGATTCCGCCGGTAAATGGAACAAGTTCTCCGTCTTTATAAATGCCGGCATTTACTCCGCCCATTTTTTTTGCGTTTGCGGTAATGTCGTCGCCTATGGAACCGTCTCCACGTGTTACAGCACGAACCAGCCAGCCCTTTTCATATTGAAGTTCTAGCGAGGCACCGTCAAGTTTATATTCTACAAGATATTCATCGTATTTATGTTTTTCTGCCCAGGCCAGAAACTGCTCGGGATTTGCAGCCTTTTCCTGACTGCCCATTGGCATTACGTGATGGATTTTTTCAAAGTTACCAGAGTCGGCACCAACACGCTGCAAGATTGCATTGCCCGGGTCCAGAGATTTTAGCTCATCCCACAAAGCATCAAACTCTGCGTCGCTTATTTCTCCTTCGCCGTTATAATAAGAGGCCTGATATTTTGTAATGAGTTTTTCGAGTTCTGAAATACGCTGTGTTGTGAATAAGTCCATTGCCCTATTCCTTTTCAAAAAACAATTCTGTTATCTGGCGGTCGGCAGCCATGCCTTTGCGTTCAAATTTTGTCTGGGCACGCCAGGGTTGAGGATCTGCAAAGCCCTTGTATTTATTTTTAAGATGAGGAGTCTGCTCCAGCTCTTCAAGGGCAAACTCTGCATAATCAATAATATCTGTAACAAAATAAATGTAGCCGCCGGGTGTAAGCTTTTGTGCAAACAAATCGGTTTTTGGACGCTGTACAAGGCGTCGTTTATGATGACGTTTTTTATGCCATGGATCAGGAAAGAAAATATGAAAGCCGTTTACACTATTGTCGCCAATCATTGTTTCAAGAACATCAAGGGCATCGTATTCAATTACGTAAAGATTTTTTAAGTCCCGCTTTTTAATTTCGCTGAGAACCTTGCCTACTCCAGGCTTATGAACTTCTATTCCAAGATAATTAATATCAGGATTTTCCTGGGCAATTTTTACAGTTGCGTCGCCCATGCCAAAACCTATTTCGACAATAATAGGATTTGTATTTCCGAATACATCTATAAAATTGAGTTTTTTATTTTCAAAAGGAATACACCAGGCAGGTGCAAGTTCATTGTAAGAGCGCTCCTGGGCAGCAGTCATTCGGCCGGAACGCATAACATAAGTTTTTACTGTTCTTCTGTGTTCTACAGTCTGAGGCTTGGGTAATGGGTCTGTGTCTGTTGTTTTATTTTCAATGTTATCCATATTCACTCTTTATTCTTGCCCCTTCGACAGGCTCAGGGGCCGCATGTTTTAATTTCCTGGTTCAACTTTTTCTACCGGAAGATTGCAGATTATTGTTCCGCTCTGATTTATCCAGGATTCCTGAAACTCTGCAGCTTCTCTATAATTATTCCAGATTCCACGTGCATCCAAAAGCTCAGAAGTTCGTGGTCCATAATAAATTATCTTTTTTGATTCATCATATATGGTAAGCATTCTTGAGCTGTAAAATTTCTTCATTACCTGAGGAACATCCGAGCCTTTTGTTTCGTAAAGAGATTTGTCATAGCTAAGAATTCTTTTTATTTCTGTCTGTTCATCATCTGCCTGGCGGAATAATATTGTATATTCACCGGAAGGAATTTTTTGATTTGCAGGCATTACAAAATTAGTAACCCCGCAATAAGTTTTATCTGCATCTGCCGCAAGAATCAAATCGCTTGCCTGCCATACGTATTCATTTTGATTTGAAGAAACTGTAATTGTATCAAAGCGTCTTGGATTCGAAACAGATTCAACAAAAACACTTAAGCGGGCTTTTGGAAGTTCATCAAGAGAATTATAATCAAATACAACAGAGAGACGTGAATTTCCTAATTCAGGAACATTATTTGAGCAGGAAGATATTGCAAGGGCAAAAATTATAAAGAGAAATAAAAAAGAATGTTTTGAAATGAAACGTCTCACCATAAATTAAAAGTTGAAGTTCAGCGTAATAACCGTAAGCTCACTGGCAGAGAACTGGTTTACTAAAGATTCAAACTTTACATTAACCTTCTTGCATGCATCATCAAGATAAGAAAGGTAGTACAAACCAAGGTCTGTACCTTCCTGACCGTCTGGAAGTTCACGGTAAAAGTCAATAAGTGTCTTTTTAGCTGTATTTGATGATTTTGCGTTATCGATGTTTTCTTTTACTTCCTGGAATTCATCATCTTTGTTATAAAGTGTAATAGAAAGCTTACCCTGCTTACCAATAGAAGCAGAACCTCCTCCAAGCTTCCAGGAAATAAATACCAGTTCGTGATTACGCTGAAGCTCTGCAACAATTTTAGCACGTACTTCGGGATCAAAAATCAAAGCATCTATATCATCAACATCCTGATACATATTTCTGGCTTCTTTACGGATGTTTGTATTTTCATTATTAAGGGCAAGTTCCATAACCATTACCGAAATGTATTCTGCAACCTTTGATTTTTCCATATAAGAGCTTAAAAGATTTCGGATAGCAATAAACATTTCATTTGCTCCATCTGATTTATGGAACAAAGTAATGATATACCAGTTCATAAGACCAAGGCGGTTCATAAATTTTTCTGACATCAGAAGATATATATTCTTTTCTTCATCAGAATAATCCGGATTTGTCATAATAGCTTTCCAGATTGGGTCAAGAATGCT
>CAMNDY010000104.1 GCA_946535985.1 uncultured Treponema sp. | reverse complement strand
ACATCCAGCTGATACATACCAATCTTTACTTTTTCGTAAAGTTCCTGTACAGGCATTGGACGGCCAAAGAGGTAGCCCTGAATCTGTTCGCAGCCATTTTCCCTGAGGAACTGATAAGCTTCATCTGTTTCTACACCTTCGGTAAGAGTACTCATATGAAGTCCTTTTGCCATGGTGATAATATTCTTTAAGATAAGACGAGACTTTTCGTTTCCGGAAAATCCCGAAAGGAATTTCATGTCGATTTTCATCATATCAAAATCATATTCTTTAAGAACATTTAAGCCGGAATAGCCTGCTCCAAAATCATCAAGCCAGAGTGCATAACCATTTTTGCGGAACTCTTTAAGAATTTCTTTAAGCTTCTCATCATTTTCAGAAAGAGTACTCTCGGTAACTTCAATATGAATGAGTTTTTTATCAACACCATATTTTTGCAGGAGGGCTTCTACATCACTTGCAAGATTAATTGAATCAAAATCCCTTCGCGAAAAGTTCAAAGAAACAGGAATAAGAGGAAGATTTCTTTCAAGAATATGAACAAAATGCTGGCATACCTTTTCTACAACAAACAAATCAAGTTTATAAATCTGATAGTATTCCTCGAGAGTCTGAATAAAATCGGCAGGAGACAAAAATCCGTACTGAGGATCTTCCCAACGGGCCAGCGCCTCTAGTCCACAGAGCTTACCATTCTTTGCATTTACAACAGGCTGGTAGAAAACCTTTATGTATTCATTTTTGATTGCATCGTCAATATTGTTTATGATGTACTGCTTCTTTTGAAAATCATTTGCCATAGAACTATCATATTCGCAGTAATCACGGTTATAACGCTTTTTAATTGAGTAGCAAGCATAACGCGCATGGTCGCAGGCAATCAGAGGAAGACATTCCCTACTTTCCGGTCTGTATCCCCCAACCTTAAGACCTAAGATTATATCATATTTAGAATCGAGCATTTTTTTGCGCAAAGCATTTAATTTTTCTTCCAGGCCTTCATCTTTTGTAAGCACAACAAAATTATCGTTCGAAAAATGAGCAACAATAGAATCTGTAAAAATCGAATTTGTCATATCGGCAAAGTTTTTTAAGAAAGCGTTCCCTTCCCAAAATCCGTATTTCTCATTAAGTATTTTAAAATTCTCAATATCAAGGAAAAGGAAAATCAGCTTATCAATATCGACTTCTTTGTTATGCATAAGCTCAAGTGACTGACTTCTAAAATAATGCATGTTTGCAATTCCGGTTACTTCATCACTTATTGAGAGCTTAAGAAGGATACTCTGAGTATGTTCAAGCCGTTCATCCTTCTGCGCTTCTGTCAACCTCTGGTGATAAGCATTGATTGCACTCATTAATATAGAAATAAATACAATAAAAAGATTTATCTTTGTGGCATAAGTTGCAGGGCTAAATTTATTACAAATATAAAAGAAAACTATATAGGAAACATCAAGTAATAAGAAAGAATAGATTGGCCTCCACACAACAAAGCAGAATACAAAAATCGTCATTGTCATGAGAGTAATAAACTGCTCGCCTTTTTTATAATCAAGGAAAGATATATAAATACCAAAGATTATTGCCGTTAAAGAAAAAATGTATTTCAGAACTTCCCATACTTTGGGGTTGGAATTCTTATTTTTAATATTTCGTACCGAATAAATAAACAGTGCAAGTGCTGCCAGAAACAAAATGGCATAGCAGAGCATATGAGTAGTAAACCATTGAACAGTGCGTCTTGTTTCATCCGAAAACTGACGAATTGTAATACTTGTCATCATGAATAATTCAAGAATAATTACAACAGAAGAAACATATATACTCGATCTTATATTTGAACTGTTAAAATAATTTTTTACATATTCAGAGCGCTTTTCTAAGCCCAAGAAATGTTTAAGTGTAGTAAGCAATTTTTTATGTTTCATATATCTATTATAAATCAGAATTTCCGAAAATAAAAATTCTTTTTTTAAACAAAAAAATCCCATATATTTTCTATTTTATTAAAATCTGATATACTTTATGCATTATGGATTTGATTAAGAAACTCGACGAATGCGAAAAAAGATTCAAAGAAGTGTCTGACCTTGTAATGGATCCTAACCTTGTAAAAGACCCGAAGAAATACAAAGACACTATGCGCGAACATGGATATCTTACAGAAGTTTGTGCCCTTTATGATGAATACAAAAAAGTTCTCAACGGAATTAAAGATGCCAAAGAAATGATTACAAACGAAGATGACGCCGATATGCGCGAAATGGCACGTGAAGAACTTAAAGAACTTGAAGAACGACAGCCAAAGCTCGAAGAAGAAATAAAGCTCAAACTTGTTCCTCCGGATCCTCTTGATGAAAAGAACATCATTCTTGAAATTCGTTCTGCCGCAGGTGGAGATGAAGCAAGTCTTTTTGTACGCGATCTTTGGGAAATGTATACACATCTTGCAGATCGTCGCGGCTGGAAAACAGAAACTATGGAAGCCCAGGAAACAGAGGTTGGTGGTTTCAACAAAATCGTAACTTCAATTTCGGGCAAATTTGTATATGGAACTTTACGTTGGGAATCCGGAGTTCATCGTGTACAGCGTGTTCCTCAAACAGAATCGCAGGGTCGTTTGCAGACTTCTACAGCAACAGTTGCAGTTTTGCCGGAAGCCGAAGAAACAGAAATTGAAATTAAACCTGGCGATGTTCGTATTGATGTTATGCGTGCAGGTGGTCCTGGTGGTCAGTGTGTAAATACAACAGACTCTGCAGTTCGTCTTACACATATTCCAACTGGTCTTGTTGTAATTCAGCAGGATGAAAAATCTCAGATTAAGAATAAAGAAAAGGCCTTCCGTGTTTTGCGTGCCCGCCTCTTTGATCTTGAAGAAAGTAAAAAACAGGAAGAACGTGCAGCCGCCCGAAGCAGCATGGTTGGAAGTGGTGCCCGTTCAGAAAAAATCCGAACCTACAACTTTCCTCAGGACCGTGTTACAGACCACCGCATAAATTACAGTGCCCACAATTTGCAAAGTTTTATGATGGGCGAAATGGACGATATGTTAGACGCACTTAACGTTTATGCAAAAGAAGAGCAGCTGGCAGCAGATGTTACAACTCTGGAAAGTAATGCATAGATTTTCGGGTCAAGCCCGACAATAAAACGAAAGGAGAGATATTATGAACGACTACACACTCAGAACCTTCCGAACCTTTGCTACAAAAAAGCTCCAGGGAGTTTCTGCCACACCTGATTTAGATGTTCAGGTTTTATTGCAACATGCAATGCATTATGACAAAACTCAGCTTTTACTTTTTGCCGATAATCACATTCCAAATGAACAGCTGGAATGGCTTTACAATGCAATTGAAAAAAGAAACACAGGATTTCCTGTTGCATATATAACCGGTCATAAAGAATTTTACGGATACGATTTTTACGTTACCCCGGAAGTTTTAATTCCAAAGCCGGATACAGAAGTTCTTGTTGAACGAGCCCTTCAGATTATTCTTGAAAAAATGGAAGACAGTTCAAATATAGAACCACTCAAAATCTGCGACATGTGTACAGGCAGTGGCTGTATTGGAATATCTGTTCTAAAAACACTTTATACAGTAGATAAGATTCCGGTAGAAAAGCTTCCTCAAATTACAATGGTCGACATAAGTTCCCACGCACTCGAAGTTGCAAAAAAGAATGTTGCTCAACTTTTGCCAGATCAGGAAATTATAAAAAAGTTTACCTTTGTACAATCAAATCTATTCAACAATGTTGATGATACTTTTGATTTAATTCTTACAAACCCTCCTTATGTTCCAAGCAGCATGGTTGATGAACTTTTAGCCGATGGAAGAAGCGAACCTCGATTAGCTTTGGATGGCGACATGGTAATTGAATCTCTCGAAGGAGATGAATTTAATACAGATGGAACCAGTATCATTAAACAATTAATTCTGCAGGCTTGCGAACACCTTGCCTTTAACGCTACAATTCTAATGGAAACCGGTGAATACAATGCACTTAAAACCGCTGAGTTTGCACAGATGCAGGGCTTCACCACACAAATCCATACAGATTTGGAAGGCGACTATCGCAACGTGGAAATGACATTGTAGAGATTGTCGGGACAAGCCCGACAATGACAGTATATGAGCGTAAAAACAATTTTTCATTCAGATGTAGATAATCCTCAAGCCTTGCTGCAGGAATTTTTAGCAGCCAATGATTATTTTTCTGACTCCGAAAAATCGCAGATTACAAAAGCCTGGGATTTTCTTGTTAGCACAACCTCCAGCGAGATTCGTTCCAGCGGAGAACCTTACTACGTTCATCCCTTAAGGGTGGCTCATATTCTGGCACAGAACAAACTTGACGGCGAAACAATCATAGCAGCCCTTCTCCACTCAATTAATCAGCATGGGGCAGATATTGAAAAGGTGCGCTCAGTTTTTGGAGATGCAATTGCCGCCATTACAGATACCACAAACAAAATTTTAAATATCCCTATAAATACAAAAACAATTCATCAGTCAGACGCAATCCGTAAAATGTTTTTTGCCATGTCTGATGATGTTCGTGTTCTTTTTATTACTCTTGCAGATCGTCTTGACCGAATGCGAAATATTAAAAATCTGCGCCCCGAATATCAAAAGGTAATAGCCGAAGCTGCTATAGGTGTATGGGCTCCTCTTGCAGAACGCATGGGTATGCAGGCCGAAAAAAATGAATTTGAAGACCTGAGCCTTAAATATACTAACCCCGATGCCTTCCAGCAAATAAAAGCAATCGTAAGTCAAAAATCTGAAGAACGTGCAGAATATCTTGGAAGAGCAACCAGTGCAATTTATAAAGCAGCAGAAAAAATGGGACTGTCTGTTACAATCCAAAGTCGCGCCAAACATTTTTATTCTATTTATCAGAAAATGAGAAAGCGCAACAAAGAAGCCGGAGAACTTTTTGATTTACTTGCCCTGCGCATTTTGTGTAACACTCCTGCAGAATGTTACGCTCTGGTTGGAATTGTTCATAGCCTTTGGAAACCGCTTGATGGACGTTTTAAAGATTACATAGCCATGCCAAAATCGAACGGATACCAGTCGCTTCATACAACCGTTGTCTGTGAAGGTAAGCCGCTTGAAATTCAGATTAGAACTGTTGATATGCATAACATGGCCGAACACGGAATTGCTTCTCACTGGCTTTATAAAAAAGGAAGCAACCGGGACCTTGTAGAAGCCGACAAGCTTGATATTATGAACAGGCTGCAGGCGCTTAAACAGGCGTCGCTTTCTGATGACAAGTCTTTTTCCGAGCTTAAGGATGAACTTCTTGGCGACGAGATTTATGTCTTTACTCCAAAAGGTGATGTAAAAAAACTTCGCGCCGGTGCAACAGCAATAGACTTTGCCTATGCAATCCATTCCGGCATTGGAGAAAAAATTGTTGCCGCCAAAGCAGACGGAAAAATCATTCCCTTGAACCGTCCGCTCAAAAACACTCAGATTATCGAAATTATCACAAATCCTCAGGCTCATCCTACCGAGGCCCAGCTGAACATTGTAAAGACAACAAAGGCACACCAGAAAATCCATTCCTGGCTCATGGCAAATGACCCGACCTTTAGCGAAAGAATAAATGCTTCAAATACAGCAGCAGGCACTGGCACAGGAACCGTTACAGAAACAACAGCAACAGAGCAAACTCAAAAAAAACGCCGCCCAAAACGAGGCATACCACCGGCCGAAGTTTCATACCCGGAAAAGAAAGTCCTGGTCCAGGGCGAAAGGAATGTTCTATACAATCTGGCCCAATGCTGTCACCCTCACTACCCCGACCTCATAGTAGGCTACGTAACCCGCACCAAAGGCGTTTCCATCCACAAAGCAGACTGCATCATCTACCAGCGCATCCCAAATAAAGATGACCGCAGCGTTCAGGTTGAATGGGATAAATAAAAAACTTGAAAGATAATTTATTCGGAAACCGTAAAAGACTCAATTGGAACATTCAGAAGCTTAGAAATTTCAGACGCTGTATATTTCCCATCAGCCAGTAATATTTTTGCGTTTTCGATAACAGCCTGCTGAATGCCTTGTTGAATACCTTGTTCTAATCCTTGTTGCAGCCCTTGTTCCAACCCCTTTTTAATCCCTCTGTCTTCTGCAGAGGAAATCATAGATTTTTTATCAGACACGCTCATCCAGTAGCGGGTTTCACGATACCAGTTTATTTCATCCTGGCTAATATTATTTAGTACTGTAACTGCCATTTGAATCCCCCTATTATGTTTTGCAAGCTGGGTCACAAAATCCTGTTTTTCAGAATCAGAAGCATACAAAAAGAATTTACCCCACATTTGGTTTGGTGTCAATAAAAGAATATCATCTGGTAAAGAAACTATCTTAGGTAATTCCAGAAAAATGACATTGAGCATCTCTGCAATTGTTCTGCCATTTTGATTTCTAAGCATATAATGACTTATACAATCTTTTTCTACTTCATCAAAAACAAAGTTCAAAACTGAAATTTGATAAGCTTGAGGAGCTCCTTTCCAATTCATACCCTTGAATACATAGTGATTGTAAATATGAGAAACATGATATTCCGCACGTTTTCCATAATGGTCATCATTGTTTATGCCTTGCATTTCAATATTAACAACTTTTCCTTCAATCTTACAATTGATATCAAACTCTGACTGTTTATCTGTAACGGTTTCAACAGATAATTCATTAGGCTGCAATTCAACATCAGAAACTTCTTTTCCAATGATGTCTGTAAGAAAACACGTCAAAGCTTTAAGAGCTTCGGGTGATGAGTCTGTGAAAAGAGCTTTAAATGTTGGGTCTGCCAGCGGATTCAATAAGGCATCAGGCGATGGTCTATAAGATTGAGACAGAATCCCGCTGGTGTTGTTTTTCTTTTCCTGTAATTCTTCCATGAAAAATCTCCTGTAAAAGTTTCATACATAGTATTAGAAATAAAATTTGACTTCTTACAAAATTCCTCTTTTTTTCACTTATAATTTTTTGTTATATTTAATTTTTCTCATTTTTTACCCCCAAATTCCTCATTTTCTCCACCCCCCTTTTCATTTAAAAAAAACGGAGGATTTTTTTAAATGAAAAAAATCGTAGGAATT
>CAMNDY010000103.1 GCA_946535985.1 uncultured Treponema sp. | reverse complement strand
ATGAACCAAGAGTATTGGCATTGATTCTGGGAGGAGGAAAAGGTACTCGTCTTTATCCACTTACAAAGGAACGCTCTAAACCAGCTGTTTCTTTTGGTGGTAAATATCGTATCGTTGATATTCCTCTTTCTAACTGTATCAATTCCGGCTACAAGAAAATATATCTTTTGACACAGTTCAACTCTGCTTCACTTCACCTGCACATTACAAATTCCTACAATTTTGACCGCTTTTCTGGCGGCTTCGTAGAAATTCTTGCTGCAGAACAAACCCTTGAACATTCAGGCTGGTACGAAGGAACTGCAGACGCTGTAAGAAAGAATTTCATTCACTTCAAGACACAAAAACCAACACATTATGTAATCCTTTCTGGTGACCAGCTTTATAAGATGGATTTACGTGCCTTTATGGACGCTCACATTAAATCTGGTGCAGAAATTACAATTGCAACTACAGCTGTAAACCGCAAGGATGCATCTGGCTTTGGAATCATGAAAATTGATGAAAACAGTCAGGTTAAAGAGTTTATGGAAAAACCAAAGCCAGACATGAACATTGATGCCTGGAAGATTCCTGCAGAAGCCCGCGGAGCACTTCCTCCTGAAAAAGAATATCTTGCTTCTATGGGTATTTATATCTTCAATGCAAACACAATGGAAGAATGTCTCCTTGGCGAAAACGAAAAATACACAGACTTTGGTAAGGAAATCCTTCCTCTTGCAATCGGCAAGAAAAAGATCTGTTCTTATGTATTCGACGGCTACTGGGAAGATATCGGAACTATCCGCAGCTTCTACGAGGCTAATATTCAGCTTACAGAGCTTTCTCCAGCCTTCGATTTCTATTCAAACAATTCACCAATATATACACACATGCGTAATCTTCCGCCTTCAAAAATCAATAAGGCAGATATTACAAGTTCACTTACTTCCGAGGGTTGTATCATTACAGACTGTAAATTAAACAAATCTGTAATTGGTGTACGCTCTATTATTGAGAAAGGAACTGAACTTGATGGTGTAATTATGATGGGTGCCGACTACTACGATGACGATGATGAGAAGGCAGATTACATTGCCAAGGGTAAACCTGTAACAGGCATTGGTAAAAACTGCAAGATCGCTAATACAATCATCGATAAAAACGCACGTATCGGCGACAATTGTCAGATTGGTGTAAGTGGTAAAAAATACGAGGACGGTGACCACGGTTCATTCTATAGTGCCGACGGTATTATTGTCATTCGTAAGGGTGCTGTTATTCCTTCGGGAACGGTTATCTAAAAACTTACCCTTCATCGATTTTTTTCTTTTTTCATTGGGCCTTGAAGTTATTCTTCAGGGCCCATTTTTATTCTTCTACACCAAGTTTTCGGTGCAGGGTCTTGCGGCCAATTCCAAGAATTTCGGCACACTTTGATTTATTACCGTTACAGGCGGCAAGATTTTCCTGAATAATTACCATTTCGGCTTCATCCAAAGTCATTCCGATTGGAATTGTAATTGATTTTTCTTCACCTTTTTCGCGGACACTTGCAGGCAGATCTTCTATTTTTATTTCATCCCCGGTACACATTACAACAGCGCTTTCTACACAGTTTTTAAGCTCACGGATATTTCCGGGCCATGAATATTTTAGTATTGCAGATTTTGCACGGTTATCAAAGCCAGTGATATTTTTTTCGTTTTCTATATTAAACTCACGAAGGAAAGCATGAAGTAAAAGAGGAATATCATCCTTTCGTTCACGAAGCGGAGGCATTGGAATGCGAACAACATTTAAGCGGTAAAATAAATCTTCACGGAAATGGCCGGCATGAACTTCTTCTTCAAGATTTCTGTTTGTAGCAGCCACTATGCGGACATCAACGTTAATACTTTGAGTTCCACCAACCCTCTCAAAGGATTTTTCCTGAATAACACGTAAAAGCTTAATTTGTGTTGCCTGATTTATCTCGCCAATTTCATCAAGAAAGATAGTTCCTCCGTCTGCAACTTCAAAACGTCCTTTGTGCTGAGTATCGGCACCGGTAAAGGCTCCCTTTTCATAACCAAAGAGTTCACTTTCAAGAAGACTTTCACTAAGGGCTGCACAGTGCACAATTACAAAAGGTTTATCTTTTCTTGGAGACTGTTCATGAATAGATTTTGCAACAAGCTCCTTACCTACACCACTTTCGCCGGTAATAAGCACATTTGCTTTTGAAGGTGCGGCCTTTGAAATAAGTTCTTTAACCTTATTAAGCTCTGCACTTTTTCCAATCATGTCGCTGGCAGAATTTCCGCCATTTTTTATTTTTTCCTGCAGCTCTGTAATTATCTTTTGCTGTTCGCGCCCCTTTAAGGCATTTTTAACAATATGATTTAAGTGATCAAGATCAAGCGGTTTTGTAAGAAAATCGTATGCGCCGGCTTTAATTGCAGCTGTTGCATCTTCAATACTTCCATGGCCTGTCAAAACAATAATCGGAATGCCAGGATGTTCGGTAGTAACACGACGGACAACTTCTTCACCGGGAATACCGTCCATTCTTAAATCGGTTATTACAAGGTCAATGCCCCCCTTCTCTATTTTTGAAAGGCCTTCTTTACCGTTTGCGGCTTTTTCTACATTATAACCTTCGAGTTCAAAATTATCGGCAAGTCCGTTGCGTATGTTTTCTTCGTCGTCTATTGTCAGTATTGTAAACATTTATGCCTCCTTTTGCGGCCCTTCGAGAGCTTCAGGGATCCCAGAGTCTTCTAACTTCCTATTGCCAATTTTGCATCATTTTGTAATGGGAAAACCATTGTAAAGACAGTTCCTTTTCCTTCCTGTGACTGAACCTGAATATCACCGGAAAATTCCTTTACAATTTTATAAACCATAGTCATGCCAAGACCTGTACCATTTGCTTTAGTTGTAAAATATGGTTCAAATATTTTGGCAACTGTTTCTTCTTTCATACCGCAGCCGTTATCACTAACTACAATATAAAATTTGTTATCGGCAGAGGCACATTCAATCGAAAACTCTCCCTGATAATTTTCTTTTGCATCCTGTTTTGTTTTAATTGCGGCAAGAGCATTCTGTGCAAGATTAAGCATTACATCCCGCAAAAGCTTTTCATCAATAAGCAAACGGCTTTCATTATCATTAACAACAACCTTTACTTTAATATCATTGTCATGAAATTCCGGAGTAATAAAATCGGCTATGTTTTGAATAAGAATACCAGGCTTTTTAAGCTGGAGACTTGCATTAACAGGACGAACTGCAAAGAGAAAATCCATAATCAGTTTATTAAGATGATCTATTTCGTCATTTACAACATCAATGTGTTCTTCTACAAATTTCGGAGGTGGTAAAATATCATTATTAGCCCGGGCTTTTTCTAAGGCTTTTGTTATGAGCTGAATATGAATGGAAATTGCCCCAAGAGGATTTTTAATTTCGTGAGCCATGCCCGCAGCAAGATTAGTAAGACCTGCCATATTCTCCATGCGGTGTAAAAGAACTTCCTGATTTTTCTTTTCGGTAACATCGCGAACAAGAATAATCTTACCGGTAGTTTTTCCGTCGTGAACAAGAGGTGTCATTGTAATTGTAATAAATCTTACGGAACCTCCGCTTGTCATTATTGTAAAATCTTCTGTTGTATTTGTGATTTCTTTTTCTGCACATTTTTTAAAGTATTGGCCGATTTCTTCATCTTCCATTATTTCCCAGATTGGACAGGAGGATGCTTTTGGGTCATCAAGATATACAGAAAAATTAAGACGGCTTTCTACTATTTTGTTGGACTGCTGTAAATAAAAATCATTATCGACTATAAGAAGGCCTGCAGAAATACATTCCAAAATTGAATAGAGGTTTTCGTTTTCCTCCATCATGTTATCTAAAAGAGAGATAAGCTGTTCATTTGATAGTTTTCCCGCTTTCTGAGAAACTCTTTTTACATATCCTCTCATAGGCCTGCAAAAATCCTTCCATACATTACATTAATTTTACTTAAATCTCTAATCAAAACTTCAAGCGCGGCTTTTACCGACTGATTATATAAAGTAACATTTTCATAACATTCACGTAAAACTTTTACAGCCTCTGCACAAGCTTCACTGCCTGCCTGGGTATTCATTAAAGGACGGAAAGTTTGAGCAATTCCATTTAAGAAAATCTTTAATTCAACACGTGGTTCAAACTGCTGATTATCTTTTACTACAGTATCGCAATCAGGAATATTATTATGGAAAATGCCATTTACAAAAGTCTTTGCATTTTCACGAAGCTTGGTAGCAGGAACCGGAAGATATGTTAAAAGATATTCACTAATTTCGCCCGTAAAATAATCATTGTGGAAAACTCTTTGAATAACTTCTTTTTGAACAGACAAAGGTCTTTCTTTAAAATTATAGGTTCGGACTCTCGAAAGAATTGTCTGCATAATTGCATTGCGCTGGGTTGTTAGCAAAATAAATACACAGTCGGCAGGAGGCTCTTCGAGGATTTTTAAAAGTGCATTTCGAACACTAACCTGCATGCGTTCTGCATTTTCTATAATGATAGTTTTCTTTCCTTCATCGGCTTTAATGCAAGCCCACTGTTCCATATTTCTTACCTGATTTACAGGAATTGAATCATAAAGAAAATCACTTTCCAGTTTAAGAGAATCGGCTTCAAGTTCACCGCAGATTTTTACAGTTTCATCAAATGGAGGAAGCTGGCGGGGAAAATCAATTAATTCAAGATTTTCATTGATTTTTTCCATTAGAGGTGCAAGTTTTGAAAGGTTTGTTTCTCCTTCCCAAAGAATACCGCTGAATCTTAAAGTAAGTTTACGGACACTTCGCAAAAAAAGATATCTGTTAGCCTTAAGATGGCTGTCATTGTCCCGATAGGATTTTATAAAAGAATCTTTTGCTGCAGAAATTTCAAGAGAACAATCGCGGGGGCCCATCAAAAGGATATTTGAACAGTTGAGGGCCTTATGCCTTAAACAGCTTGGGCATTCACAAAGCCAGTGAGGTTTATCGTCTCCATTGCAGGAAAGAGCACGGGCAACTTCTAAAGCAGCAGTTAATTTTCCTGTACAAGAGCTTCCGGCAAATAAAACTGCGCCAGGAAACTTATTTGATTTTATATCCTGAATAATCGATTTTGATGCCGGTTGACCTACTAAATTTTCTAACATTACGCAAGTTCTCCAGGATTTATTTTACCAACAGGAACATAGTTTATTATGTGATTGAATATTCTTACAAAAAAGCTTCCCTCAAGAAATGCGGGCTGTGAGAACCATGGTTGTTTGAGCAAAATAAAAATAAATACATAAATAACAACAAGGCCTTCTACAAATCCAAAGAAAAAACCAAGGGAACGGTCAAGGCCTTTCATAATTTCGCCATCGAAGACTTTTGAAAGAATTGTCTGAATGATTTTTATAAAGAGGAAAACAGCAATAAAAATAACAAGGAAACTCAGTATGTCGGATGCAATTTTATTTTTTACAAAATCCATCATTGGGACACTAAGCATATTGTAAAAAAGAAAGGCTGCAACTAAACCTAAAATCCAGCACAATTTATTGAAAATCGCATTAATAAAGCCTTTTATTGCAGAAACAATTGCAAAAACAAGGATTATTGCAAGAAAAATTATATCAATAGGAAAACTCATTTATTTATCTCCGTTTAAAAGCTGCTCGTAAAGGATATTAGCAATTTTATTGGCAGGTCTTTCTTCTCCCACCATATTCTTGATATTTAAAGCATATTCATTTCTTGTTTTTTCTTCAAGCATTTTTTCAAGTTCTTTACAAAGATTTTCACTTGTAGCTTCGTCTCCAACAAGGACAGCCGCTGCCTTTTTATTCTGGAAAAACTTTGCATTATCAACCTGATCTCCTCTGGTACCGCTGCCACATAAAGGAATTAAAACCATAGGCTTATACATAACTGCAGCTTCCCAAATTGAGTTGGCACCTGCACGAGAAAGAATTACATCTGCTGCAGCAATTACATCGGGCATCTGTTCATAAATAAACTGATAAGGCTTATAGCTTTGACCAAACTTTTCCTTAAGCTGCATTTCCTGATTCTGGTCACTGTTCATTAAACCTGTTTGATGAACAACAGTAAAATGCCCGCAAAGCCATTCAAGATTCTGATATACAAGGTTATTGATTTGTTTTGCACCGGAAGATCCGCCAAGAACAAGAAGAAGAGGTTTGGAAGTCTTTTCTTCAAGACCAAGGAATGATTTTCCTGCCAAGGCATTTGCTTTATAAAAAACAGGTCGAACAGGATTTCCTGTAACAATAACCCTGCTCTGTTCTGCACCAGGCAATCTGTTTTTTGTCTCTTCATAAGAAACAAACATTGTCTTTGCCGATTTAAAATTCAATCTGTTAGCAAGTCCTAAGGTAAAATCACATTCATGAGTAAAAACCGGAATACCAAGATGCTTTGCCGCAAGACAAGGAGGTACACTTACAAAACCACCTTTAGAAAAAAGGAAGGCAGGTTTGATTTTTTTAAGAATGCGTCTGGCTGCAAAATATCCGGCAAGGATTCTGAAAAGGTCGGTAAAATTCTGCCATGAAAGATAGCGGCGAAGCTTACCCGAAGGAATGCCATAAAAAGCATCTGCAGTAGCTTTACCATCTGAGCCAATTGCTTTTTGAACAATCTGACTGTCCATTCCTTTTGAACAGCCAATCCAATATATAGATATATTTTTATTATCTTTTTGTGCAAGAAACCTTAATTCGTCCGCAACAGCTAGACCAGGATAAATATGCCCTGCTGTTCCGCCCCCAGTAAAGGCAATCACATTTTTATTTAATTTCATATTTATATTGTACAATATTATGGAACAAAAAAAAAGACTTAGGATTTTTGTGTTTTAACAGATTTTATAGCCCCCGACTTTTCATTAAACAAATGAAATTTTTCAATAAATCCACAATTTTTTTCCCATTTTTCCCCTTCAACGTCTTGACACAAATCCGTATTTTTTTTATATTATATAAACATTCGCCGCAGTAGCTCAGTTGGTAGAGCGCCGGACTGAAAATCCGTATGTCGTTGGTTCGATTCCAACTTGTGGCACTTGGCTTCTAACTCTTGTTAGAAGCCATTTTTTTTGCCTAAATCCTTATGTTATAAGGATTTGCGACATATAGCAAATTAAAACTATGGATT
>CAMNDY010000102.1 GCA_946535985.1 uncultured Treponema sp. | reverse complement strand
GTCTTCAAAAATTGGAGAATTAATGTGAACTAATAAATACCACGATTCCATGAATCATTTTCTTTATTAGATGGTTGACGTATTTCTGTATATGCAAGATAACGATATAGTGTCCCCTTTGCAATTCCGAGAAGTTTAGCGATTTTAGGAATTGTTATACCGTTATCAATTTGAGAGATTATAAAGATATGATTCTCTAAACAAATCTTATTTAGTTTTATATTTCTAGCCCCTTTTTTTCGACCAAGTTTTACACCATTAGCTTTACGTAATGCTAGAGCTTCCTTAGTCCTCTGACTTATCATATTTCTTTCAATCTCTGCGGAAAGTCCAAAAGCAAAAGCTAGTACCTTACTTTGAATATCATCACCAAGTCGGTAATTATCTTTAATAGTCCAGACTTTGCATTCTTTATTCATACAGATATGTAATATTTCCATAATCATGAATAGATTACGACCTAAACGAGAAAGCTCTGCACAAATTATTAAATCATCTTTTTGAACTATTTTTAAAAGCTCACCTAGTTTTCGTTTGTCGTAGTTTTTAGTTCCGCTGATTGTTTCCTCTATCCATCCATCAATATGTAGATCATGCTTCTGACAAAATGTATTAATTTCAAATCTTTGATTTTCGACAGTTTGTTTGTCGGTGCTTACGCGAATGTAACCGTATGTCATAAATACCTCTAAATGTTCATAATTATGTGGTATAATAAACATAAAGAGTTTTTTTGGGAGTTGTAATTATAATGTTCATCCTGATAGCATTCGGAGCAATTCTATTTTTCTCATTTATTATCTGGTTAGGCATAACAATGCCAGCCAGAAGGGGGCAAGCAGGCGAAAATAAAGTTTCAAGAATCCTGTCTAAACTTCCAGAAGATAAATACAAGGTTGTCAATGACCTTTTATTAAAAACTTCGCACGGAACAACACAAATTGACCACGTTGTTTTATCTGAATACGGCATATTTGTAATTGAAACAAAGAATTATTCCGGCTGGATTTATGGCAGCGAACATTCTGAAGAATGGACTAAGAATGTTTATGGGAATAAATATAAGTTCAGAAATCCTTTGAAACAGAATTTTGCTCATGTAAAAGCGCTTATGGAAGTTTTGGAAATTACAAATCAAAGTGTGTTTATTCCAATAATTGCATTTTCGAATCAGGCAGAAATTAAAGTTCAATCTTCTAAAAAGGTTATCAATTTCAAAAATCTAAGAAGTTGTATTCTGGGTTATCAGAATCCTATGTTGAATATTTCCGAAATTGCTAAATATGCTGCAAAGCTTTCTAGTACAACAGAATACACAAAAGAAGAAAAGAAAGCACATGTTTCTCAGATAAAAGGAAATGTCTGGTACAAGGATCTGAAAATTCAACAAGGAATATGCCCAAAGTGCGGTGGCAAGCTCGTGGAACGAAATGGTAAATATGGCAAATTCTTAGGATGTAGCAATTATCCTGGATGTAGGTTTACTTATAATTTGGATTAAATACTGAACTTTCTCTAAATTCCCCTATATTGCCAATCCCCCCAAATTATGATAGTATCTACTTATTCGGGCCATTAGCTCAGTGGTTAGAGCAGAGGACTCATAATCCTTTGGTCGTTAGTTCAAGTCTAACATGGCCCACTAGAACCTGTTTTGCAAGTGCAAGGCAGGTTTTTCACTTTATAAAACAGTTTGGACATTTTGCTTACAAAAAAATGTTAAGTAAAATGTTAAGTCTTTTCAAAAATCATATGTAAAGTGATTTGTTAAGACTATAAATAACGATATATACCGTTGATAAACTCCAGAAAAGGGGTTAAAATACAGTATATATCGATTAATATGGGCTACGAATTATAAGGATTTGGTTCAAGTCCAAGATGGCCCATGTGGTTTAAGGATTTCTTCTTTTGGGGAAATCCTTTTTTATTTCTGGCTCGCAGATAAATCTGCTCGCGCGCGGTTTAAGGATAAGCCTAAAACAAACCAGTGGTTCGTTTTTTAACGGCTTTCCGATTTGAGCGGGTTCAAGTCCAAGATGGCCCATGTGTGTAGGTGAAAAAGGCGAGCAGTGGCGCAGCGTTTTTCACCGGTGTTCAATAAAAGAAAAAAGACTGTTTTGCAAAGCAAAACAGTCTTTTTTTATCTCCTTTTATCTCTTCTTTATAAAATGGACAAAGATATAAAAACCCTTTCCTTATTTAATATCTTTTTTTATAATACCCTTGAGGATAAAAATGAAAACAAGTGGAAAAGTATTGATTATGATTTTGACTTCATTAATTTTACTGGCAGGTTGTGATAAAACAAACTCAGCCCAACCATATGTAACACAAAAGGATAATGCCTGGTCGCGGAATGCTTGCGGGGCTTTTTCTATGGCTTATTATCTGGCAGAGACTAAACAGATTTCTGGTGAGGATGTTGAAAAAACTGCAAAGGAATTTTATAAAAAAATTAAGTTTGACCGTTCGGCAGGCTTTGGAGACTATAGTGATCCTTTTAAAATCATGAGGGAAATTGCGCCTTATGCCAGTGGGGTTACTTTTAAAATGAAGCTTACCAACCCTCAGCTGCCCGGTGAAAAACTTATGCAGATGCTTTTTACAGCTGTAGGAGCCGATGCTTCTATGTTTGATGATATAAGCGACATTGAAACTGCACTTGACAAGGATGAATATGTTATTGAAATTCTTGTTCCAAGACAGAATGTTGATCTGGCATCTCCTATGAGTAATCCCCTGCACTATGTTCTTACTTACTGGAAAAACGGAACTTTATATACACTTGATCCTGGCCGCGGTAAAGAAGAAGCCCGAAAGAATTTTATTGACGGAACCACAACTAAATGGTGCTTTTGCAACAGCGGGATTTTTTTTAAGAGATAATATAATTTTACTGGAGACATTTTATGACTAACTTTTACGACTCAACTGATATCCCCTGCTTTGGAGTTGCGGGAAATTTTACAGGTCATCTGGAACAGGCGGGAGAAGCTCTTGATTTTAAAAATATAAAAACAAAAGAAGTTAATGCTCCAAAAGCAATTTTCCCGACTTTTATTCCAATCAAAAATACCGGGGCAGAAGGCAACACTTCAGTAGAAACAGTTCCTGCCTTTCTCACAAAATATCCCTTTGATTCGCAAAAAATCATCTTTCCAAAAAACGAAGAAAAACTTCAAATTGAACCGGAATGTGCTGTAATTTTTGCTGCAACATGGCAGGGCGACTCCCTCACCTCTCTTAAACCCCTTTCTTTTGGAGCTTCTAATGACTGCTCAATCCGAAAACAGGGCGCAAAAAAAATCAGCGAGAAAAAGAACTGGGGCCCATGTTCAAAAGGATTTTCTGCAAATCAAATTGCAGCAGACGCTTTTGATACAGGCTGTATTTTTGATGACTACCGCATTGCAAGCTTTTTAATCCGCGACAAGAAGGTTTATGCTTACGGAGAAAATAGTGCTGTACGTGATTACAGCTACATCTACAAAAAACTCACAGACTGGATGCTGGAAAAATTCAATGATCAGAAGAATGAAGGTCCTGCAGAAAATATTCACAGCTATCTTATTGCGGCAGGCCGGCCAGAAAAAATCATGGTTTCTATTGGAGCCACACGTTACACTCAATGGGGTGAGAAAAACTTTTTGCAGAACAATGACAAGGCTCTTGTAGTCGTTTACCCGGAATCAAAATATAGTCCGGAAGAGATTTTTAATATGGCTCAGACAGAAGATTTTTCGGACCCGGCAATTTCTGCACTTGTTCAGACTGTAGTAATGTGATATTGAAAAAAATCAGAGACTGGCAATCCAGCCTGTAACACCATTGGGAAGACGAGGCTCCATAGGAGTTCCGTCATCGAACATTAAGTTACAGTGCATTGGATTTACAAGGCAATGCTGCCCCATTTCAAAACCAAAATTGATTGACGCAATTCCTTTGTCTCCGTTCTGAACCCATTCCGGCGTATAAATAAAACAGTTTTTCATGGCTTTAAGTCTTTCAAGGCGGGGAGCAACCAGAGTTTCAAAATCATTTAATTCGTCGTGTTTGCCTATTGCATAAAACAAGCTGACGTTTTCTTTGTCGTATAAATCAAGCATTTTGTCATCCGGAATTTCACCCGCTCCAACCGGAATAAGAGCATCAAAAAACCAGGCATAGTTATTACCCATATTAAAGGTCATCCAGGCGCCCGAAGAATTTCCTATGAGGATATTTTTTGAAATACGTCCGTCCATTTTTCTTTTAATAAAAGAATCAATTAATTCGTAAAGGACATTTACAGGAATTTCGCCCCAACCGCCTTTAACTCTACCCTCTTCATCACGATATTCATTTGCAAGAGGAATAAGCAGATATGCTCCGCCTAAAGCTTTCTGGTATTGGTCCTTTGCGTAAAATTCTCCACCGGCATAATTAATGCAGACATCGCCTTCGAGCGCATTTGAAGCTCCATGCAAAAAAGTGATAAGCGGATAAGTTTTATCTTTTGGAAAACCATGTTCGCTTGGATCGTAAAAATAATAAGTAAGGTCAGCAAAATCGGCCGGCTTGAATGATTCTTTGTGGAAACGGTCAAAGTATTCACCTACCTTATATGTTGGCGAATAAGAAATAAAAGCATCTTTGGGAATAATATTTGCCCATGGCGGGAGTGGTTTATTTTGATTCATATATTAATTTTACTGTAATTTTAAAACAATCACTAGTCCAAGTTAAGCCTGTGAATGAAAGATTACAGCCTCATAGATTTTATTGTTTATGTGGCTTTTTTATGCTATTATAAAAATCACAATTAACCCCTGGGATTTTTATGAACGGCATAATTGAAGAAGACAAGAATTTTCTTTCTACACAAATAATCACCTACATTGGCAACAAAAGAAGCCTGATTGGAAGTATAGAAGCCCAGGTAAAAGAAATTGCTGCGAAACTTAAAAAAGATAAACTCGTTTGTGCCGATTTATTTGCAGGCTCGGGGATTGTTGCCCGTATGCTAAAAAGTCATTCTTCAAAATTAATTGTAAATGACCTTGAAAATTATTCTGCCGTAATTAACAGCTGTTACCTGATCAATAAAAAAGATTTCCCGCATGCAAAATATGAAAAGCTTTATGAACAGATTCAGGACTCCTGTTCAAAGAAAAAATATAAGGGAATCATTACAAAAAATTACGCACCGCAAAATGACGAAAAAATCCAGAAAGGAGAACGTGTTTTTTATACTCACCAGAATGCTCTTTTGCTCGATACCTACCGACGGCTGATAGATGAAATTGTAAGCGAAGACGAAATGAAAAAGTTTTTTCTGGCCCCGCTCATTACAGAAGCTTCAATCCACGTAAACACAAGCGGAGTTTTCAAAGGATTTTACAAAGATAAGAACACCGGTATTGGATGCTTTGGAGCTTCAGGGAAAGATGCCCTCACCCGCATTCTTGGAAAAATTGAATTAAAAAAACCTGTCTTCAGTAATTTTGAATCGGAACTCGAGGTTTATCAGAAAGACGCTGTGGAGCTTGCCGGCCAATTGAAGGCTCTTGATATTGCCTATCTTGACCCGCCCTATAACCAGCATCCTTATGGTTCAAATTATTTTATGCTGAACCTCATTTTAAAAAACAAACTTGATGTAGAAATAAGTAAAGTCAGCGGCATTACGCAGGGCTGGAACCGTTCTGTATTTAACAAGCCTTATTCAGCACTCGAAGCAATGGAAAAAATCATTTCTGAGCTGCAGGCAAAGTTTGTAATTGTCTCTTATAATTCCGAAGGCTTTATAACTTTTGATCAGATGTCTCAGATGCTCAAAAAATACGGCAAATTAAAAACAGTGGAAATTACATACAACACTTTTCGTGGAAGCAGAAATTTACAGAACCGCGATATCCATGTTTCGGAATATCTTTTTGTTTTAGAAAAAAAATAAATTCTTTTCTAATTCTAAAACTCCTGCTAGAAGAAAAATTGAATCAGATATGTACCGGCAAGTCCTGCCGACATATATGGAATAAAAGGAAACTTTTTGTGACCAATTTTTTTGTTTTCAATACATAAAGCAAGAAGAGTCTCAATTGCAAAACAAATCCAGAGCATTTTGGGATAAAGGAAGAGCCCCTGAAAAAAACCGAACCACACGTCGCCAGGGCCAAGTTTTTCTTTTGTAATTTTACGAATAGCAAAATAGATGCTTCCAAGAATCATGCTTGAAATTATAAAAATCCACATTTCGTTTCGTGCAAAAATAATATGACAGGTGAGCGCGCAAAAAATTGAAGCCCACTGAATAAAAATCCCTACTTGCAGGCGTTTAATATCCTGCACAGAGAGAATTATAGAAAAGACGAGGATTATTACCAATGACACAATCTGATAGAGAGTCATGAAATAATTATATCAAAGTTTTCCCGCCATTACGAGACTCTTGAAAACTCCTTGTAATTATTTTAGTTTAATTATAAGGAGTTTTTTATGAAGGTATTATTAATAAACGGAAGTCCCCGTCCAAAAAGCAACACACTACTGGGATTGCAGGAAATGCAGCAAATTTTTACTCAGGAAGGCATAGAAACAGAGATAATAAATATTGGAAACAAGGATATTCGTGGTTGTATTGCCTGTAATCAATGCAGCAAAACAGGCCACTGTGTTTTTGATGATGCAGTAAACGAAGTTGCTGCAAAATTTGAAAAAGCTGACGGTCTTGTAGTAGGTTCTCCTGTTTATTATTCGGCTCCAAATGCAACAGTCCAGGCATTTTTGCAAAGGCTTTTTTACAGCAGTCATTTTGATAAAACAATGAAGGTCGGTGCAGGCTTTGTTTGTGCCCGCAGAGGAGGAACTACTGCTTCTTTTGATGTCTTGAACAAATTTTATACAATAAGCGGCATGCCTGTAGCTTCAAGCCAATACTGGAATAATATTCACGGAGGCGCTCCCGGTGAAGCTGTTCAAGATCAGGAAGGAATGCAGGTTCTCCGCGTTCTTGCCCGAAATATGAGTTTTTTAATTAAATCGATTGCCCTGGGTAAAGAAAAATATGGCCTTCCCAAAACCGAAGAACACTTGTGGACTAATTTTATTTAAAAAGAAAAAGCTGCCGAAAAAGGAGAAAATCGGCAGCTTTTATATCTAGGAAGGAAAAAAATAAATAAACATCGAATTGCTTGAAAAACCCTTTCCCTGCATCGAATACACCTATAAAACCAAATGTTA
>CAMNDY010000101.1 GCA_946535985.1 uncultured Treponema sp. | reverse complement strand
CGTCAGACTTAGAGTACCATATTTCTTGCATCAACTAAATCATAGCTATATGACATGGGCACTGACGCTCCTCGCAATGATACAGAATGACAAAACCCTTCCTTTCTGCTAAAATACCTTCATGAGTGCTAACAATTATCCACGAGTTTTTTTGAATAAGAATGAAGAGAAGGAAATTTTGCAGGGGATGCCTTGGGTTTTTGATAATGAGGTTTCCTACTTTAAGCATAGAGCTGATGAAAAGTCTGAATGGAAAAACCAGACGCTGGCAGAATGTTCGCTTGCAAATGGAAGTATTGTCGAAGTTTTTTCTAAGGCCGGCGGATTTTTGGGGACTGGGGTTTTTAATAAAAATTCTAAAATCACTGTGCGCCTGATTGGCAATGAGCATGCAGACCTTATTATGGCAGACACCTTTGCCTATTATGAAAAAAAAGTTTTTGATGCTTACAATATGCGCCGGCTTTATTATTCTGAACAGGATTCTTACCGTCTGATTTTTGGTGAGGCTGATTTGATTCCGGGTCTTATCTGCGAGCGTTTTTGTGACGAGTCGGGAAATGTGATTCTGCTTATTCAGTTTCTTTCTATGAGCTGTGATATTTTTCGTAAAGAGATTCTTTCTGCTTTGATTAAATGTGCTAAGCCTGATGCAATTTTTGAAAGGTCGGATGGGGCAGTAAGGCAGAAGGAAGGTTTGCCGGAAGTTGTCGGATGGTTGGATTTGGAGAGTGACAATTTTGAAGTGGCCCTTCGAGAGCCTCAGGGACCACAGGGCATTGACGATGGTAAGATTACAATCATAGAAAACGGCATAAAGCTTGGAGTGGACATTGTAAACGGGCAGAAAACGGGCTACTTTCTGGACCAGAAATTCAACCGCAAGGCTGCTGCGCGATTTTGTCATGGCAAGCGGGTTTTAGATACCTTTACCCACACAGGTGCCTTTGGACTCAACGCCTATAAAGCAGGAGCCCGCGAAGTTATTTCTGTAGATATCAGCCCCGAAGCTGTTGAAATGGTAAATCATAACATTGAACTCAACAAGGCCGGCGAAAAAATGAAAGCTGTCTGTGCCGATGTTTTTGACCTGCTCAAACAATACGAAGCAGCAGAAGAAAGATTTGATGTTATCATTCTTGATCCTCCTGCCTTTACAAAATCTGCAAAAGCAATTGAAAAGGCCTATGGCGGTTACAAGGAAATAAACCTGCGTGCCATGCGCCTGCTCAAAAAGGGTGGAATCCTGGTAACCTGTTCCTGTTCTTATTTTATGGAAAGCAAAATGTTCTGCGATATGCTCATGCATGCGGCAATGGACAGTCATAAAAAGATTCAGATTCTGGAAAAGTTTGGGGCAGGGCCGGATCATCCGGTTCTCTTAGGATATCCTAAATCTGAATATTTGAAATGTGTGGTGTGCCGTGTCCTCTAAAAAGTCTGATTATAACTGTGTAATAGTTCTTGGTCCTACTGCGGTTGGCAAAACCTCCATTGGTGTTGCTATTGCTCATCACTTTAACGGCGAAATTATTTCTGCAGATTCCCGACAAACCTACCGCCACTTAGACATTGGCTCGGGCAAAGACTTAGACGAATACACCCTTGACGGCCAGCTCATCCCATATCACTTAATTGATATCATAGACCTGCCGGCTGAATACACTGTCTACAACTACCAGCAGGATTTTTATCGGGCTTTCAAGGATATTCAAAGCATGGGAAAGCTCCCCGTAGTAGTTGGCGGCACCGGCATGTACATAGATGCAATTGTACGCGACTACCAGCTTGTAAATCTCCCTGAAAATCCCCAACTTCACGCCAGGCTTGAAGCAACTCCGTTACCAGAACTTGCTGCCCGCCTGCTTGAACTCCAGCCGGACCTTCATACAAAAAACGACCTGCAGGAAAAAGATCGGGTAATCAAAGCCCTTGAAATTATAGAGGCAAAAAAGGCCGGCTATGACACGACAAGCATTGACCGCCCGGAAATTAAGCCATTCATTATAGGAACAACTCTTGAACGTCCACAGGTCTGGGAAAATATTTCTATCCGCCTGCGTGAGCGCCTGGACAATGGCATGCTGGAAGAAGTGCAGTCAATTCACGATAGCGGAATCTCCTGGGAGCGCCTGGAAAAACTTGGTCTTGAGTACCGCTACTGTTCATTATTTTTGAAGGGTGATTTAAAAACAAAAGAACAGCTCTATGAAGAACTGTTCATTGCCATCCGCCAGTTTGCCAAAAGGCAGGAAACCTGGTTTCGGATGATGGAAAAAAAAGGTGTGGAAATCCATTGGCTTTCTAAAAATCAGGATAAAAAAGCCAGAATAGAAGAAGCTTTTATGCTCCTACAGCAACTTTCTCTTTGATTTCTGTAAGATAGCCTGTACGGATGCAGCTGTCAAAGAGCTCCTTGCTGATGTAATCTGTTTTAATATCTTCATAACCGTCCATATCACGGAAGATTTTTACAACGAATCCGTCTTCCATTTCGCGAACGATTGTCATATAGTCCGAAGTTTTACCAATGCTTTTAAGTGTGTAACTTTTCATTTTTATTTCCCCCAAAAAATGATATTCACTATACTTTATTTTCGGATATAATAAAAAATATGTTAGAAAAAAATAAAAATATTTTTTATTTTGATGCGCATTTTCATCTGGCGGATTGTCTGGATTTAAATAGAGATTCCCGGGTCAAGCCCGGGAATGACACAAGTTCTGATTTGTCATTGTCTGCACCCCCGATGTCATTGTCTGCACCCCCGATGTCATTGTCTGCACACCCGGTGTCATTGTCGGGCTTGACTCGACAATCTTTCTTAGAGAAAAATTGGATAGGTTGTTCATGCTTTCATTCAATAGAGGAATGGGAAATCGGGGAGAAATTTCTTGAAGGGGAAGTTCTTCGACCCCTTCGACAAGCTCAGGGACCGCAGTTCGCTCAGGGACCACGGTTGGCTCAGGGACCCCAAATAATTCTATCCTATGGGCTTCATCCGCAAAGTGCAGGACATATAGATATTAAAACTAATGCCGATTTTCTGGAGCAGCTTTTAAAAGAAAAAAAACTCCACGCAATAGGAGAAGCAGGTTTTGACTATTTTACTCAAGACTTTCGGGATCAGGCTGCCACTCAGGAAGAAATGTTCAACATTCAGCTGGATCTTGCCTGGCAATATAATCTTCCTCTTGTAATCCATTGCCGCAAAGCAAACGAAAAACTTTTTGAATACAGTAAGCAGCTAAAAAAACTTCCTGCAGTTCTTTTTCATTCTTTTATGGGAACTCCAATCGAAGCAAAATCTCTTTTAAACCGTGGAATAAATGGATTTTTCAGCTTTGGAAAACAGGTTATGAACAATAATAAAAAAGTTATTGCCTGTGTGCGAGATCTTCCTGCCGATGTTTTACTGACAGAAACCGACGCCCCCTGGCAATTCCTAAAAGGCGAAAGTCACACAAATCCACTTGAAATTAAAAAAATCTTCGAAGCCTTTTGCCAGATAAGAAATGAAGCCCCCGAAATTCTTGCCCAACAATTAAAACAAAATTTTTTAACATTATTTTTTCAAAACAGTAACACAAAATCCTGAAATTTGTTATATTTATATTATGGCAAAAGATAACAATAAAAAATCACTTCGTTTTTCAATTTATGTTTATATTGAATTAGTTTCTGCATTACTTTTCACCTTATTTTCGTTTAGTTATCATGCAGATATTTCGCTCTTAGCACTTCCTCTTGCAGCCATTTATACTGCAATCACTGTATATTTTTGCTTTTTCAAAGTCATCCTTAAAAAAGATGCAAAACGTATTCCTGTAATTCTGCGTCTTACACAATATCTTCCTTTTGTTTTATTATTCTCTTTTATTGTAAGACGGGCCGGAAAGTTTGGCCTTCCTTATTGGTACGATGTTGTAACTGTAATTTTATGGTGCTTTGTTTTTGTTTTTTCACTTGTTTTATCATGGTGTATGAACGAAAAACGCATTGTAAAAACTACCGAAAACTGGAATGTCCCATATACAAAAAAGCCAAAACTTCATGGAGCAAGATGGGTTTTATTTGAAATTGTAGACTGGATTGACGCTCTTGTTCAGGCTGTATTTATGGTTTTGCTTGTTCAGATTTTCCTTATGCAGCTTTATGTAATTCCTTCTGAATCTATGGTTCCAACCTTTCTTGTAAAGGATCGTGTTTTTGTAACAAAACTTAATTGTGGACCAAAATTCCCCCTTACAGAAATTGGATTAAATGATTTTACAAAATATAAAAGAGGAAATATTGTAGTTGTAAGAAATCCTCATTATAAAATTGACAGACAGTCAGAAATAAAAACAGTTACTTCCCAGCTGGTTTACATGCTCACTTTTATGGCAGTAAACATGAATACAGATGAAAATGGAAATCCTAAATATGATCCGCTTGTAAAACGTGTCTGTGGTATACCTGGTGAACAGCTTGTTATGCAGGATGGCGTTTTATACAGACGAACAAAGGATAATGATGTCTTTACACCTGTTCAGGAAGATGCAAAATATGCCTGCTGGGATTTATCAAAATTGCACAACAGTATTTTAACTAAAGTAGAAACACTTCCACTTTCTTCTTATGAAATCAACAGAAACCGATCTAATCTTTCTACAGTTGTTCAGTCTGGTGCAGAAAATTACGAAGCAATGGTTAATCTTGAAGAAAAGCGAAGAAATTACGACCTTAATAGTGCCGCTTTCCGTGCAAAGGAACTTGTTCGAAGCATGCAGAATCTTTCTTTTGCTGCAAATACATCTGGTTCATTCGCCAAGCCTGATTCTTTGAATGAATATGATTTATTCAAAGGAATGACTTTTATTGATACTGCAAGAGAAATTATGAATACTTCTGAAGGTCTTGAATGGTTTAAGCTTTTTATGACTTCATGGATTGATGGCAAGGACAATAACCGCGATATTTATGCAGAAAGTAATTTCCGCCTCAACGTTATGACAAAAATGTGTTACGGCGAATTAATTGTTCGTTCTGCCCAGCTTATCAGAAGCAATATATCAATGGCTGATATTTCTGGAGATCAGGTTATTAATGATGTATTGCAGGATGTTTTAATGCTGGACTGGTATATAAGAGGACTTTTGGATTCAAGAAATATGCCTGTATTCCCTGCAAATAATGAAGCTGGTGAAGCTCAGTACATTCCGGAAGATTGTTATTTTATGATGGGAGATAACCGCTTTAATTCTCTTGATTTCCGCCATTCAAATTCTGTAAAAGAAGCAGATCTTACAAAAGACGATCCATTATCATTAAAATATAATTCTATGATGGATCCTCATTACGTAAATAAACGTCTGATTATTGGAAAACCAAGTTATCGCTTCTGGCCGGGAAACAGAAGAGGGCTGGTGCAGCCAAGATAAAAATGGATTATCGGGTCAAGCCCGATAATGACATTTATATCAAGCCCGATAATCTATTTATCTGCCACAACAATTCTTATATTTCTTACCACTTCCGCAAGGACATGGATCGTTTCGTCCAACCTTTGGCATTGTGCGGCGTACTGTTGCATTTGCACTTTGTGTACGCTGCTGCATAGCTCCACTTGCGGCCTGTCTTCTTGCAGTGTCTCCACTAAAGGCAGACTGGGCTGTTCTTTCTGCTGTATTTGCCTGAACTGCGGCACCAAACTGCTGGGCATCTGAATGCTGTGCGTTCATCTGATTATTCTGTGCTTCGAGCATTCTTCTGCGGTGTTCTGCAGCTTCAGGACTAAGCTGAATCTTAACCTTGAATACGCGGGACATTACAGAATTACGGATAGAAGACATCATTTCATCAAAAATATTAAAGCCGTCAATCTTATATTCTGTAAGAGGATTTTTTGAACCGTAAGAACGAAGACTTACAGCCTCTCGTAATCCTTCAAGAGTTTCAAGCTGGTCAAGCCATTTGCGGTCAATAATCTGAACATACTGGTAGCGGATAAACATATTAAAGTTTTCCTTACCTGCAAGTGATTCTTTTTCGGTAATATCATTCTGAAGCTCTGCGATTACTGCATCGCGTGTCATTCGTTCTGCAGGCAGCTGAAGGCCAAAATTACTTCTTATTGCTTCATTAAGCTCTGCCAACGGTGTATTGTCATGCTTATTTCTCTTGCTTGCAGCTTCATATTCGTCGAACAAATCATTAACTAAGTCTTTTGCGTTATTCATTACGCGTTCAGAAAGGTTGTCATCTGCAAGAAGCTGATCTCTCTGTTCGTAAATAACAGAACGCTGTTCGTTCAAAACATCATCATAGTCGAGCAAATGTTTACGAATTTCAAAGTTGCGGTCTTCTACTTTCTTCTGGGCATTTTCAATACCTTTGTTGAGCCATGGGTGGTCAATTGGTTCTCCGGGCTGCATACCAATGCGGCTCATCATAACCTTCATCTTTTCACCACCAAAAAGGCGCATAAGGTCATCATCCATAGAAATAAAGAACTTTGAGCGTCCTGGGTCACCTTGTCGTCCGGAACGTCCTCGTAACTGATTATCAATACGGCGCGATTCATGGCGTTCAGAACCAATTACATAAAGACCTCCAAGAGCCTTTACTTCTTCGTAATCTTTTTTCCAGTTTTCCTTTTCAATTTCAAGTGCTGCCTTGTACTGTTCTTCGGTTGCATTTGTACCGGCACGTTTTCTTGCACGGAATTCAGGGTTACCACCAAGTTTAATATCTGTACCACGACCGGCCATGTTTGTTGCAATTGTTACGGCACCTTTTGCACCGGCTTCGGCAATAATTAAAGCTTCGCGTGCATGGTTTTTAGCATTCAATACTTCGTGGCGGATACCTTTGCGGGTAAGCAAGGCATCAAGAATCTCTGATTTTTCAACAGAGACTGTACCTACAAGCACAGGCTGACCTCTATCGTGAGCAGTTTTAATTTCGCGGGCAATTGCTTCCCATTTATCCTGCTCGTTCAGGTAAACTTCATCGTTTTCATCTTTACGTGCAACAGGAAGGTTCGTTGGAATGGCAACTACATCAAGTCCGTAAATTTTGTTAAATTCAACTGCTTCTGTTGCGGCTGTACCGGTCATACCAGAAAGCTTATCGTACATACGGAAGAAGTTCTGGAAGGTAATGGTAGCCATTGTTCTGTTGCGCTGCTTAATTCTGATATGCTCTTTTGCTTCAATAGCCTGATGAAGTCCATCTGAATAGCGGCGGCCTTCAAGAACACGACCTGTAAATTCATCAATAAT
>CAMNDY010000100.1 GCA_946535985.1 uncultured Treponema sp. | reverse complement strand
ATGCTTGAAGGCATGAAAAAAGCTGCAGAGAAGGGCTTGATTGTAAGCTGTCACTGTGAAGATCTTGCGCTTGGGGAGCAGGCTAAACCTTTCCGCCAGAATGCGCTTAATATAATGAAGGCTATTGGTCTTAATGCCTGGGGTTCTTCCGACGAAAATTATAATCCCGATGATGTAGAACAGGCTGCCATAGAACAGATTGATTTGAATCTGACAAAGGCAAATGATTTGCTTCGTCTTGCCGAAGATACTGCTACTGCCAGAAATATCCTTCTTGCAAAAGAGGCCGGCTGTCATATTCATATTGCCCACGCAAGTACAAGAAACGTTTTGGATCAGATTTATAATGCAAAATATGACAAGGCAAATGATGATTCTTTGCCTGAAGGTTTTGTGATTACTGCAGAAGCAACTCCGCATCATATTGCGCTTGCCGGTACAGAAGAGCCTTTGATTCGTGCTCTTGTAAATCCTCCTTTGAGAGCAGAGGAGGACCGCGAGCTTTTGATTGAATGTCTTCGTGACGGAACTATTGATGTAATTTCTACAGATCATGCACCCCATACAATGGAAGACAAGGTTGCCGGTAGTCCAGGATTTACGGGGCTCGAAACTGCCTATGCTGTTTGTAATACTGTCTTAGTAAAACAGAATAATTTTAAACCCCAGAAATTGAGCCAACTGATGTCTGCAAATCCTGCCCGTATTCTTGGGCTTACAAAGGGACTTTTAAAAACAGGCTATTCTGCTGACCTTGCACTTGTTGACCCCGATGAAGACTGGATTGTTGACTCAAGGCTTTTCTGTTCAAAGGGTAAGGCTACTCCTTTTGAAGGAAAGGAATTGACTGGTAAAGTAAAAGGACTCTTCCTTAGCGGGCGTAAGGTTTTTGAACGGTAATTGTTATTCGGCCCCTGATCAACATCACGCGGTCCCTGAGCAACACTCCGCGGTTCCTGAGTAACACCCCGCGGTCCCTGAGCCTGTCGAAGGGCCATAATCTATACATTCCTCCTTCAATAATATATAATTTTATGACTAAAAAAATCGGAGGAATTATGAAAAATCGTCTGTTCAAAAGCTTTGTAACTACTATACTTTTGTTAGGGGGGGGGGCTTGCCGCGTTAACTAGTTTTACCTCCTGCGACAATTTTCTTAATGCCAGCCAGGTAAAAAAAGAAATTGAAGATGCCATTGCCTATAACAACGCAAAAGAAATAACGGTATTAGTACAAAGTCAGGTAAATACCGGTTCAACACTTCCTTCAGGCAATCATATAGCCAAACAGGGTTATGAGTTTGAAATAAGTTTTTCAGAAGCCCAAGGCTACAGCTTTGAAAAATGGATTGCTGTTTCCAAAGAAAATCCAGATCAGACAATAACAGACGGTGTAATTTTTGCAGACGCTGCTTCTCCTAAAACAAAAGTCAAAATCACAAATGATAAAATTCCTCTGCAAATAATTCCTCAGTGTACAAGCCGCATTGCAGTTTCCGGTGAACCAAGTCCTCAGTATAATCAAAATGGAGTAGGCTGGAATCGTTTAATATACGTTGAGTTTACAAAGGAGCTTTCTCCGGCCAGCTTTATTTTTGCTGCTTCAGAACTGCCTCAGGCTGCAGAACCTGTTTACGATTCAAACAATCAGATTTATGCCTATACTTTAGAAGGTCAGACCTATTTTAAAAACCTTTCAATCACAACTGCCGACGGACTTTCTGTTGCCCGGCATTTTCAAGCTCCCGCAATCGACGGCAAATATCTTACAATAGAAGCAAACAAATTAAACCGCATCCCTTTTGCAACAGGCGAAACTTCTAAGACCATTATAGTTACCCTTAAAAATGGCATAAGCGATATTACCGGAGTTTCCATGTCTGCCGAAAAGACCTGGCGTTATGTAATTGTAGATGCTTCCGATGAAAAGGCCTCAATTAATTTTACAGCAGGGACTGGCGAAGGCCTCCTCAATGCAGTTTCTGGCAGCTATTCCGTAGGCCAGACAATAGACCTTCTTTTTACACCAAACTCAGACTATCAGTTTATAAAATGGGATTATGATTCTTCCATCCTCAAAATAAAAGATCCTGCAAACCCCGACACAACAATCACCGTTATTGAAAAAACAAGTGGAACTCAGTCCAGTCAGGTAAAGGCTGTTTGTGCGCCGCGTCCTCGTATTGTTGAAAATGGCTTTAGTCCTGTAACAGGCGGCGCTGTAGCATCAGTGAGTAAAAACACCCCGATTCAAATAACCTTTACACAAAATCTTCCAGATGATGAAGCCGGCCGTGCCCAGATGGAAAACATAAACATTGCAATTGCCGGAAATCCTGTAAAATCAAGCTTCCTTGCTCCTTCAATAGCAGGTGGAACAGTAACCTTTAATGCAGATCCTTCAAATATGCTGGACGTTCCTGTAAATCAGACAAAAACAGTTACAGTTACAATACCGGCAGATTTTTATTACGAGCTTGAAGACGAAGCCCATACAAAAGTTTATTACGGCGGAAACGGCAAAAGCTTTAATTATAAAATTGATGAAACAACAAACGAACAAACAATAATTACATTCACTACAAGCAATACCGGTTCGGGCACAATAACAAAAGGTCCACGCCAGGGTAATTCTTATTCTCTCGGCGAACGCATAGACCTTGCCTTTGCTCTTGATGAAAACTTTCAGTTCAACGGCTGGAAAATTTATGATGCTCAAAAGACTGATATCACAAATGATATAAATGCGCCTGTTACAATAGATAAACCGTCTGCTCTTACTACAACGCTCAATGTAAATGCAGAAGTACAGGGAATTAAGGTCGTTGCAGATGCCAGTATGAAACTGTTTGTAACTGAAATGACTCCTAATGGTCAAATCAACAACAAAGATTCTGATATTACAATAACCTTAAGCAAACTGGTTGATTCAAGCTGTAGTACACCGGAATTCTTAAACAACATTTCAGTAAAACTAAACGGTACTCCGGTAGACGACTATTTCGAAAACCGTTCAGTAAATGGTAATAAAATCATTATTGCAAATACAAAATATCTTAATGTTACAGAAAATGAAATTAAAACAGTTTCTGTTACAATGCCACAAAGCTTTTATTATAAAGACAGAGATATTACTATAAATCTGAATCAGTCTTTTATGTTTGAATACCAGGTAAATTCTACCACAACAAAAACAGTAACTGCAAATTACAGTACTGCTACTGCTAATTCCGGTTCAATAAATCAGAATCCTACAGTAACCTATAATATCGGCGACACGGTAGACTTAAAATTTAATCTTGCAAATGGTTACCAGTTTACAGTCTGGCAGATAGTTGACCAGAATGGTGCAGCTGTCAGCAATGATAAAATCAAAATAGATGATACCGCTGCAACAAACACAAAAATGCATATTCTTGCACCGGTAGAAGGAAATATTGAGGTAAGTGCAAATGCATTCCTTGTTCCAAAAATCAGTTCAATCAGTCCTTCATTTGAATCTTTTGGAAGCGACCAGGATAGTACAATTGAAATTACCTTTAACAAAGCCGTTAATACTCAAACCTTTGGTGATTTTTCATGCATTACAATAACAGATGCCAGTGGTGAAAAGCTTGCAATTTATGGAAGCACACTTAATTCTTATAATCAGTCACACCCGCAAAATCCATTTGCCACTTATTATGAAACACCATATTTTTCACAGAACAACACTGTTCTGAACATCCCGACAGTAAAGGGAAAATATCTTGTAAACAAGGATTTTTCTGACACAAAAGATATAATAGTAAATATCAATCTTTCACAGGTAAAAGATACAGAAGGAAAAGCTTTAGAATCCTTTGCGCCATATACCTACCGTGTAAATAAAAAACTGGATAATATTGCGCCAGTACTTACAAGCGCAGAAATTTATTCTACTTCGGATACAGAAAGTCCTTATTACAAAAAACTTAGTGAAAAAGATTTTGGTAACTGGAGTACTACAGAACACGACGGATATACTTTCGGAGACTATAGCCAGAACCATGTTAGCGGAAGTGTTTATTTGAAGCTCCAGGGGTCAGATATTGGAAGTGGTGTAAGTAAGATTCAGGTTACAGAAACTTATTACAGATCCTTGGAGAATGCAGAAACGATGGACTCGCCGAGAACTTATTTAATTGATTTCTCAAAAGAAGGCGATTTTTATACAGCGATTTACACTATTAATTCTATGTATGATGGAATTATAAAGCTTGAACTTGCCCTTTTTGATTATTCGGAGCTGGCAAGTAATACAGAGACCTTCTATGTACTTAAAGATACGCAAACTAATGAAGAGAATATAAAATTTAAGGAAAACTATGAGCAACTAAGTGTTGATTTTAGGGAAGTTTCTGATATGAATGAGGATGAGGTTACATTAACTCATCCTGCAATAGATAGCGATTATTTAAAGGATATTTTTTATGTAATCAATAATAGTACAAAATTAGTTTCTTATTATGATATGCAAGTTTATTGGGGGTATTCACAAGACTCTTTTCCATATAAAGCTGAAAAAGAAGAGACAAAGTTTAGTTTTACCAGAGATGCCTCTAAGCTGGTATACATTAAAATTGTAGGTCTTGATGATGTAGGGAATAGACTTGAAACAATAAGACCTTTGGCACCTCAACCAGATTTTGATGCATCCTGTATTCATCTTCAAAATTCTACAGACGATCCTGTATTTGAAATCATTCCGTATGGTTTCGAAGTTCTAGAGACTTTAAGAAAAGAACAGTTTGATATAGTAACCTATTATTTGTTTTATACGGAAGGAGCAGCTAAACCAATAGTTATTAGTAGTATTTATCTCAATAATCACAAACAAGGCTTAGAAAGGCATAGTGGAATTGGAATTGGAATTAATTACGATGTTTATATTGTGCTGGGGTTCCAGTATCCAGGCTTTGACTATATATGGTATTCGCCTAAGAGCAGCAAGCTTTGTAAGATGAAGTTTAAACAATCTGGTAATTATAAAGTACTAGATGGTACTGTTGAATTTGATGATTCAAATTCTTCTGGTATAAATGATAATAAATATATTGATTCTTCTCCTTCGCTGTCTTTTGAAGAAATGCATAATACAGGGCTTGTAAAAGTTTCTATAGATAATTACCAAAATCCAGAAAATGACTGTACTGGAGTTTCTTATACTTTTAAATGTAAAAATAAAGAAACTGCAACAGTTACATTAAGCAATGAACCTGTCATTTCTCTAATTTCTCCTGCTTCTTATGATTTGTTTATAGAAGCAAAGGACCCGGAAGGAAATCTTTATGGACCAACAGAATCTTGTGAAATTAATCTAACTCAGGATGTAAGTTCTCCTGTTTTTTCAAATGTCTCTAACCATAGTTTACCCGAAATAGTTAATGGTATAAAACATCCCGTATATCCTTATGAATATACTCCAAATTATTACATAGAATATTTTGTTCCGCGGGATGAAGGAGGGCTGCTAACAAGAGAAGAAGATAATAAAGTTGAAATCGACTATTACTTAATTCCAAATTCAAATAGGAATTTGTTTAAATATACACCATTTTCTTTGTTGGAATTACAAACTATTTATAAAGATTATAAAAAGACTCTTTATATTAATTTGGATGATGAAATCTATATAATCCCTTTTGATGGTCTAGAAGAAGGATATTATACGCTTTGTGAAGTTGTATGGGATAAAAATCAAAACTATGCAATTCATTATCAAGGTGTGCTGAATAAAACTTTTGGGAAAAAGGCCGAATTTAGTTTTACGCTGAATTCTGAAACTGATGATAGTAATCGTTATAGATTAAAATGTGCTGATACACTTCTTGATAACTGCATAATGTATATATATGATTCTGATAATGGAATTTGGAAAGAAGATATAGATATACATGGATATTACGGTGTTACAATCCCTAAAACGAAATTTGAAGATAAATGGGTTAAGATAGTTAGCTGTGAGAGTTCGTCATACGTTTCTTTTAGTGGTTTTTATGATGTGGAATACATGTACCCTGATTATCACAAAGGTCTTGTTGATCCAGATGCTACAAAAATTATCTGTGAAAACAAAAATATCATAGACGGTAAGAACGGAATTCAGGTTTTCTGCGATGCTCCGGCTTTTGCGCACACTATGTACTGCTCAAAACTTCTTTCGAAAGACAATCCGCAAATCTGGGAAAACAAAGGCATGGAAACCGGTGTAGTAATTAAGAGCAACAACTATACTTACAGTTCAGATAATTACGAAGGAGTCCCATCCAAGGCCTACTACTGTACAATAGTTCACTTTGCCGACGGCTCAATGCTTATGAGTGATGTTAAGAAAAAATAAGAGGTAAAGTTTTATTGTGATACACGCGATTTTTGTCGCAGATGTCTTTTCGCGTGTAAGTTTCAATTTTACGTGAGTTTTGCACAAAATCAGATAAAACTCACGTAATTTTTTTTATATGGATATTCCCCTGAGCGAGTTTTACGTGAGTTTTACATAGAAATCGAAGAAACTCACGTAATTGCTACAAAAAAAAGAGTTGACTTTTGCAGCGAACAGTTCATTTAATTGGAAATTACGTGAGTTTAACACTGTTTTAGAATAAACTCACGTAATTCCAGTAGAATGATTAGTTTACATTTCAAAAATCACTAAACTTTACGTGAGTTTTGCTGTTCATTGAATAATCCTCACGTAAAGTTTCCTCTGGAAGTGTAAAACCATAAACAAATGTAAAAAAAAACTTTAATAGCGTGAGGGATTGTAAGGGTGAGCGAAAGCGAAAACTCACCGCAGGTGTGGTCACAGGCGAAAGCCGGAGCGCTCGATAACGTAGTGAGGCGCATGCTCTGTATTTATGGAAAAATGTGATAAAACCGTTAAAAATGCTTGGAAAAATGTGATTTTTGCTGTTAAAAATGATGGAAAAATGTGATAAAGAATGCTAAAATAATAGCATGGAATATAAACTTAGAAGAAAAATAGATGATTTTCTTATTAATTGGAAGAAGAATCCGGACAGAATGCCGCTTATTATAAAGGGGGCACGTCAGATTGGTAAAACTTCTTCTATTGAGCATTTTTCAGAAAATTATAAAAACTTTGTAGAAATTAACTTTATTGACGAGCCTCAATATGTAAAGATTTTTTCTTCCGGGTATTCACCTGAAAATGTAATTAAAGAAATATCTTTTATAAATCCCGCATTCAAATTTATTCCACACGAAACCCTCATCCTTTTTGATGAACTGCAAGCCTGCCCTGATTGTGCAACCTGTCTTAAGTTTTTTAAAATTGACGGACGATACGATGTTATCTGTTCCGGCTCTCTGCTTGGTATTAATTATGAAGAAATTACTTCTGTAAGCGTGGGCTATAAAGAAGACTACGAAATGCATTCTCTGGACTTTGAGGAATTTCTTTGGGCAAAAGGTTATTCGCAGGAACAGATAGAAAGCATTT
>CAMNDY010000099.1 GCA_946535985.1 uncultured Treponema sp. | reverse complement strand
CCACCAATACCGTCGCGGCCGGTTCCACCACCAAGCAAAATGATAATGTCGCCCGGTTCAGGACGTTCGCGGATAACTGTATCAACAGGAGCAGCGGCAATTACAGCACCAAGCTCCATTCTTTTTGCGGCATAACCAGGATGATAAATTTCTTCTACCTGTCCTGTTGTAAGACCAATCTGGTTTCCGTAAGAACTAAAGCCCTGGGCAGCTTCGCGGCAGAGCTTAATCTGAGGGAGTTTACCCTTCATTGTTGCAGACAAAGGAACGGTCGGATCTGCAGCACCTGTAATACGCATTGACTGGTAAACCCAGCTGCGGCCGGAAAGAGGGTCACGGATTGCACCACCAAGACAAGTTGCAGCTCCACCAAAAGGTTCAATTTCTGTAGGATGGTTATGAGTTTCGTTTTTGAACATCATGAGCCAGCGTTCTGTTGCTTTTGGATCATCTGCAGCGAGTGGCTTTCCATTTTCATCTGCAGTATAATGTACGTCTATATAAACCGAACAGGCATTGTTTTCTTCAGAAACTTCCATATCTTCAAGCTTTCCGTGCTTTTTAAGATATTTCATTCCAATTACAGCCATGTCCATAAGGCAGACAGGCTTATCGGTTCGGCCGGCATACATTTCTGTACGCATGTTTGTATAGTTTTCAAGAGATTTTTTAAAGAGAGGAGCATAAGGACCATCTTCAATTTTAATATCCTTGAGCTCTGTTAAGAAAGTAGTATGACGACAGTGGTCAGACCAGTATGTATCGAGTACCCGGATTTCTGTTTCTACAGGGTCGCGTCCTTCACCCTTAAAGTAATCCTGAAGGAACTTAATATCAAGATGATCCATTGCAAGCCCCATCTTGTTGCGGTAGGCTTCAAGCGCATCATCATCCATTTTAATAAAGCCTTCAACTACAGGAATATCAGCCGGATTTTCGGCAGTCATCTTTAAGGTCTTAGGCTTTTTATCATCTGTAAGACGAGAATCTACAGGGTTTATAAGATAATCTTTGATTTTTTTAAGTTCTGCATCAGAAATTTTTCCGTCAAGAAGAACGATTTTTGCACAACGTACAACAGGAGCTTCTGAATTAACCTTTACATTTTTAAGTCCTGCACGCAGGAGGGAAATACACTGCTCTGCACTATCGGCACGCTGATCGTATTGTCCTGGAAGATATTCCCATATGATTTGATTTGAGCTTTTATTCTTTGGGAGCTTTTCTGTAAAAACAAAGTCGCTCTGTGGCTCAGAGAAAATGCGTGTTGCTGCAATCTTTGCAACTTCATCACTTACATTTTCAATATCGTAGCGGTTAAAATAACGAACTCCAGTTACACCAGAAATTCCCAAAAATCCATTAATCTGTGCTAAATAGCTCTTTGCCTCGTTTTCAAAACCAGGTCTTCTTTCTACATATAAGCGATACATAGAAAAATTATAGCAGAAAATTATTATTTAGAAAATACTTGTGAAAAAGCTCCTTCCTTATATACAGGGCTTTCGCAGTCAGGAACGTTTAAATTTGTTGAAAAACCGATTTTCATATTGTAAAATTAAGTGTGAGGTGTTTTTATGCATTCACTCAGAACTCGTTTTATAGTATTTTTTGGATTATTTATTATAATTTCCTGCACCGTAATGGCTGTATTTGCCGGTGTAAGTATTGTTAATACAGGTGTTGCTGTATGTACAGAACATGGTGTTCCTGCTGTTCAAAAAGCTATGCAAATTATTGATGGCGATGCATTTGAAGCTTTTTGCAAGAATCCGTCCGAAGAAAATCCTTATTATGAAACTACACGCCTTGCACTTTTGGATCTTAAAAAGACAGTAAACTGTCAGTATCTCTACACAATGGTTCCTGTCAAAGGCACTCTCTTTAAATACATTATTGACGGTTCCTGCGATCCAAGCGATGAAGAACTTTTTTCTCCGCTTGGAACAGAAGAAGATATTGAAGATTATGGCGACGGCCCGATAAAAGCTATGACAGACGGAGACATTCATTCCTCGGGGCTTGAGCATCAGGCAGAATGGGGTTACACAATTTCTTCTTATGGCGGAATTAAAAATTCAAAAGGTCAGGTAATAGGTTTTATTGGCTGCGATTTTAATGTTGATGATATTCTTTCTATGCTTAAAAAACGAATAACTAACATTGCTATTGTGAGCATCATAATTCTTGCACTTGGTATTCTCCTGATTATTTTATTTACTGCTGATATTTTTGGTACGATGAAGTCTATTTCAGCAGCTATGGAAAATATTGCTTCGGGCAAAGCAGACCTTACATTCCGCATTCCAGAAAAGGGAAGAAATGAACTTTCAAATCTTGCGGCAAACTGTAATGCGGTAATTCAAAGTCTTAATAATCTTGTATCTGAACTTCAGGGAGAAACGGGCATCCTTACAGAAACCGGTAACGAACTTTCTACAAAAATGGAAAATCACGTAGGAGTTCTTGATGCTACAACAAGTCAGATTTCTGAAATTTCTGATCATATTACTGAACAGACAAGCAAGGTTGAATCTATTACAAGCGGTATGCAATCTGTAGAAACCGAAATTGATAGTCTTGAGAAAAAACTTACAATGCAGTCGCAGGCTATTTCGCAGTCTTCATCTGTTATAGAAGAGATTACTGCAAACATCCGCTCTGTTGATGAAAACGTTAAAGAAATTCTTGAAGAATATAAAAAGCTTGTTGCCGAAGCAGATGAAGGTCAGCAGCAGCAAAAGAGCGTTACAAATCAAATTGGAAACATTGAGCAGCAGAGTGAAAACCTTATGAATGCAAACGCTGCAATTGCTTCTATCGCTAAGCAAACTAACCTTCTTGCCATGAATGCCGCTATTGAAGCCTCTCATGCAGGAGAAGCGGGAAAAGGCTTTGCAGTTGTCGCTGCTGAAATTCGAACTCTTGCCGAAACAAGTGCAAAGCAGTCTGAATCAATTTCGCGATTGCTTCAGGATATCAGAGAATCAATTACGGGAATTGTTGATTCTTCCAAAAAATCTGCTGCTAACTTTGCCAGTGTTAGTGAAAAGATCATGCGTCTTGAACAGCTTATTACTGAAGTTCAGGGAGGCATGAACGAAGAAAGAATCGGCGCAGAAAATATTTTAAATGCAATGGTTACTCTTGAAGGCACCACAAAGGATATTAACCAGGCTTCGGCCCACATGAAAGGAGAAAGCGCACAAGTATTTGAAGATATACAGATGCTTAAAGAGCTTGCAGAAAAGACTCATTCAAAATCTTCTGATGTTACAGTTCAGATGACAGAAATGAAGGAAACTGCAAGTGCTGCTGCAAATGCCTCAGACAGAAACCTTTCTGCAACAAGTAAAGTGTCTGATATGATAAACGGCTTCTCTACCGGAAAGTAGTATTTGAAACAACCCCCAAAAAGTGATAGTATATAGGGATACATTTCATTTTTAGGAGGGTACTCAAATGGTACCAGTATTAATTAAAGATTTATTATCTACTAAGCCGGAGGGACAGACCGTTAAAGTTTGCGGCTGGATCCGTTCGGTTCGTGACTCAAAAGGTCTTGTCTTCATTCAGGTTAATGACGGAAGCTGCTTTGCTAATATTCAGCTTACTTTTGACCGCAATAATCCTTCTGATAATGCAAATGTAAATAATATTGAAGAAACTCTTAAGGTTTTGAACACAGGTGCAAGCGTTCGCGCAACAGGAACTTTGATTGAATCTCCAGCAAGCGGACAGGCTGTAGAAGTTACCCTGGAATCTATAGAATGTCTTGGTAAGTGTAACCCTGATGAATATCCCTTGCAGAAAAACAAGATGTCTATGGAATATCTTCGCGATGTTGCACATTTACGTGCACGTACCAATACTTTTGGTGCAGTTTACCGTGTTCGTAACCAGATGGCATTTGCAGTTCATTCATTCTTCCAGGAGCGTGGTTTCCAGTATATCAATGCCCCTGAAATTACCTGCTCAGACTGCGAAGGTGCCGGCGAAATGTTCCAGGTAACAACCCTTAGCATGGAAAAAATTGCAGAAATGGGTGTAAAGGCCGGTGCCGGTGGAATGAAGCCTGAGGATGCATGGAAAATTGTTGACTACAAGAAGGACTTTTTTGGAAAGAAGGCCAGTCTCACTGTATCAGGCCAGCTGGAAGCAGAAACTCTTGCTACTGCCTTGAGCCGTGTTTATACTTTTGGACCAACTTTCCGTGCAGAAAACTCAAATACTCCACGTCACCTTGCAGAGTTCTGGATGATTGAACCTGAAATGGCTTTCTACGACCTTGATGATGATATGGATATTCAGGAAGACTTTGTAAAATATCTTTTGAACTGGGCTTTGACAAAGTGCCGCGAAGACCTTGAATTCTTTGATAAGAGAATCCAGCCTGGCCTTATTGAAAGCCTTGAAAAAGTTGCAAAGGCAAAGTTTACCCGCATAAGCTATACACAGGCAATTGAAGACTTGGAAAAGGCAGCTGCCGACGGTCACAAGTTTGAGTTCAAACCTTACTGGGGTTGCGACATTGCAACAGAGCATGAGCGCTATCTTACAGAACAGATTTACAATGGACCTGTAATGGTATTCAACTATCCAAAAGAAATTAAGTCTTTCTATATGAAGCAGAATGAGGATGGAAAAACTGTAAAGGCTGTAGACGTACTTGTTCCTGGAATCGGTGAGCTTATTGGTGGTTCCGAACGCGAAGAAGATTACGACAAGCTCTTGGCAGAGATTAACCGCCGTGGAATGGACGAAAGCATTTACGACTGGTATCTTGACCTGCGCAAGTTTGGTACAGTTCCTCATTCAGGCTTTGGTCTTGGATTTGAACGCCTTATGCGCTATGTAACAGGTATGGAAAACATCCGCGATGTAATTCCTTACCCACGTGCTCCGAAACTAGCTGATTTTTAATGAAGAATAAAACGCCAAAGATTAAAATCAAGCTAAAGCGTTCTCAACGTCTTACAAAGATGGGGCAGATAATTTACCTTACCTGCTCCAACTTTGATGCAAATAATCTTTGGGAAAGTGCGGCATCCTGTTCCTTTGGTTTTATTTTTTCATTCGTACCGCTAGCCCTGATTATTCTTACAGTTCTTGTAGGAATCCTTAGGGTATCACCAGGAATTTTAGAATACGTTAATGTTTTTGCTCAGGAAATTGAATCTATTGTAGATATCAGACCTTTCTTAAACAACATTATAAACAAAAGAAACTTTCATATCGTAGATGTTTTTCTTGCATTCTGGATTATCTGGATGGCACGAAAGCTCTTTCAATCAATTGTCCGTGCACTTTATAAAATTTTTAATTCTGTTACAAAACGCCGCGGCATATTAAACCAGGCAATAATGTTTATTTCGGAATTCATAATTGTAATAATAATTGCAGCAATTATCATTTTTACCTTTTCGTTCAATCAGTTAGTTACATCTAACTTTTTTGAACCCTTACAGGAATTTCTTCCTTCAATCGTAAGCCAGAATTCTCACACCATTGTAACAATTGCAATGTACTTTATAATATTCTTTTGTACACTGCTGGCCTATAAATTTATTTCGGGAATTAACCCTCCTCTATGGATGTGCTTTATTTATTCCCTGCTCGACACCCTTTGCTTTTATTTAATTTCTTTGTGGGTTTCGGAATTCATAAATCTTACAAACTACAACATTGTATATGGAACAATCAGCACAATCATTGTATTAATGATGAAGGTTTATTTCTTCTTTTTATTCTTCCTTTTCTTTGCACAGATGATTTATGTAACTCAAAATTTCCAGTTACTGCTCAAGTGCGAAGTTTACCTTTTACCTGCAAGCGAACGCCATGGCTGGATGCTCAAACTGCGCCGTATGCTTTTTATAAATCCTGCTGCACTCAAAACAACAACAAATACAAAAACCTGTGAACCAGGCGATACAGTTTTTAATGCAGGAGACAAAGCCGAAAACGTTTATTATATCCGGACCGGAACCATTACAGAACACATTGATGGCAGCCCTGATGTTATTTACGAAAAAGGTTCTTTTGTTGGAGATACTCTTTGTCTTTTAGACCAGACCTTCCGCGGCTACGGTATTGCAACAACAAACTGCAAACTAATTGTTTTCTCTGAAGATGAATTCAAAGAGCTTATGAAAAAGTCTCCTAAGGCTGCTTCAAAAGCGCTCGCAAAGATGAGTGAGATATAAAACAGTACTATATGCGAAATATTCCACCATTTGCTTGATTTTACCCCGTATTTAAAGTATAGTGTAATCTCTATGACTGAAAATTTAGACGAAAACACAGAAATCATTCACGACGAAATTGAAAATCAGATTATTGAAACTCAGGAAAATGACGACACAGACGAATCTATTTCTTTTGAAGATTTAGGACTTGATGAATACGCCCTTAAAGCAGTTTCTAAAAAAGGATTTGTAACACCTTCACCTATCCAGGTGCTTGCCATACCACGACTTTTGAACGGAGATGCAAATCTTATTGCACGTGCCCGTACCGGTACTGGTAAAACTGCGGCTTTTGGATTGCCAATTATTCAAAACATTCACGATAAAGCAGAACATGTTCAGGCCCTTGTTCTTGAACCAACCCGCGAACTTGCAATGCAGACCTGCGAAGAAATGAAATCTTTTACAAGCGAAAAGTTTCCACGCACGACAGTTCTTTATGGCGGCGCTTCTTATGCTGCCCAGATCCGCGAGCTCAAAGCCGGCTGCGAAATTGTAGTGGGAACTCCGGGTCGTATTAAAGATCATCTTGAAAGAAAAACTCTTGACCTTAGCCACATCAAATATTTTATTCTTGATGAAGGCGACGAAATGCTGGACATGGGCTTTATTGATGATATCCGCGAGATTTTTGAAAAATCAAATATTGATGCCCGTATTCTTTTGTTCAGTGCAACAATGCCTGCCCCAATCTTAAAAATTGCCGCAGACTTTATGGGCGAGTATGACATTATTGAAGAAGAAAATGTTGTAGATGAAGCCCTGCTCATTGACCAGAAATACTGGTTTGTAAAAGAAAGCGAAAAAACAGAAGCCCTTGTACGCCTTATTGATTCTTCTCCTGATTTTTACGGACTTGTTTTTACAATGACAAAAATGGATGCCGACCGTGTTACCCGCGAACTTGATATGAGAGGCTATGAAGCAGCTGCTTTGCATGGGGACATTATGCAAAACCAGCGTGAAAAAGTTCTGGAAAGATTCAGAATGAAAAAAACACGCATTCTTGTTGCAACAGATGTTGCTGCCCGCGGTATTGATATTTCGGGTCTTAGTCACGTTGTAAACTACTCTCTTCCATTTGATACAGCAACTTATGTTCACCGCATTGGTCGTACAGGCCGCGCCGGAACAACAGGTATTGCAGTTACTTTTGTTCGTCCGGAAGAACGACGCAAGCTTGGATATTTTATAAAGAATGCAGAACGCGCCACAAAGAAAAAGCTTACAGAAGAAAAAGTGCCTACAGTAAATGAAGTTCTTACTATTAAAGAACAGCGTGTGATGAAGGAACTGAAGGAAAAGCTTTTTGAAAATGAAGTTCTTCGCGACACTCCTGAAAAGTTCTCTACCCTCGCACAAGAAATCTGCAAAGACCAGGACGCCCAGGCTGTTGTTGCAGGCCTCCTTTCAATCATGTACGGCGAAAAGCTCAGTCCAAAGCATTATGGAAAAATCAGCACAAAAGATATGGGGCCACATGGCGACCAGCTTCGCATTTTTGTTTCCCTTGGAAAAAAAGACGGCTACCGTGCACGCGAGCTTGCAGACT
>CAMNDY010000098.1 GCA_946535985.1 uncultured Treponema sp. | reverse complement strand
CGGGCGACATTATCATTTTGCTTGGTGGTGGAACCGGCCGCGACGGTATTGGTGGAGCTACAGGTTCTTCTAAAGTTCATACAGTAAAATCTGTTACAACTGCTGCTGCCGAAGTTCAGAAGGGTAATGCAGTTGAAGAGCGCAAGATTCAGCGCCTTTTCCGCAATAAGGAAGTAAGCCTTATGATTCGCCGCTGTAACGACTTTGGTGCAGGTGGTGTTTCTGTTGCAATAGGAGAACTTGCTCCTGGTCTTGAAATTGATCTTGATAAGGTTCCAAAGAAGTACGAAGGCTTAAACGGTACAGAGCTTGCAATTTCCGAAAGTCAGGAACGTATGGCTGTTGTTGTTCGCAAAGCCGATGTTGACCGCTTTATTGCCGAAGCTCAGAAAGAAAACCTTAACGCCGTTGTTGTTGCAGAAGTTACAGATACAAACCGCCTTGTTATGAAATGGCGTGGTAAAACAATTGTTGATATTGGCCGCGAATTCCTTGACGCCGCTGGTGCTCATCACGAAGCTACTGCTCTTATTGAAGAGCCTGCTGAACCGGCAAAATCTCCGCTTTTGAATCCACTCGAAGCTGTTGCTGCAGAACTTAACAAGCCTGTTAAATGCGAAGGCTGCGTAGAAAATCATTTGCGCGATGCATGGCTTAAAAATATGAATGACCTTGCATGTTGTTCTCAGCGTGGACTTGGTGAACGCTTTGACGGTTCTATTGGTGCAAGTACAGTTCTTTTCCCTTATGGTGGAAAATATCAGAATACACCGGAAGCAGGTATGTCTGCTAAGATTCCTGTAATGACTCCACGCGAAACTTCTACTGCAAGTCTTATGACTTATGGTTTTGATCCACGTGTTGGTAACTGGTCTCCATGGCATGGTGCAAAAACAGCTGTCTTGAGTTCACTTGCAAAAATCACCTGTATTGGTGGAAAAGCCCGCACAAGCCGTTTGAGCTTCCAGGAATTCTTTGGACGTGCTGTAAACGAAAAACGCTGGGGTTATCCTGCTGCAGCTCTTCTTGGTTCTATTGATGCCCAGGTAGAAAGTGGTTGTGCTTCAATTGGTGGTAAAGACTCAATGTCAGGAACCTTTGAAGATATCAATGTTCCACATACTCTTGTAAGCTTTGCCGTAAATCATGATGATGTTAAGAACGTAACAAGCGGTGCTTTCAAAGTTTATGGAAACAGAATCTTTATGGTAAGCGTTCCTTATTCTGAGCTTCTTGAGCCTGATTACGAAACTTTCCTTAATAACAGCGATATTCTTTATGAATTAAATAAAAAGGGAATGATTTCTTCTATGTATCCTGTAGGTCCTGGTGGTATTGCAGAAGCAATTACAAAGATGTCTATGGGAAATATGGTTGGAGCCAGAATTGATGCGTCTGCGCTCCCTGAGCCTGTCGAAGGGGTCAAAGGACAGAAAGATAACCTCCGTTCACTATTTGTTCCAACCTACGGAAATATCATACTTGAAGTTCCATCTGCCTATGTTTCAGACATCGAAAAAGCAGGCTTTGCAAAGGGAACTTTGACACAGCTTGGTGCAACAATTGATGAACCAAGAATTGTAATCAAGAATGCAACTTTGGCAGGCATTACAAATCCTGAAGTTTCTGTAAGCCTTTATGATTGTGTAGATGCCTGGGAAGATAAACTTAAAGATGTATTCCCTCGTGTAAGCGGTGCTCCTTTGCAGCCTGAGTTACCTGAATGGGCAACAAACATTCATAAGTCTTTGAGCGATGTTCGCAAGGCTCCTGCTTTTGTTCAGCCAAAAGCCCATCCAAAAGTATTGCTTCCTGTATTCCCTGGAACAAACTGCGAAATTGATATGATGCGTGCCTTTAATCTTGCAGGTGCAGATACAAAGGTTCTTGTACTCAGAAATAAAACACAGGATATGCTCAACGAGTCGCTTGAGCAGCTTGCAAAAGAACTGCGCGATACTCAGATTCTTGCCCTTAGCGGTGGATTCTCTGCAGGTGACGAGCCTGATGGTTCTGCAAAGTTTATTGCAAATGTTCTTAAAGCCGGAAACATCAGCGAAGAAGTAATGAACCTTCTTAAAAAGCGCGACGGTCTTGTTCTTGGTATTTGTAACGGTTTCCAGGCACTTGTTAAGACAGGTCTTGCTGTTTACGGTGATATCCGCGATATGACTCCTGATATGCCAACTCTTACTTATAACAGAATTGGCCGCCACATCAGCCGAATTGTCCGCACCCGTATAGTTTCTGCAGCTTCACCTTGGGCAATGCATCCAAGTGTAATAGATCAGCGTAATCATCTTATTGCAATAAGCCACGGAGAAGGCCGCTTTGTTTGTGATGAAGCAACTGCAAAACGCCTCTTCGAAAACGGTCAGGTATTCACACAGTATGTAGACGAATTTGGTCGTCCTGCAATTACAGAACCGGACAATCCAAATGGTTCGGCTTATGCTATTGAAGGTATTACTTCTCCTGATGGTCATGTACTTGGAAAGATGGGACACTCTGAGCGTGGAGTAGGTATGGCAATGAATGGTGCCAGCATGGATTTGTTCAAGAACGTTGGAGGAAATCCTCTTACAAATGAAAACGAAACAACCTGCGAAAACCTCTTTGCAGCCGGTGTAAGTTATTTCAAATAAGGTATGCTTCGACAAGCTCAGCAACCACGTGATAACTAAGCAACTGCGGGGTCCCTGAGCCTGTCGAAGGGCATTAAAAGGAAATATTATGAAAAAAATCATCTTATTCTTTACAATAATTCTGCCGGCTCTTCTCTTTATTTCCTGCGGAAAAAAGCCTCTTCTCGACGACTACGGTTGTTTTGCAGATTATGATGAAGCAATTACTCATGCAGGTAAAAAACATCAGCCGATATTGGTTTTCTTTACTTCGCAGGGAGATGATGATCAAAGCACTTTACTGGTAACTGATGTTTTAAAGAATGCAGCCTTTAAAGAAAAAATCACTTCTAAGTACACAGTAATTCATGCAGATTTTTCTCAAGCTGCTTACAAAAAAACTGTAGTTCCCGAGAACGCTACTGCCGAAGAGCAGAATCTTGCAAATACATATACAACAATAATGCAGAATAACTATCAGCTTGCAGTTCTTTTTAATGTAAGCCAGATGCCTGCAGTTTTTCTTTGTACTGAAGATGGTTATGTTGTAAACCGCCTTGATGACAGTAAGGGTTTTACAAGCTTTGATGATTTTGAAAACAAACTTGATTCAAAAAGCGCTGAGCTTGAGCATTTTAATAATCTTGTTGCTCAGACAGGTAAAGGCTCTGCACTTAAGAAAGTAGAAGCAATTGATACTCTTTTTATTGCAACTCAAGCAGAATATCGTTCCTTCCTCCTGCCGCTTGTAAAATATGCAATCGAGCTTGATAAAAATAATGAATCTGGTTTATGCGGAAAATTTATTCTTGCTCAGGCCGAAGCCGAAGCAATGTCTGCATACTCTCAGGGTGATGTAGAAACTGCAGTTCAAAAATATCTTACTGCAGCTGATAATAACTTTGTTCGCGCAGAAGAGAAACAGGAATGCTTTTTTACAGCTGCATATCTTGTTGCCTACAGCGACACCGATGATTATGAAGGTATAATTTCATATCTTAAAACTGCATATGACCTTGCACCTGAATCATCAAAGGCACAGGCTATTAAAGATGCTATAGCTTATTTTGAAACTGTGGTCGAAAAAACAGGACAGAATGCCGGCAATTAAAGGATTTTTGTTTTGGACGACATACCCTCGTATTTATTTATAATTGCATTTTCTCTGATTGTACTCTCCATGTTGTTTTCAATTTCGGAGAGTGCTTTTTTGGGAATGAACAAGCTTCGACTCAGAATTCTTCGTAAGAACAAAAATAAGCGGGCTTTACGTGCAGGCAGGCTTCTTGATAAAAAAGAACATCTTATAAATACAATCCTGATTTCCAATGACCTTGTAAATATTTTTCTTTCTGCAATCTTAACTTCAATTGCGCTTTCGCTTTTCGGGCAGAAGGGTGTTACTATTGCTACTTTTACAGCAACAGTGCTTCTTCTTATTTTTGGCGAAATTACTCCAAAAACAATTGCTACACGTTGTCCAGATCCTATTGCTTATGGACTTAGTGGCTTTGTAAATATTTTTGTAAAGCTCATGCATCCTCTCGTTTTTGTGATAACAGCTTTTGCCCAACAGGTTCTCCGCATTTTTGGAATTAAAGCAGACAAGCATAAAAAATCCTACACCGAAGAAGAAATTAAAACTTTTTTCGAAATGAGCTCAGAGTCGGGAATTATCGAAGAAGATGAAAACCGTTTTATGAATCAGATTTTTAAATTTTCTGATTTACAGGCAGAAGACATAATGGTTCCGCGTACAAGAATTAAAGTTGTTCCATATACTGCAAGCTACCGTGATATTATTGAACTTTCGCAGCGGCTTGGTTTTACAAGGTTTCCTGTTTGCCGCAAATCTGTGGATGATATTATTGGAATCATCTATTTAAAAGATATGATTAAATATAAAAACTGTCCCCAGGATTTTAATCTTTCTCAGGTAATGCGTCCTCCGCTTTTTATTCTTGGAACAAAAACAATGTCTCAGGTGCAGCAGATGATGTTTGATAATCATCAGTCCATGGCAATTATTGTTGATGAATATTCGGGTACAGACGGCATAGTTACCGAAAAAGATATTTCGCGAGAGATTTTTGCAATGCCTGGTGACGATTCTTTGAGGGGTAAAGTTTTTGATTTTGATAATGTAGACAATAAACGCGATTTTGAAATAAACGGTTCTGTTCTTTTGCGGGTGCTCAAGGATGATTTAAAAATTAATCTTACTAGTGATATTAACGAAACAATAGGCGGATGGTTTACAGAAAAAATCAACCGTATGCCTGTAGCGGGTGATCTTTTACAGTATGAAGGCTGGAACTTTGAAGTTAAAAAAATCCAGACACACAGAATTGAACGTATGAGAATATATAAACAAGAACAGGCAGAGGAGGAAGAATAATGGGGCTTGATATTTATGACATTATTACCTTTGCTGTAATTGTAATTCTGATTTTCTTTGTAGGATTTTTTACTTCCTCAGAAACGGCTTATATTTCTCTTTCAAAAATCAAACTGCGACGCATACAGGAAGAAGGAAAAAAGAGTGCCCGCCTTGTTTCAAAGCTTCATTCAAATATGCCGCGTCTTTTAACAACTGTGTTAATTGGAACTAACTTTTTGAATGCTTTAATTTCTGCCCTTGCAACAGCTTTAGTTGTTAAGATTTCCGGAGGCAGAGGAGTCGGACTTCCAACACTTCTTACAGCTTTTGTTATAACTACCTTTGGTCAGATTATTCCTAAAACAATTGCCGGTCGTGACCCCGAGAAAAAATGCCGTTCAAATGCTCTTCCTCTTTATGCACTCGAAAAAATCTTTTTTCCTGTAGTCTTCCTTTTTGAGCGTTTGTCTCATTGTGCAGTCTGGCTTGTTGAAAAAATAATAAAACCAAGAGAACACCTTATTACCGAAGAAGAGTTAAAAACTTTAATTGACCTTGGTGAAAAAGAAGGAACAATTGAAAAGAACGAAAGCCGCATGCTTAATAAAATAATTAAGTTCAACGATTTGTCGGCAACAGATATTATGAAGCACCGCTCTTTTGTAAGCATGGTAAGCGCTTCTGCAACTTATGACGAAGTAGTTCAGGAATTTCTTGATTCAGGATTTTCAACACTTACAGTTTATAAAAATATGAGTGAAAACGTTGTTGGAATTATTAATTATAAAAAAGTTCTTTACGGAAACGACGATATAGAAAAAGGTCAGGGATATGCAGACAGAGTTATGGATGATGTTTTGTATGTTCCGGGAACCTTCAGCGCACTTGAAGTTTTACAGAAGCTTCGTGAAGATGAAAATAAATTTGCAGTGGTCTTGAACGAGCAGGGGCAGACTGCAGGTATTGTAACCATAGAAGATGTAATCCGCGTAGTATTTGGCAGAATGACAGATGAAAATTCTTATGACAATATTCCTGCTGAAGAGAAAATACAGTTAGTTAGTGCTAACTCTTTTATAGTTCCAGGTGACCTTAAGTTAGATGAAGTTAACACAATTCTTCACCTGAATCTTTATTCCGAAGAAATGAATACTCTTGGTGGCTGGGTTCTTGAACAGTTTGGATATTTGCCGTCACCAGGAATGGTAGTTGTAAAAAATAAAGTTTTATTTACTGTAGAAGATGTTGAGCAGCGCAGAATTACAAGCGTAAGAATCAGAATTTAAAAACTAAACACATACACAAAACTGTAAGTCCAGAGCAGGCGGCTTGTGCCTCCTAAAGTATCAAGGTCTGGAGATGTAGAGGTTTTGGATGAATATGTAAAGCCCAATGCTGGTGGAATATAAGAGATGTTTCCTTTTATGCCAGCTTTGTGGCTTCGGTTGATTTTATAATACATGCCAAGGTTTCCGGCAAATTTCCATGCATTTTGAATTCTATCGTTATAATTGGCATTCTTTAAATGATGATTATCCATGCAGTCAAGTTGCTTTATCCAGGAAGCTGCAAAATTTATTGTTGTTTCAAAATGTTTTGCATAATTAAAATCTGCTTCAAAGAAAAGGACTGGAGCAAAATAATTTTGCGAATAAGAAATTACTTTTTCTTCATTAAAGGAATATTTTTGCCAGTTATCTTTTTTGTAAGTTCGCCAGCCGCCAATTCCTGCAAAAGAAATATTTTCAAGTTCTAATCCAAAGCCTGGTGTAAGAGAAATATTTTTATTTTTATCGAGAAAAAATACCAGACCTGTTAAAAAATTTGCATGACTAAAATTATTAAGATAGTTTGTGTGAATGGAATAATTGGTAAGTTCATCTTTAGGGTCATCAGGCCAGTTTTCCGGGTTAAGCCAGTCGTAATCTTCCATTATACCGCAGTTATAGGAGTTTGCATTTTTAAATCCAAAGGAGAATTTTAAAAGTTCATTAATGCATAAATCAAAATTAAAGCCAAAATAAAAAGAGTTATTCATCTGCCAGTCCAGCCGGCTCATGGGGTCTGTCGCAGTTAAAGTTATTACTTGCGGTGTTTCAGATTTATTTGCATACCACACATTTTCTACAATTTTTCCATTTATAAATCCAAACTCAGGGGCAATTGATATTGAAGCTTTTCTCTGGCAAAATACCTGTGATGTAAAAAAAAGAGAAATAATAAAAACTAAAAGGATGTGACTTTTTTTCATTCTGCAGAATATGTAAAAGGATCAACTCCAAAAATCTTTGCAAGCTGATTTCTTGTTGCTTCCATGTCTTTAGGGTAGGGAGCTGTAAAACTTACTTTTTCTCCTGTAATAGGATGTTCAAATTCAATTTTATGGGCATGAAGTGCAAGCCTGCTCAAAAGGGGGCGTTCTTCAAACTCATCGCCGTTCCATTTTCTTTTAATTTCACTAAGCCGTACAGGTTTCTGGTTTCCGCTGTAAAGAGGATCGCAGACAATAGAAAATCCGTTTGCAGCAAGATGAGCACGAATCTGATGAGTGCGGCCTGTTTTAGGTTCTGCAATAATCCAGGAATAAGGTCCGCAGGAACCAACATTATAAAAATCTGTAACAGAAGGCTTTCCATACTTTTTATTTACAACAGTTCTGTGGCGTATATCTCCATCAGGCAGCAAAGGCAAATCAACATTAAGCTTGTCCCAAAGAGGATGTCCATAAACAAGGGCATGATAAGTTTTATGAACAAGTCTTTTTTCAAACTGCTGCGAAAGATTTTTATGAGCTTCAGAAGTTCTTGCATAAACAATGAGTCCCGAGGTGTCTTTATCTATTCTATGAACAGCATATAATTTGCCAAATTCTTTTTCTGCAAGTAAATCAAGTCTAGGAGCATCTTCGTTATATCTATCTGCAGCAATCAAAATGCCGGAGCGTTTGTTTAGTACAACAATATTATCATCTGCGAAAATCGTCGTATAATCATTATTTTTTGCGCACATATAATTATTCTATCAGAAATGTTTTTATATATAAATACTATCGCGACCATTATATTTGAAAAAAATTATTGATTGCCTGTAAAAAAAATAGCGCGAGCCGA
>CAMNDY010000097.1 GCA_946535985.1 uncultured Treponema sp. | reverse complement strand
ATTTTTGTTTCCCTTGGAAAAAAAGACGGCTACCGTGCACGCGAGCTTGCAGACTACTTTAGTAATCTTCTTCACATTCCGGGCCGCATGGTTGATGATATTGATGTTGCACAGGAATTCTCTCTTTTAAGTCTTCCGGCAGCCAGCGCAAAAAAAGCAATTGAACTTTCACGTAAAAGCAAAAAGCTTCCTCACATGCACCTTGATGTAAAAGAAGAAGGCAGCGGTCGTAAGCGTAATACACGCAGACATTCAGAAGACAAAGTTCGAGACCAGCGTTCTTCTAAAAGAGCAGATGTTAAAAAAACAAACCGCCCGAATGTGCATTCACAAACTGAGCGGTCGTCTTCAAGAAAAGCAGGTAACAATGCCTCTGCCTTTGTAAAAAAAGGTAAGAAGGCAGAAAGGTTCTAGCGCTGTATACGACCTGAACCGTTACCGGCAGCAAGTTTTTCTACTTCATCAACGCTTACCATGTTGTAGTCGCCTTCGATAGTGTGCTTAAGGCAGCTGGCGGCTACAGCAAATTCAACTGCATCTTGAGTAGACTTTCCATTGAGCAAAGCGTAAATCAAACCGCCGCCAAAGCTGTCTCCACCACCAACGCGGTCTACGATATACATTTCGTATTCTTTAGAGAAGCAGTAATCTTTTCCATCATAAAGCAAGGCAGCCCAGTTATTACGGTTTGCATTGATTGAAGTTCTAAGAGTAATTGCAACCTTCTTAAAACCAAACTTATCTGCAAGCTGTTTTGCAACCGATTTATATCCTTCCTTATTAAGTTTTCCACCTGTGATATCTGTATTTTCTGCTTCGATTCCAAATACATCTTTAGCATCTTCCTCGTTAGAAATGCAGACATCAACATACTTACAAATTTCAGTCATTGCTTCGCGGGCCTGCTCACGGGTCCAGAGCTTTCCGCGGTAGTTCAAGTCGCAGCTTACTGTAGCGCCGGCAGCTTTTGCAGCTTTACAGGCTTCTATACAAATTTGAACAAGGTTTCCGCCAAGGGCAGGAGTAATACCTGTAAGATGGAACCATTTGCAGTCTTTAAAAATTGCTGCCCAGTCAAAATCCTCTGGCTTTGCTTCTGCTATTGAACTGTGTGCACGGTCGTAAATACATTTTGATCCACGCTGACTGGCTCCACGTTCGTTGTAGTAAATACCAACACGGTCACCACCGCGAACAATATATTCTGTATTTACACCATAACGACGAAGACTGTTTATTGCAGCCTGTCCAATTTCGTGTTTTGGAAGCTTTGTAACGTAATAAGCGTCGAGCCCATAATTTGCAAGCGAAACTGCAACGTTAGCTTCTCCACCTCCAAAGGTAGAAGTCATTTTATCAACCTGAACAAAGCGGAAATATCCTTCCGGTTCAAGTCTCAGCATTATTTCTCCAAATGTTACTACTTTCATATTTATCCTCTTATTTCTTTTACAATTCCGCTTGCTTCGCGGGTAAGCCTTTCAATTTCATCAAAACGACCGGCTGAAACAAGGTCACCCTTTACCATCCAACTTCCGCCACAGGCAAGAATCTTATTGCAGGCAAGATAGTCGCGTACGATACTTGCGTTGATTCCACCAGTTGGCATGAATTTCATCATTGTGTAAGGAGCGCTCATTGCTTTAATCATTTTAAGACCACCAGCATTTTCGGCCGGGAAGAACTTTACAACATCAAGTCCAAAACCAAGTGCAACTTCAAGCTCTGTTGGAGTCATAATTCCGGGTGTAATCGGGTAACCTTTTTTCAGACAGTATTCAACAACCTTTGGATTAAGACCAGGACTAACAATAAACTTAGCACCAGCTCCAATTGCGCGGTTAACCTGTTCAGTTGTAAGAACAGTTCCTGCCCCTACAAACATATCAGGAAACTTTTTAGCAATTGCGCGAATACTTTCTTCGGCTGCATCAGTACGAAATGTAACTTCTGCACAAGGAAGCCCACCAGCAATAAGTGCCTGAGCCAAAGGTTCAGCATCACTTACTTTATTCAAAACAACAACAGGAACAATTCCAGTTGCGCCAATCTGTTTTAATGTTTCGTTCATATATGCCTCAATTTTTTATAAAATCAAGCAACTAACATACTAGTATATCAGTTATTCTTATTATACACTTCTGCCAGTTTCTTTTCAAGAAAAACCATGACATTGATATAAAATATTTTAATGTCTACTGATAATCAAGTCAAATCTTAATAAATTGTATTTTTATTAAAAAAATCAATTTTTCCTCCCAAAAACTTCCTATTTTTGAAAATTAAATCTAATACTATGTTAGAAATTTTTAAAGGAAGGATTTATGAAGCATTTAAGAGTATTTTATACTGTGCTGGCGGCCTTTTTGCTTTGCGCATGTTCAGAAGGATGTCTGGTGCAGAACAAGAGTTTGCAGGAGGAAAAAACAGTTTCGGGCGACGGAACTCCCCTTTTAATTGCAAACTGGAACCTGCAGACGTTTTTCGACGGCAAAAAGGATGGGTGTGAATACAAGGAATATCAGAAATCTTCTGACTGGAATGAAGAAACTTATAAGGTGAGGCTTGAACGCCTGTGTGATTTTATAAATCAGGCCGATGCCGATATTTACATTTTTGAAGAACTTGAAAACGAAGCGATTATTTACGACATAAGTAATCAGCTGGCAGGAGCAGGACACAACTGGAATCAGCGAAAATTCTGGAATTATTCTGTTTTTCAAAAGCAGGAAGGAAGTGCAATAGGAATCGGTATTTTGTCACGCTACCCGCTGGATAATGTAAAAGCTCATTCCATGGATATCCGCATTCACAATAAATCACAGCCGACAACACGGGCAATTCTTGAAGTTCAAGTTACCGTACAAAAAAAGCCGCTCATCATTCTTGCAAATCACTGGAAATCAAAATCTGGAGGAGAAGCAGAAACAGAAATCTGGCGCGACTGGCAGGAAAGTATTCTTGCAAAAAGAATAAATGAACTTCTCAACGAAGATAATCCTGCACTTTTACTCTGCGGAGATTTTAATCGCGATGCTGTTGATTTTGTATGCAATTTAAGTAATCAAAAAGGCTACCGGAAAGAATATGCCAATACCCTTTTACGCTACGCAGGCTTTGGCTACTCTGATTATGTTGATGTAAAAAACCTCTGGTTCACCGATTACGGAGATTATGCCTCCCCAAAAGGCAGCTACTTCTACGATGACGAATGGGAACGCATAGACAACATATTGATAAGCGGCAGCATCATTCCAATTTCCTTCACCCCATACGCCATTTCCCCCTGGTCCTCCCCCCAAGGCCACCCAATCCCCTACAAACTCTACACAGGCCTTGGCTACTCCGACCACCTCCCGCTTCTTGCACGCGTTATTTTAATAGATAAATAAAAAAAACAACATTTGAAAAATATATGCTGTGTAGAGAGAAAATGCGGAGCGTAGGTTCGTGTTTTGCGGAACGTCCTTTTCGTTTAGTGGAGCAAAATACGGTTCTACGCGGGAGCATTTTCTCGCGGAACAGCATATATTTTTCATTATAGAATTCTTTTCTTTTATCTGTTAAAATAATTGCATGACTAAACAGGCGATAATTCATGTAGATAATACCGAAGGCATCATAGATTTTGCCAGATTTTTGTCGGACATGGGCTGGGACATTTTAAGTGCCAACAGAACTGAAGAAATGCTAAAAAAAGCAAAAATCCCCGTAATGCACGAACAGGCTCTTGTTGAGAATAATCTTTATCTTAATGACACCTCGGGATTAATTCAGCGCATAATGTCGTCTTCTTTTATTGAAGAACCTAATTCTCCTGCAAATCAAAGCGGTGGAAGCGTTGGTCTTATCTGTATGAATGTGCTTCCTACAATTCATAACATCAATTCCGAAAAAAAGTTCAAAGCAATTACCCGCCCTTTCAACTTTTTTGTTTCTACAATTCTCAGGAATGCCTTTTTAAATTACGAAAACATCATGATTCTTTGCGATCCCACAGATTATAAAGAAGCAATGATTCAACTTCGCACAGACAGCATCGACAAAGAATTCCGCATATATCTTGCGGCTAAAGCTCTCAACCTTGTTTCAGCCTTTGATGGCGGTATTGCAAGTTCAATCCTCATGAACACAAAGGGTGAAAAGGATTTTATGACTTACCTCACCTATCCTTTTGAAAAACAGTATGTACTTCAAAAAGGTGCAAACCCTCACCAAAGCTCATGTCTTTACCGCTTCCCGGGTGGAACTGGAACAATCGGCTCTCTCCAAAAGCAGCAGGGAAAAGAACTTAGCTACAATACAATTTCTGATATTTCCTTTGCCTGGGAACAGATTTGTATGCTTTCGACAAATCTAAAAAATCAGTTTTCGGTAAAAAGCGTTAACTGCGACGGTTATAAATTCGAAACTCAATTCACACCACTCACAGGAACAGTATTTACAATCGCTGTAAAATACAAATCAATTTTAGGAGCTTCACTTTCTTCGAGCATTTTAAGCTCCTTTCAGAATACTTACACTTATGACACCGAAAACATCAAACGTGTAACATTAGCAAGCTCTGCCGTAATTGATGAAGCAGCAGCCACAGAAATTGCAAAAGGAAGCTTTGCGGCGGTAGTAGCACCAGGCTTTACTCAAGGCGCAAAAGATATTCTTTCTGCTGTAAAAAAACTGGAGCTCATTCAGATTTCGCGCATTACAACATCCGACTACGAAATGGAACTTATAAACGGTGGTCTTCTTTTCCAGACAAAAGACAACGTTTTATTTGATCACTGGGATGTTAAAACAAAAACAAGACCCGGTCAGCTGCTTGCAGATCAGATGGCATTTGGAACAATCCTTTCAATGGGTTCCCGCTCGTTCTCTGCAGTTTTGTTAAAAGACAATTATGTTACAGGTATTTCACAGGCCTGTAAGTCTCCTGTCCGTGCAGTTGATGTTGCATTATCAGAAGCACTGCTCCACAAAAATCAGAATCCCGACAACATGCAGTTAAACATTGCAGATGTTCTTGTCTGCGACTGTACAACTCCACTTTGTGATTCAATCAGACAGCTGGCAGACTTAGGGCTCAAGGCAATCATCCAGCCGGGTGGAACACAGAATGATGAAGAATTTATTAATTTTTGCAATGATCATTTAATTTCAATGATTTTTACAAATATGCCGCACATAAGTTACTGATTTTATTTTTGAATTAGGGTAAACTAGTGCGCAAACATAAATATTTATAGAAGGCTTTTATGATTTTTTACTTAGGTCAATATTTACAGCAGTTCTGGGGTCCAGCCAGACTTTTAACTTCTTATGCAGTTCTTATTGCTGTTGCACTTTATTCCGGATATTTTGCAGCCTACAAATTAATTCCAAAGTTTTTTGACAAGCTTCCTCACGACAGAGGCCGCGAGTTTACCTTAAAAGACAATGCCGAAGCCGCCAAAGGAAAACCTACAGGTGCGGGAATTGTCTTTATTTCTATTTTCACAGTTCTTTGTCTTTTATTAGTTCCAATGACCTGGGTTAGAGGTTCTATTCTTGCACTTACCTGGCTTACAATGCTCACAGGCTATCTTGATGACCGCAGTATTACCTCCTGGGGAGAATATCTTAAAGGCGCTCTTGATTTGATTTTAAGTGTAGCCGCAGCTTTTGTTTTGTATTACGGCTTAAAACAGTCTTCTCCGGATGGAATTGTAAAATTCTGGCTTCCATTTACACCAAACCTCATTACAGTTCATCCTGTTGTTTATATAATTCTTTGTACTGTAATGATCTGGGCTTCTATAAACACAACAAACTGTACAGACGGTGTAGACGGACTTTCTGCAACTCTTGTTTTAATTGCGCTTTTAACTCTTGGTGCAGTTTTCTATTTCGTTCTTGGTCACGTTGATATTTCTGCCTATCTTTTGCTTCCACATTTTCCAAGCGGTGCAAACTGGGCAATCATGCTTTTTGCAATGGCCGGAGTTGTAATGGGATATTTGTGGCTCAACGCTTTTCCAAGTAAATGTCTTATGGGCGATGCCGGCAGCCGTGCACTGGGATTTTTTATCGGTGTATGTGTAATGATTAGCGGGAACCCCTTCCTTATTCTTGCAACAAGCTCAATCATTTTTGTAAACGGAGGTATGGGACTTTTAAAAGTTGCACTCCTCCGCTTTTTCAAAATCAAGATTTTTGAAAATATCAGATTCCCTCTTCATGACCATATGAGAAAAAACCGGGGCTGGTCACCAACCCAGGTTCTCATAAAGTTCATGATTATGCAGATTTTGATTACATGCGCTATGCTGGGAATCTTCTTTAAGATTCGATAAACATCTCTATAAGTGTTTCAGAATCTTTAATAAGATTTTCTACCAGGCAATATTCATTAGGCTGGTGGGCCTGGTCATCAAGGGTACTCCACACTACTGCATTATAACCTTCGCGGCGGAATTCTGCTCCAACAGTTCCTCCGCCAATTCCAATAAAGCGGGCTTCAAGTCCATGAACCTTTTTAATGGCAGCAGCAAGCTTTTGTACTACTTCTGACTCTACAGGAGTTGCAGGACTTTCAGATTTTTGCGGGCATGTATATTCAACCTTTACGCCATATTCAGCCTCAATTTTGCGGCAGGCTTGGTCAACCTTTGCAAGGACGTCAGAAAGTGCATAGCATGGCAGGATCCTGCAGTCCATACAAAACCAGTCTTCACCGGGAATGATATTTATACTGTCTACATTCTTTTCTCGTTTTGTAGGCTGGAAGGTAGAATAGTCTGGTTCAAAAAGTGAATCATGTTTATTAAAAATGCTTTCAAGCTTATGAAGTTCAAGGCTAAGGGCAGAAGCCGCAAGACAGGCATTTGCACCGCTATCTGGTCTTGAACCGTGAGTCTGCTTTCCCATTACATGAAGGCTAAGCCACAAAAGATTTTTTTCTGCAATTTCAATTGTCTGACCAAGGCTGTCGCCGCCATCTGGAATAAGAATAAGGTCTGCTTTATTAAAAAGCTTTGTATTTTTTAAAAGCCATTTTACGCCGTATTCACTTCCGTTTTCTTCATCGGCAACAAAAAGAAGCTTTACAGTATTTGCAGGAAGGATTCCATTTTTTAAAAGGTAAAGCCCCGCAAAAACTGCGGAACATAAGCCCTGCTGATTATCCTCTACCCCACGGCCATAAAGTTTTCCGTCTTTTTCAACAACCTTCCAGGGGTCACTTTTCCAAAGAGATAAATCGCCGGTTGGAACAACATCAATATGAGCCATAACCCAAATATTTTTAGAAGTATCTTTACCCGGAATTGTTACTACAAGCGATGGACGTTTACCGGAAGAAACGCGGGAATCAGGGGCTTCAAAACGCTCAATGTTTTCAAAACCATTTTCCCTGAGCCAGGCTTCCAGGGCATCACACTTTTTTGTTTCTCCGTCTCCACCGCCTTCCGGTGCAATAGCAGGAATACTTGTAAGCAGAGTCTCAAGCTCGACAATCTTTGCACGAGAATTTAACAGGAAATTATAAGGTAACATTGTAACTCCTTTAATGAGGTAGACCTAAAAATTGCTTTCGCAATTTTTTTAACGGTCTGCTATCAAACAACGGCCGCCAGCGGCCTTACACATGATACACTTCCCAGGTTGTTTTTACAAGAGTTTCAACATCGCTGTATTTTGGTTCCCAGCCCAAAAGCTCTTTTGCACGTTTAGAAGTTGCATAAAGACAGGCAGGATCTCCCGGACGGCGCTCTACATCTTCTGCAGGAATTTCTTTACCTGTAATCTTTCTTGCAGCATCAATAATTTCTTTTACAGTTGTGCCCTTTTCGGTTCCAAGATTTAAAGCAAGGCTCTTATCATTTTTTGTAATATAATCTAAAGCCATAACATGAGCACGGGCAAGGTCTGTAACATGAACATAATCGCGGATACAAGTTCCGTCACGAGTATCATAATCGGTTCCAAAAACCTTCATTCCAGGCTTCATTCCGGCAGCAACTTCCATTACACGAGGCAGTAAGTTTGCAGGATTTTGTTCAAGCCCACGAATTTCTCCATCAGGATCATAACCAGCCGCATTAAAATATCTCAGGGCAGCATAACGAAGTCCTTTAAGTTTATCGTACCAGCCCATAAAGCGTTCAATTTC
>CAMNDY010000096.1 GCA_946535985.1 uncultured Treponema sp. | reverse complement strand
TGCTCAAAAAATGGAAAGGGGAGGGCAAAACAATTATTGTTGCAGAACACCGCATTTCTTATTTGTGGGGGCTTGCAGACCGAACTGTGATTTTAAACGAAGGTAAAATTGTCCGAGAATTGTCGCGGGCTCAGATGAATCAAATAAGTGAAGAGGAGTTGCATGGACTGGGGCTTAGGACGAATGTAGGTAATAAAGATCTCCGGGTCAAGCCCGAAGATGACAAATACAGTAAGTCTGAAGAAGACAAATACAGTAAGCACGAAGATGAAAGGCCACCTGTGTCACCCTCGGGCAATACTACAATGTCACCCTCGGGCTTGACCCGGGGGTCTTCCTCGACAACCTGTCTCACCCTCCAGAACTTCCGCTACAAATACAAAAACGGCTACCTTGCCCTGGACATTCCGCAAATGCAGATTCCGGTCGGAAAAATAACCGCAATAACCGGTAACAATGGCGAAGGTAAAACTACCCTTCTCAACTGTCTGTGCGGACTCGGCCGCCGCTCAAAAGGCACGCTGCTATATCAGGGAAAAACCTACAATCGACGCCAGCGTCAGAAGCTCATCTATCTTGTAATGCAGGATGTAAATCATCAACTTTTTACAGAAAGTGTACTGGATGAAGTTTTAATCAGCCAGAAAGAAGAAAACGAAGAAGAAGCCCGCCGTATTCTTGCTTCCCTGGACCTGGCAGCTTTTGCAGACCGTCATCCCCAGTCCCTTTCCGGCGGCCAGAAACAGCGTGTTGCAGTTGCATCAGCCATTGCAAGCGGCCGCGACATTCTTCTTTTTGACGAACCAACGAGCGGACTGGATTACACACATATGCTGCAAATTGGGGAAATCCTTCGCAGTCTTAAGGATCAGGGTAAAACCGTTATAGTTGTTACCCACGACCACGAGCTAATAAAAGAATGCTGTGACAGTGAAATCTGCCTGTGCGATTTTAATCAGATAAATCCGGTAATATAATAATTCATTGTTAGTTTTATCTAACTTTACCATGCCGAATTTTTAGTTACTCCTTCCGTTCAGCTTTTCAACTGGACGGAATAATTGGACTTAAATATTTTATTTTAACTTTTTATAACCGTATACAGCAGTAGGACCAAGCTCTTCTTCAATACGAATAAGCTGGTTGTATTTAGCCATACGGTCGGTGCGGCTCATAGAACCTGTTTTAATCTGACCGGAGTTTGTGGCAACTGCAATGTCGGCAATTGTTGTATCTTCTGTTTCGCCGGAGCGGTGAGAAGTTACTGTTGTGTAGCCGTGGCGGTGGGCCATTTCAATTGCTTCCAATGTTTCTGTAAGGGAACCAATCTGATTTACCTTGATGAGGATTGAGTTTGCAACTCCAGATTTAATTCCTTTTTCGAGGAACTTAACGTTTGTAACAAAAAGATCGTCTCCTACAAGCTGGCAGCGGTCACCAATGCGTGCAGTAAGCTTTTTCCAGCCTTCCCAGTCATTTTCATCCATGCCGTCTTCGATTGAATCAATAGGATATTTTGTGATGAGTTCTTCAAGGTAAGCAATCTGTTCGTCGTCGCTCAAGCATTTTCCGTTTGGATCCTTTGGTGTTCCGTTGGAAAGCTGCTTGTAGTTATAGAAGAACTTGCCGTCTTTTTCTACAGAGAATTCGCTTGAAGCACAGTCCATTGCAATCTTTACATCCTTACCAGGTTTGTAACCTGCATCTTTAATTGCTTTAACAATGCTGTCCAGAGCGTCGTCAATTCCATCAAACTTTGGAGCAAAACCACCTTCGTCACCAACAGCTGTAGAGAGACCGCGTTTTTTCAAAAGCTTTGCAAGGGCGTGGAAAACTTCAGCACCCATGCGGATAGCTTCTTTTTCTGTTTTTGCCCCAACCGGACGAATCATAAATTCCTGGAAGGCAATCGGGGCATCTGAGTGAGCGCCACCGTTGATAATGTTCATCATTGGAACAGGAAGCACGTGAGCATTTGCTCCGCCAATATAGCGGTAGAGTGGGATGTTGAGTGCCTTTGCTGCAGCCTGAGCAGTTGCAAGAGAAACACCAAGAATTGCGTTGGCACCAAGCTTGCTCTTTGTAGGAGTTCCGTCCAGTTTGAGCATTTTCATATCAATTGCACGCTGTTCAAAAACGTTTGCACCCTTGAGGGCAGGGGCAATAATTTTGTTTACATTTTCTACAGCTTTAAGAACACCCTTACCACCAAAACGTTCCTTGTCGCCGTCGCGAAGTTCAAGAGCTTCGTTTTCACCTGTGCTGGCTCCACTTGGAACTGCGGCACGTCCGAGCACTCCGTTTTCAAGAATAACATCTACTTCTACAGTAGGGTTTCCGCGTGAATCAATAATTTCACGACCAATAACATTGCTTATTGCAACTTTGTTTAACATAGTCATACCTCGTTTATTTTCTTATTGTTAGTTTTGACTAACAGTTTGTATTAGTATATACTAACAGTATAAAATAATCTAGCACGCGGAGGTCCCTATGAAAGAATATGTCTGGCTTTTTCCAATTATCTTTATGTTTCATGACATGGAAGAAATTATAGGTTTTAAGTTTTTTCTGCGACAGAATGAAGCAGAGCTTAAACAGCGCTTTCCGCTAATCCTCCGCCGTTACAAAAACTTTTCTACAGAAGGCTTTGCCCTTGCTGTTTATGAAGAACTCATTTTGTGCATTGCAATTTCGGCCCTTGCTTATTTTTTGGACCGCAATTTTCTCTGGTACCTCTGGCTCGGAGCATTCTTGGGCTGCGACCTTCACTTTTTTATTCATCTAATTCAGGTAAGTATTTATCGCCGCTATATTCCAGCCTGTATTACAAGTTTGATTTGTCTGCCGGTTAATACCCTGATTATCTGTAAGTGCATTTTATGTATTGAAGATTCCGCTTTGTTTGCAGGCGCCTTCATGGGGCTTGGCGCAATTCTTGTTTTTGTAAATATCTTTTTTGCACAAAGATTGATGAACTGGTTTTATAAAATGCAGTGAAAATTTTCTTCAAGAATTTGTTCCAGGTTAGTTCGAGGGATATTTAAAATTTCCGACAGTTCTGAATAAACGCGCTCAATAAGAAAAATGTCGTTACGACTTCCACCAAGCCAGGGCTCTGATTCTGGATTATCTGTTTCGGCAAGCAGCAGGTCTAAGGGAGTGGTCTTGAGTAAATTCTGAAGATGTTTTGAGCGGATTGTTTCTACTCCAAAAGTTTGAGGATAGCCGCGGCGAATAAATTCTCGATAGATTTTTTCAGGGCCGTCATACCAGTGAATGACAGGACGGGCGTGTGGATAGTCTGTCAGAATGTTGTAGATTTTTTCTTCGGCATCTTTTGTATGAATGACGCAGGCTTTTTTTGTTTTGTTGCAATAATCCAAAAACCAGCGGAAAACTTTTTCTTGATTTTGAGGGGAGCTTTTGGACCAGCAAAAGTCCATGCCAATTTCTCCAATAAGTGGAGACTGGTCCAGATATTTTATAAAGCGAGCAGCTGTTGTTGGGTCGTCCAGCAGAGGAGCATTTTGATCGGCCTGATTTGGATGGATTCCAAAGGTTGGGATTATCTGACACAATTTGTTTGTCTTTTGTATGTGGTCAGAAATCCGGCAATTTGTAAGATAACTGTTTTCATCAACCGAGGCAGCAACTATAATGCCCGAAAACTTTTCCAGCTGCGGAAATAATTCTTCCTCTTTATAAAAATCCAGATGTGTATGAAAATCAATCAGCATATTAAAAGAAGACGCCCTTTACAAAAATCTCAATTCCAATTCCAACTAAAATCACGCCGCCAAGCAGTGTTGCTTTGGCTCCTAGCTTTTCGCCGGCTTTCTTGCCAATTAAAAGGCCTGTCATGCAGATTGCAAAAGTTACGCCGGCAATTATTAAAGAAGCTATAAAGGCCATAAGTAATTTGTAGTCTGCAATTGTAAAACCTACAGAAAGCGCATCAATTGAAGTTGCAACTCCCTGGATTAAAAGAGTAGAGAAGGTTAATTTTTCAAGGACCTCTTTTTCTTCTTCTATATTTTCACTTTCCGGATGAACTGCTTCCCAAATCATCTTACCGCCAATCCACAAAAGTAGGGCCAGCGCAATCCATGGAATAAAACTTTCAAACTTTGAAAAATATTCAACAATTGTATGAACGCAAATCCAGCCAATCATTGGCATGGCAAATTGGAAAAATGCATAAACGCCGGCAATAAAACACATGCGGCTTTTTTTCATTCCGGATTCACTTAGAGCGTTTGCTATTGAGACAGAAAAGGCATCCATTGCGAGTCCTGCACCAAGGAGAATGCTGTTTACAAAAAAGATAAGATTCCATTCCATAATTAAAAAATGTATTGGAATTATTGCATAAAGAGAGCCTGTCGGTCAACATTAAATAAAATTTAAATTGCAGAACGGAGTATTTTTTGCTTTTTAGAGTAGTGACAAAAAATGGCTCTTTGTATTATATTCTTGTTAGCATAGACTAACACAAATATATAAAAAATATCTGGAGGTTAGTATGAGTGATAAGCAGGACACCCGCGAAATGCTTGTAAGCGGAAATGTGTTTAAGACAATGCTCACTCTGAGTGTACCGGCTGTACTCGGTATGGTTGTTATCGGGCTCTATAATTTTATGGATGCCGTTTTTGTTGGTCAGATGGTTGGACCGGTTGCAATGACTGCAGTAAAGGTTTCGTATCCTTTTACTCTTATCAATAGTGGAATTGCAACTCTGATAGGTCAAGGCTCTGCTTCTGTTCTTTCCCGTGCAATTGGCGAACGCGACAAAGACACAATTGACCGCATAATGGGAAACCTTATTTCTTTTGTTACAGTACTTTCGACTCTTGTTATAATTTTTGGTTTGATTTTTACCTGTCAGCTTTTGACACTTGCAGGTGCAGAAGGCGAAGTTCTTGAACAGGCTATCCCTTATCTTCGCATTGTTTTCTGTGGTTCACTTTTTGTAAACCTTGGTCAGTCTACAAACATGATTATGCGCGGCGAAGGCAAACTTAAAAAAGCAATGATTATTATGGCAACAAGTGCCATCCTCAACATCATTCTGGATCCAATCCTCATTAAAGTTTTTGGTGCAGAAAAAGGTGTTCTTGGTGCTGCGGTTGCAACAATCGTTTCTCAGTTTGTTTTGATGTGCATGTCTTTCTTCTACTTCATCAAAAAGAGCGACAATGTACGCATTCACAAAATCCGCTTTGAAGGAAAGCTTGTAAAGCCTGTACTTGGTGTTGGCCTTTCTGCAATGCTTATGCAGGTTATGTCTATGGTTCAGCAGACAATTCTTTACAACACAGCAGCAAAATGGGGTGGCAGCGAATGGCAGACAATTCTTGGAGCAGCACTGAGTCTTCAGGCTTTTGCCTTTATTCCTTTGTGGGGAATCAGTCAGGGCTTTCAGCCGGCAATAGGTACAAATTACGGAGCAAAGCGTTTTGCCCGCGTAGGAGCCTTTACCCGCACTTTTATGATTTCTGCTACAGTTGTAGCACTTTTATTCTATGTTCCAATCATGTGCTTCCCGGTAAAGATGCTTTCTATGTTCATTACTGATGCAGCAATTGTTCAAACCGGTGCTCCAATGCTCCGAGTAATTTTTGGTGCTTACATCTGCTACGGAGTTTTGATTCTTTCTATCACCTTCTTCCAGGCAATTGGTAAGGCTGGTGGAGCTTCTGTTCTAGCCCTTGCAAGACAGCTTGTTCTTTTCCTGCCGCTTGTTGTAATTTTGCCACACCTTGCAGGTCTTGGTGTAAAGGGTGTTTTCTATGCCCAGCTTGTAACAGACCTTGTGGTTCTTTTGATTGCAATAATTCTTATGGCAAATGCCTTTAGAAAAATGAAGAAGAATTAAGAGGAAATAAGATGAATAATATGCCGGCAGAAAAACTTTTTCAGATTTATATGGATTTAATCAGCAAGAGAGAAAGTGAAGAAATCTACCGGCTGAACGAGCCTATTGGCGAAGGCATTATGAAGCATACTCATATTGCCAAAGGGATTGAGCTTGTTTATTCGGAGCTCGAAAGCTACAGCCCAAACTATCAGGCAGAAAAGAAGGAAGTAGACAGTCTTGAAATTATGTACATTGTCGATGGTCACGGTGAGTTTGAACTTGTAAATCGACAATTTGCTAGCGGCGAAAAAGGCGATGTGATGATTTTCAATTGTAAGACCGGGGTGAAAAAAGCCATGCTTGGTAAAAGTGGAATGAACTGCATAAGTATTATTCTTTTTACCCAGGATACAATTTCTTTTTTGAATGATTTTTTGGGCACGTCGGATTTTTGCAGCTCTGATTTTTTTAATGACATACGAAAAAGCGACAGTGTCGTAACTTTCCCTTGTGGAGAACTTTTGGAAAAACTCTTTCTGGAAACAATCAGACTGCCGGCTGCTTATTCAAAATATACGGTGAAATTAGCTGTGGTTCATGCAATTATTCTTTTAATTCAAAAGTTCAGAGATAAAGACGGGGTCGATTTGCGGGTAAGAAACGACAGTCAGGATTCCTACTTCAGCGGTTCTACCGGGCGCAAGGTTCAGAATGCACGACGCATTATTAATTCAAATCTTGAAAAAGAAATTTCAATTGAAGAACTGGCGGTAAAAGTAAATTTGAACCGCACAACCCTTCAAAAGGTTTTTAAAGAAATGTACGGGCTCACGGTAAATGAATATCGTACAAAAGCCAGACTGCAGCTTGCAAAAAATCTTCTTGTTTCTACAGAGCTTTCTATAACTGAAATTGCAGGTCGCTCGGGTTATGCAAATGCAAGTAAGTTTTCAGAGGTTTTCAAGAAAAACGAAGGAACACTTCCTAAAGACTGGCGAAAATAATTTTAAGTTAGTTATAACTAACAGATTGACAAAAGTGCCGTATAAATATATTATTCTCCGCGTTAGGTAAGGCTAACAAAGGAGTAAAAATGATTAAATCAAAAAAATTGGTGACAATTGCTGCTGTATGCGCACTCACCACAGCTTTTTCTTTTGCACAGGAAGTGTCATTTGAGAACAAACTTTCATCGAATCTTGTAGATATTAATATTACAGATGCAGGTTCCGAAACAGCTTTTTCCGGATTTGAAAATGAAACAGCTGTTGAATATTCTTCAGATCAGCTTGATATGGGACTTACAGTCAAATTTAATATTTCAAAAGAAGATGACGATTCTATCTCAATTGGTGCAGAAGATTTTGTAGACGACTACTTTATTGAGTTTCGCCCAATAGAATTACTTGGCCTTGGTTTCCACAAAGGTTATGCCGTAGCAGGTTCTTATTTACCTTGTCTGGATGGAGAAATTGAAGCAGCAAATATCGGAAGCGATTTTGGATTATTTATTCGTCCTATAGAAGGTCTTGTAATTGCAGGTGGTATAGATTTTATTTCTTATTTTGGAAAAGAAAATGTAAAACCGCTTTTCAATGCAGGCGCCGAATATGCTGTGGGTGAAATGGTTACCTTTGGAGCTGCTTTAAGAAACATTGCTTCTGATGATCGTACTCTTGGTGCTTATGCTTCGTTAAACGCTGTAGAAGGACTCACAATTAATGCAGGTTTTACTTATAACGGAGAAATTGAAGATTACAACATTGCCGGAAACCTTATCAATGCAGGAATTATCTTTAATAAAGATTCTCTTGGAATTTTTGCAGATGCAGTTTTTGCAGCCGGCGGAGATGAAGATCCGGAAAATGAACTTTATACCGCTGCCTGTGTAAGTTATCAGATTAATGATGCAATATCTGCAAGTTTGTCTGGAAGCTTTACTACAGATTTTGACAATGAAGATTCCTGGGCAATCGGTCTTTGTCCTGCTGTAGATTATATGATAAATGAGAACAACTCAATTGGTGCAAGCGTTTATGTAAACATCATGAAAGCTGAAAAAGCTTTATCATTCCCAATTTACTGGAAATATACTTTCTAAAAAAACATAAATAATTAAGTCCAAACTTTTTCCGGCTGCATTCACAAATGTGGCCGGTTTTTTTTATAAAGTTACTCCAAACAACAATTTTCACTCCATTCTGCAATTTAAATTTCTAAAATTCAGGCGTTAGTCTTGACTAACCAAAGGAGCATAAATAATATATTTGTAATTGTTAGCCTAAACTAACATAGGAGTAAATATGTCATCTAAAAAATCAAAAGCTCCTGCAAAAAAAGGCCTTGTCGGCTGGATTTTTTATTTTGCAGGAAATAAAAAAGGGCAGTACATAGTTAGTGTATTCTTTGCCCTTTTGAGTGTGGCCTGCTGTATTGCACCATACTTTATTA
>CAMNDY010000095.1 GCA_946535985.1 uncultured Treponema sp. | reverse complement strand
GCTTCAAGGAAGGCAAGGAAGATAAAGAGAACCAGCATCTGTGGAACAAAGCCAAGAACTGCACCAACACCGGCAACAATACCGTCAAGAATCAAACCTTTGAGCCAGTCTGCACAGCCGATAGCATCAAGGCCGCTTTCAATGAGAGCTGGAATACCTGGTACCCATACGCCGTAATCAGCAGGATCAGGACCTTCTTCGCCATACTTTTCAACCATTGCATTAGCTTCTGCTATTGCATCTTCTGTAATTTCGATTGGTTCAGAAACTTCCATTGTTTCGTCATCAACTGTTACATAAGTAACTTCGCCTGCTTCTGCAGCTTCGAGAATTGCAGCTGAATCGCCAAACTCTTCGGCAGCTTCTTCATAGGCCCCTGTACCAATTCCAAAGAGATGATATCCATCACCAAAGAGTCCGTCGTTTGCCCAGTCTGTAGCAGCGGCACCAACAGTTACCATAGAAACATAGTAAACAAGCCACATAACAAGAGCAAAAATTGGAAGTGCCAGCCAGCGGTTTGTAACTACGCGGTCAATCTTATCTGATGTTGAAAGCTTTGTGCGGTTCTTTTTTGTTACGCATTTCTTAATGATTGATTCAATATACTTATAACGTTCAGCAGTAATGATAGATTCAGAATCATCATCGAGTTCTGCTTCACAAGCTTTAATATCTGATTCAATATGATTAAGTTTGCTTTCACTAACTCCAAGTGCTTGAATTACTTTTTCATCGCGTTCAAAAAGCTTAACTGAATACCAGCGGTGCTGTTCTTCAGGAAGATCATGTACAATAGCTTCTTCAATATGAGCAAGAGCATGTTCAACACAGCCTTCAAAACGATGTTTGTACATCATTGGCTTTTTATCTTTTGCCTTGTTCACAGCAATTTCTGCAGCTTCAATACAACCGGTTCCCTTCAAAGCAGAAATCTCTACAACAGGACAGCCAAGTTCTTCCTGCATTGCATCAATATGAATCTTGTCGCCATTCTTTTTAACAACATCCATCATGTTAACTGCAACTACCATTGGAATGCCAAGTTCTGCAAGCTGGGTTGTAAGATAAAGATTGCGTTCCAGGTTAGTTCCATCAACAATATTCAAAATTGCATCCGGACGTTCTTTTACAAGATAGTCACGGCTAACAACTTCTTCCAAAGTATATGGAGAAAGAGAGTAAATACCAGGCAAGTCCATAATTACAACGTCACCGTTGTGGCCCTTAAGTTTACCTTCCTTCTTTTCTACAGTTACTCCAGGCCAGTTTCCAACAAACTGATTTGAACCTGTAAGTGCATTAAAAAGTGTAGTTTTTCCCGCATTTGGGTTTCCGGCAAGTGCTATCTTTATCATTTACTTTACCTCCACCATTTCAGCATCGGCTTTACGAACAGAAAGCTCGTAACCGCGAACTGTAATTTCTACAGGGTCTCCAAGAGGGGCAACTTTACGAACGTAAATTTCTACGCCCTTGGTAATTCCCATGTCCATGATGCGGCGCTTAACCGCACCCTCACCATTCAGTTTTACAACTGTAACTGTCTGGCCAGTTTTTGTTTCACGTAATGTCATGACTTTATCTCCTATATCTTCTGTCACCCTGAACTTGTTTCAGGGTCTATTTATAGATGCTGAAACAAGTTCAGCATGACATATCTTACACAATTATTTTCTGAGCCATTTCCTTGCTGATGGCAACACGACTGTCTTTGATTTGTACGATTACGTTTCCGCAAATTTTCGAAACTAAAGTAATTTGTGTTCCGGCAACAAATCCGAGATTTTCCAGAAAGCGGCGTACTTCTTCTTTTCCGTTGATTTTTTTAATAAGAAACTCTTCCCCGTCGCATACCATACTTAAAGGCATTTTTTGCTCTCCATCAGTTAGTATTTGATATTGACGATTGTAAACAAAGGTTAGTATATACTAACTAAACGTTATTATAGTTAGCAAAAACTAACGTGTCAATATGTTATAATAGACTAACAATTGTTTAGATAGACTAACAAACCTTGGCAAGGAATTATCAGAAATGCCCCGTGGAGGGGTAATACGATACAAGCGTGTGGTTTTATCTTAAAATTTTGAATTGAATGAATGTCCACTATAATGTTTTACGATAACGTTGTATTATGAAAGCAAAGTAGACTTTTTATTGGAAAAAAAGAGGCGTATATGAATGTTCTTCAGGTGGCAAAGGCAGAATCAGCTAAGGCTCAGATGGTTTATCATGAGAATCCCAATGTTTTTCATGTAAATACCCTAGAGAATCACAATTATTATATACCCTTTGGAAAAAATCAAAATCCTTTTGAAGCCCGCGAAAAATCAGAAAGATTTGAGCTTTTAAATGGGAAATGGGGCTTCAGATACTATGAAAGTCTGATAGATCTTGAGGATAATTTTGCCAGTTCAAAGCTGGCAGATGATGCGCTTTCTTCCAAGAAAAAAATTACGGTGCCTTCTAACTGGCAGCTTTCCGGTTATGACAAGCCTCAATATACAAATGTTGATTATCCAATTCCATATACACCGCCCTATGTTCCAGATGAAAATCCTGTAGGAGTTTACTACCGCACTTATGATTATAAGGAAGACGGCCTTCAGAGAATTCTTGCTTTTGAAGGAATAGACAGCTGCGCCTATGTATATATAAATGGAAAATTCTGCGGCTTTTCAGAAGTTTCGCATCATACTGCTGAATATGACATTACTCCTCTATTGCAAGAGGGCCAAAACCTGATTACAGTCGCTGTCTTAAAATGGTGTTTTGGAACCTATCTTGAAGACCAGGATAAAATCAGGCTTTCCGGAATTTTCCGCGATGTATACATTCTTTCAAGACCTAAAAAAAGAATCAGCGATTATCGCATCAAGACCATTTTGAAAAATAACTACTCTTCGGCAGTTTTAGAGCTTACTGTAAATGGAGCAAATGCAAACGTCCGTCTTTGTCAGCCTGATGGAAGTGAGATTTTTAGCGGAAGTGCAAAAAAAGGAGAAGTGCTTTCGATTCCTGTAGAAGATGTAAAATTGTGGTCTGCAGAAAATCCCTTCCTTTATAAACTGACCCTGGAAAGCCAGGATGAGCTTATTGGTGAAGAGGTCGGATTCAGAAAGATTTACAGTGAAAAAGGTGTTTTGAAAATAAACGGCAAGGCAATTAAATTCCGTGGAGTAAACAGACACGACAGTTACCCGGATACAGGCTATGCCGCTTCAATCGCAAAACTCGAAAAAGATTTGCAGCTGATGAAGCAGTTTAACATAAATGCAATTCGTACCTCCCATTATCCGAATGCTCCGGAATTTTATAAGCTCTGCGACCGTTATGGTTTTTACCTTATCTGTGAAGCAGATTTGGAAATGCACGGAAGTGTTTCTGTAAATAATACTCCTCACTGGGATTGGAGTGATTATTCCGGAATTGCGTTAGCGGCAAGTAACAAACTTTTTGCAAAGGGAATTCTTGACCGTGAAAAGCTTTGCCTTACCCGCGACATAAACCGTCCCTGCATCGTCATCTGGTCAATGGGAAATGAAAGTGGTAATGGAAGTAATTTTGCAGAAGCCGCTAAGTGGATGAAGCTCTTTGATGACAGCAGACTCCTGCATTATGAAAGCATTCATAATCAGGGAGACGCTTCAGATGAAATGTTTGATTTGGTTTCCAGAATGTATCCAAGCGTAGAAGACTGGAAAAAGCAGTCGGAAAATAAAAAAGAAAAACGACCTTTCATTTTATGTGAGTACTGCCACGCCATGGGAAATGGGCCCGGAGATCTGGAAGATTATCACAAGGTATTCCACAGCTCAGACCGTTTTTGCGGCGGCTTTATCTGGGAATGGTGTGACCATAGTGTAATTTTGGGAAAGACCCGTGAGGGAGAAATCAAATACGGTTATGGTGGAGACTGGGGCGAAAAGCATAATGACGGTAACTTCTGTTGTGATGGACTTGTTTATCCTGACAGGCGACCTCACACAGGCTTGCTCGAGGTTAAACAGGTTTACCGCCCGATAAGGGTTTCTAAGATAAATAAGAGTAAGAAACTAACTAACGATAGTTCGCCTAAGCACATAAGCTTCAGCTTCTCAAACCTGCTTGCTTTCACAGATGCTTCTGAGCTTTATGATTGCCGCTTCGAGGTTTGTGTAGACGGAGATATAGTGCAGACAGGAGACCTTGAACTGCCAAAGCTGCCACCGCTTCAGACAAGCAGTGTTATGGTTGCGGGGCTTACAGACTTCAAGGGAATTGATGCCTATATCAGATTCATTTTTACTGCAAAGAATGACACTCTCTGGTGCAAAAAGGGCTTTGAAGTTTGTTTCGACCAGGTTCAGCTTTCTGCCAAGACAGATGCCGATAACGAAGCTGAAATCCTTAAAGCATCATCCTTTGAAGGTCTATTGCCGGGACAAAAGCCTTACTGGCCAGGTAAACGCAACGAAAAGGGAGTTCAGGAAAATGCAAGACAGGAAATTGACCGGCTTACAAAATTTGTAAGGAATGCAGAAAAACATAATGAAAATCAAAACTGGCAGGAAACCTTCCGCGTAAAAACTGAAAGCGATAAGGTTCGTCTGGGAAATGACATTACTCTCGAACCAACTGGGCTGCGTTATATAATTACAACCTCAACAGGTGCAAACATTTCTGATGAAAAGATTTCTTATTCTTTCAATCGAAGAAGCGGACTTTTTGATTCAATCAAAATTGGCAGAACGGAAATTCTGAAGGAGCCGCTTAAATTTAATTTCATGCGTGCTCCTGTTGATAATGACTCAATGCGCGGAGAATGGTTTGGCGCTCATCTTCACGATTATGAAATTAAAACCTTCAGTTCAAGAATAGAGCCTGCTGCCTCCGGAAATGCAATAAAGATAATTGCAGAGCAGGGCTTTGTCTGGAGCTCCCATCAGCCTTTCCTCTATGGAACGGTTACATATACCATTTCAAGTGGAAGCAAGCTGGAGAACGCCGGGCTGTCTGTAGACTTTGATTTTACGGCAAGCCGCAAAATCTTCATGCTGCCAAGAATTGGCCTACGGTTCTTCCTGGACAAGTCTTTTGATAAGGTTGAATATTTTGGCTACGGTCCGACAGAAAGTTATATAGACAAGCATCAGGCCTGCTGGGTCGGAAAGTTCAAATCCAAAATCAGCGACCAGTATGAGCCTTATATCAGACCCCAGGAAAATTCTTCACATTACGGCTGCCGCTATGTAAAGGTAGAAGGCCGAAAGATGAATCTGATTTTTACAGGTTATGATGTAAAGAATAAATGTGAAAAGAACATCAGCTTTAATGCTTCTGAATATACACAGGAAGAGCTTTGGTCTAAAAAGCATGATTTTGAACTTGAAAAATCAGATTACACTGTTCTTTGCGTGGATTATAAAATGGCAGGCCTTGGTTCAAATTCCTGTGGCCCGGCCCTTGCGCCAAAGTATAGAATTCAATTACCAGAGCTTTGCGGAAGAATAAACATCAAATTTGAAAACAGATAGGATTGTGCTATAATAGAATAACAATATGCTATAATAGTTAAACTGATCTAAGTAAGCTAAGCAGGAGAGATATATGATGAACTTAGTACAGGTTATTGCTGCAAAAAAGATTCGCAAAGAATTTGGAAGCTTTGATAAAAAGCGTGATGCGGGCCAGACCAGCCCGGCTGATATCAGACGTTATGATGACATTGTTTATGGGGATGATCCGAAATGGCCAAAATGGCAGCTTCTGGATGTTTATAGACCTAAGGAAGTAGAAGGAAAACTGCCGGTAATTGTAAGCGTTCACGGTGGTGGCTGGGTTTATGGCAATAAAGATGTGTATCAGTTTTATTGCATGAAGCTGGCTCAGCGTGGCTTTGCGGTTGTAAATTTTTCTTATCGTCTTGCACCGGAAGTTATTTTTCCTGCCGCCATTGAAGACACCGAAAAGGTATTTCAATGGATTTGCCGTAATGCAGAAGAATATGGTTTTGATTTGAACAATGTTTTTGCTGTTGGTGATTCTGCAGGCGGCCATCTTCTTTCATTATATGCTTCTGCGGTTTCCAATGAAGAGTATGCAAAAAATTATCCTTTCATTCAGAAAAAGAATTTGATTCTTAGAGGCGTAGCTCTTAACTGTGGAAAATATAAATTAAAGATGCCTGGTGATGATAAAAACATTTCCCTGCTTGTGAAGGGCTATCTTCCTAATCATGGAACTGACGAAGAGCTCAATATGGTCGATGGTTCTGCCCATCTTACAAAAGATTTTCCACCAGCCTTTGTAATGACCTGTCTGGGAGATTTTCTTTATAGCCAGGCTGAAATCATGTCAAAGGCTTTAGAAAAAGCCGGCGTAAAATATGAATACCACTGTTATGGCTCAGATCAAAAGCCGCTCTGGCATGTTTTCCATTGTGATCCAAAGCTCGAAGAAGCTGTGCTTTGTAATGATGAAGAATGTGCCTTCTTTAAAAACCTTTGTGTAAAATAACCTTCTTATCATTCTAATAAATGAGGTTTTATATGAAAACTAAAAGTCTCAGCTTTTTTGCCCTGGTTGCAATCATACTAACATTCGGTAGTTGCAAAAAAACAGATGGTCAGGCTTCGGTGTCTAATTCGACTGGAGTTTCGCAGAATAAGAAAGAAAGGATTTCACTTAATGCAAATTCCTATTCTGAAGAAAATCCGGAATATAAAGAAAGAAATGCTTTGAAATTAGGAACAAACAGCAGTAATCTTGTTGATTTTGATTCTGTAAAAAATTTCTTTACCCTGGATTTTACTCCCGAATATCCGGATTCACTTTTTAATGAAAAAAAGAATTCGGCAGCAAAAAACAAAAATGATAAGGCTCAGACAAATAAAGAGGAGACAAGCCAGTCATATATTCCGGGTATCCGAAAGCTTACGGATTATGTCACAAAATATGTAACTAAAAAATCTGGACTTCAGGATAATAAAGTTAATGATGAAGCGGAAGAAGATGATTCTACAAAAGACTTTTATATAGAAGACTGGGGCCCTCAGGGTAAAATTGTTGCAGGTGAAAATCATCCAAGCTTTTATGTAATTTTTTCAAATCCTGCCCGTTCCCTTCAGGCTTTAGACAAGCCGCAAACTACTTCTGATATAATGACGATTGAACCTGCTTTGCCTGGCGTATTCCGCTGGTATGGTACAAAGCATTTGAGCTTTGAATCTGATGTACCTGCAGATCCAACAATGCAGTATAAAATTTCAATCAATAAAGAATTAAAATCTGCCGGTGGAAAAAAGCTTACCGGCCAGACTGATTTCCAGACTCAGGCAGAAGCCGTTGAAGTTATAAACCTCTGGGGCGGATATATTAAAGACAGTGACTGTGCCTATAATTGGGATACAGGTGCTCTTCCGCCTTATGAGAATCGTTTTGTAATGAGGACAAATTACACTACGACACTTTCTTCCATTAAAAAGAATCTTACGGTTACAATTAATGGTCAGCCTGTGGATTGTGATATTCAGCCGGTTTATAAAGACATATTCAAAATGTGGTCAAATCATTCTGAATATGATGAAGAAGCGGGAAGAGCAAACACCTGGCTTGCGGAAATAAAAGGCCAAGTGCCGCATGGCGCCCAGGTTGTAATAAAAAACACAGAAGGAAAATCAGAAGATTATTATACACTTATGCCTTTTACAATTAACGAAGTAAGCGGCATGACAGAGTATTCTTCTGCAAAATACAAATGGCCCCTTGCAATTTATTTTTCGCAAACACCTGACAAACGTTCGTTAGTTGATAATGTAACTTATGATGATGGTAAAAAAATTACAGAAGAGAATATTGTCATAAATGGCCGTACAGTAAAAATCTGTAATCTTCCTTTTGATTATAATCAGGAACATACAATCAGTTTTGGAAATATAATTGATAAATTCAATCAGCCATTAACTTCTGCAAAAGCCTCTTATACCTTCAAAACTCCGGAAGAAAGATCTTATGTCAGATTCCAGAATTACGGAACTACAATGCTTGAAGCACAATTTCCTCATAAAATGCTTTTTGAGCATCAGAACCTTTTGAGCGGTAATTATCTTTTACAGAAGACAGTTAGACCAGTAAACGATGGAGTTTACAGCCTTAATAAAAGTGAGGCCCTTGTCAGCAGACTTGATACAGGTCTAAAAAATCAGCGGAATTTTCAGGAGCTGGATTTAGAGCCATTCCTTGATGACGGCTATGGTTTTGTTCGATATGAGGCAAATGCAAATTATAAAGAGTATAACTATTGGAAAAAACAATATCAGACTAAAACTTCAAGCATGAAGGGTGTTGTACAGGTTACCGACCTGGGTATTACTGCCAGAATGGCCTTTAACAAGGCTGTTGTAATGGTAAGGAGTCTT
>CAMNDY010000094.1 GCA_946535985.1 uncultured Treponema sp. | reverse complement strand
AAGTTTTAACATATTGATTCCAAAGCGAGATTGTCGGGTCAAGCCCGACAATGACGAATTTATGTCATGTTCGGGCTTGACCCGGACATCTATTTTTCCCAAAGTTTTTCTGGATAATATCCATCTTTGATTTTCTTTGCAATTTCATCTTTTACAAGCTGACGATCTTCCGGATATGTCATGCCAAACCAGGTTTCCTGAGATGTAAAGAACTTGATGATTCCTTTACCATGTTTGATAATATCACCTGCAGAAACAGGAAGCAAAGCCTCTGCCTTTGGAGCAGTTGAATTAGCACTGATAAAATTATCCCAGTAAACGTGGAATTCTTCAAAAGCCTTTGGTGTAAAACCAAAAAGATTCATACTTACCCATTCTTTACCTGTAAGCAGCTTCTTTTCGCCGTCAATATCACTGATAATCTGATCTTTTTCGTCGTAGTAAATCTTAAGGTTTTCTACGATTGTATCAAGACATCCATCTTTTACAGTACAAACACCACGGCTTACAGAACCGGAACGGCTCATTGTATTTCCAAGAACATAACCAACCATAGCATGCTCTGTACAGTCATTATCAATGCTGCCGAGATATCCGCCTAAAACTTCAAAAGCCTGGCGGCCATAATAGTCATCAGAGTTGATTACTGCAAAAGGAGTTTTGATTGCTTTTTCGGCACAAAGTACGGCATGTGTTGTTCCCCATGGTTTTGCGCGATCCTTACTGTCTGCAACCTGCTGTGGGGTAAGAAGGCTGTCCAAATTCTGAAAAACGTATTCTGCATCGCAATTGCGTGCAACCCGGTCAAAAAGACGCTCGCGAAAAGCCTCTTCTATATCTTTACGGATAATAAATACAACCTTTCCAAAACCGCTTTTCATAGCGTCGTAAGTTGCAAAATCAAGAAGGCATTCGTCATGAAGGCCTACTCCGTCTATCTGTTTTACTCCACCATAACGGCTTCCCATTCCGGCTGCTAATACTAATAATGTTGGTTTCATATTATACCTCTTTCTTGTGTCAATATCGGACCAGATCCGACAATTTTTATTTAGTCACTGTTTCCAATGCAAGCTTCATCATATCTTTGAAAGTTGTCTGTCTTTCTTCTGCCGTGGTTGCTTCTCCTGTAATAATATGATCACTTACGGTAAGAATTGCCAGAGCCTTGCGGTTGAACTGTGCAGCAAGAGTGTACAATTCTGCTGCCTCCATTTCAAGACCTGCTACTCCATATTTTTTCCAGAGCTTCCAGTTTTGATTTTCATCGTAAAAACGATCGCTGGATGCACAAGGTGCAACAACTGCATGCAGGCCTAAATCCTTTGCAGTGTGATAGGCAGTATCAAGCAGTTCAAAGCTTGGAACAGGTGCAAAATGCATAAGTCCAAAGCGCTGACTTTGAAGACTGGAATCTGTACAAGCTGCATTTGCAATAATAATATCGCGGACTTTTACATCTTCGCGGATTGAACCGCAAGTCCCAATGCGGACAGCTTTTTGAACATTATAAAATTGAAAAAGCTCCTGAACATAAATGGAAAGCGACGGCTGGCCCATTCCTGTTCCCTGCACAGAAACTTTTTTACCCTTATATGTTCCGGTAAAACCATACATTCCACGAACTTCGTTATAGCAAACTGCATTTTCAAGGAAGTTTTCTGCAATAAACTTTGCTCTGAGAGGATCTCCGGGCAAGAGAACGGTATCTGCAATTGCACCGTCCGGTGCGTTAATGTGTGTACTCATATAAGTAATTATAAAACTAAAAAACAAAAGAATCAAATAAAGAATATGTATACATGTATAAAAAAATGTCGGCCTCTCCGTCATTTTTTTTACAATGCAATCAGATAGTTACGATTATTCTTTTATTTATTAAACTGTTTATTTACTTCTGTGACTGCACACAATAATTCACTTATGCCGGTTGGGCTGGTGTGGGGGCCGAAGCTGAAGCGGACGGCGTTTTCGCTGATTTGAGGGGTTATGTGCATGGCTTCGAGGACGGGGCGTTTGTTTTTCTTTGAGGAACAGGCGCTGCCGGTAGAAATATAGAAGCCTTTTGAGTCAAGGGCGCGGAGCATTACGTTGCCGGGGATATGGTCAAAGGAGGCTTGAACTACATAAGGAGAAAAAAGTTCCGGATTTTGAAGACGACCAACTGGAACAATTGTACATCCTTTTAGCTGGGAAAGTGCCTCTACAAACTTTGCAGAGGCTGTCTGAAGTTCCGGCTTTTCCTTATTGTAGTAGCGTTCCAAGGCCAGAGAAAAGGCTACAGCACCAAGAACATTTTCTGTACCACTGCGTATTCCTTTTTCCTGACCGCCACCACGCAGAAAGACATCAACAGGATCTTTCATATAAAGAATACCAATTCCGCGGGGACCACAGATTTTATGAGAACTTAATGCTGCACTATCAATTCCCTTATAGGCAAGATTCAGATTAATTTTTCCTGCAGCCTGAACACAGTCAACATGAAGTTTAGGCTTACGTTTACCGGCGGACCAGGCAGTAATAGCATCTGCAATTTCGTAAATCGGCTGAATAACTCCAGTTTCGTTATTTACTGCCATAATGCAGACCAGGGTTGTATCAGAAGTTAAGGCTTGGGTAACAGCCTGTGGCGTAATAATTCCATTTTTATCAACCGGCAGTTGAACAATATTCCATCCGCATTTTTTAAGAACAAGAGCCTGTTCGCGCACTGCAGGATGCTCAATTGAACTTATAAGGATTGTGCCCGCAGCAGGTTTTGCAAGTTGAGCCAGAAGAGGAATCTGATCGCTTTCTGTTCCACCGGAAGTAAAATAAACTGTTCCGGCAGGAAGTCCAAGTGCTTTTGCCGCACGTTCACGGGCTTCTTCTAAAAGGGCACGTGCATTTTTTCCAACCTGATGTGTACTGGAAGGGTTTCCCCAGTCTTTAAGAGTAAGCTCAACAGCCTGCTTTAAAATATCTTCATCTGCAGGACTTGTTGCAGCCCAGTCAAAATAATGCGATTTATAATCAATCTGAGAATTATTATTTATGTTTTCCATTTGAAAAAAGATATCCTTAGTAGGTCTTGTCCATCTGCTGGAGTTCCTGGATATTCTTTTTAAGACGTGCAATTTCGCGGTTTAACATGCTTTCGTAGTTCAGGTCTCCCGAAACTATTCGTGCATTTTCATCTTCCCACGCCTGCTTATCTTCTATAAAAAGAAAATTGAACGAAGGAGCGCTTGCTTTTTCACACCAAACCTTTGCTTCCTTCCAGTAATACAAGCCTGCTTCATAACAAGATAACGCTTTTTCCATGTTTCGTAAATATTCATCTTTCCATGGAGCGTCGTAAAAATATATGCACTTTTTGTCGTAGGTCCTGCCCAGACGAAGATGTTGTTCAATAAGCTTAAGATTTATATGCATTTGAAACAGATATCTGTATTTTTGCCATTCTTTTTCTGTTTCAATTTTAAAACCCACATAAAGAGGATTACAAAAATCGGCCTGAGCTGCTTTTTCGAGCCAGTAAATATTTTCTATACAATCATCCGGATACTGCTGATAATGAACGTGATAAAGCTTATACCAGTCTTCCTTGTACTTAACCATGTATGCGTTAGCGGGAGTGAGAGGAAGTGTAAATAATAATGATGCAAATATTAAAAATAAAATATGCTTTTTCACATTGTGATTATCGGAAATAATTAAAATGAATTTTAGTGGAAAATGTTTAGGAGCGGGTCCCAGCGACGGAAAAAAAAGCAAGGTATCCCCCAGCATCCGTGCGCCGTCCGGCGTAAACGCGGCCGCCCCACTGCTGGTCCCCCCTTACTTTCTTTTTCCTGCGTCCCACTCCTAAACATTTTCAGATTAAATCTTATAAAAGTATTTATTTTAATATTTCCAATATTTTATGTGATATATCTTCTATACTTTTACTTGCATCAATGCGAATTATTTTCATTTCCTCTCTTAATGCGGGGTTTTGTTCGTACATGGAAATGACTTTTTCGTAGAGGGCGGCGATTTTTTTCTGGGCTTCTATATTTTCGTAGATTTCTTTTGATTCGTTACGGGCATTTACTCGGGCCAGGGAAATTTCTGGGTTTATATCAAAAAAGAATAAGTATTCAGGCAGCGGGAAAGGCGAATTCAAAAGTTGCGGCAATTCAAGTCCGCAGGAAACAGACTGATATGCAAGACTTGAAAAAAAGTAGCGGTCACTTACAACAATTTTTCCGCTCTCGCAAAGTTCTTTTACACCGCCCTTTCCAAAAATGTGTTCGCAGCGGTCGGCAGCAAAAAGATAGGCATTGGTGCGCTCATCAACCTTAAAATCTCCGGCTAACATCTGGCGTAAGAACTTACCGGTTGGTCCGCTGGTAGGCTCGGCAGTTGCAATATATTTATCCGGATTAGTCTGTACCAGTCTTTTTATCTGAGTACTTGTTCCTGCTCCGTCGATTCCTTCTAAAACAATGAAATTTTTTAATACCATAAATTGAATTATACACACAAGCATTGAAAAAAAAAAGACTTTATGTTATTTTAGGATATCAAATCACAAGGGAAGGTCTGTATATTATGGGAGCACGTGGAGAATTATTTACTACTCAAATCTATTTGGATAATCGTTCATATTTTTTTAATGTTAAAGAAAACAGAACTGGCGATGTATTTTTGCAGATTGTTGAAAGCAAAAACAGAGACGGTGTAGAAGCAGACAGACATCAGATTGCAATTTTTGCAGAAGATATGCAGAAGTTCCTTCAGGGCATGGATAAATCACTGGAATTTATAGAAAAAGATCGCAAGGCACGCCAGAAGGCTGCAAAAGAAAAACGTGCCGCTAAAGATGCTGCTTATTCTAAAGGAAAATCTGCTTCTGGTAAAAAAATCTACCGTGTAAAGAGCGAAAAACCTGCAGAAAAGGTTGACGACGGAATTAAACGCACAGGCAGAATTCACGTTGTTTCTAAAAAGGTCACTGAAGACTAATACTTAAAACTAAGCCGCTGGATTGGGGATGGACCTAACTGGCGGCATATTTTTTTATGTTCCGGGGTTGGATATCCTTTGTGTTTTGCATATCCATACTCCGGATATTTTTTATCCATTTCAAGCATCAGACGGTCTCGACAGGTTTTTGCTAAAATTGAAGCAGCCATGACAGGCGGATATTTTCCATCGGCCTTGGGTTCGCAGCGGCATTCAAAAGGAACTTCAGGACAGCGGGTGCCGTCGGTTATGCCGGAAACAAGAGGTTGCCCCTTCGACATGCTCAGGGACCACACTTCTGGAAATCTTGCAATCAAATCTTCCCAGGCAAGCTTCATGGCAAGCATACTGGCTTCTAAAATATTTATTTCGTCAATTTTTTTATGATCAACAAGGCCAAGGCCCCAGAAGGCTTTTTCTTTTATAACTTCTTCAGCAATCAGACGTTTTTTTTCAGATAGCTTTTTTGAGTCATTTAAAATTTCAACAGGAAAATCAGCAGGCAGAATAACAGCACCGGCACAGACAGGTCCTGCAAGAGGTCCCCGCCCCGCTTCATCAAATCCAACTACAAGGATATTTGAAGATTTTTTAGAATCCATAGCTTTCTTCATTTGATTGGGTGATATTTGATTTTTTGTCTGTATAAACCGGTGCAGCATTAGAAGAATTGCGAAGATTTGCCTTAAAGCTGTTTGAAAGAAGAGAACCATTTACTGCAAAGAATTCTGCTACTCTTCCCTTTTCGCCTGAAACTTTGAAGGAATTATTATTAAATAAAACATCCCCCTGATTAAGAGAAACAATAACACTGGTTGCAGCAGTTGCATTTATTGAAGAATTTTTAATGCTGATATTTGTCTTTACACCAGAAATAAACGATGCATAAACAGATGAGGCAACCGAAGCAATAGTTCCATTTACATTTACAGAAGAACGGATTGCCTCTGTAAAAAGTCCGTTCGTATCAAACAAGGCAGCAATCTGACAGTTATTAATATCAAGCACAGAATCTTCAAGCTTAAAATAAGGAACAATTCCTTCTATTTTATAAAGATTTTTTGCATTGCTTACAGGACAAACTGTAAAGTTCTCAAGAGCAAGATTTGAATTTTTTACAACAAGAGAAGCGCCCTTTTCAAACTCAAGAGAAGCGTCATCTTCATTCTGGAAAATACAATTCGAAAGAATATAGTGAAGGCCGGTCGGGACTTTTAGAGGGCCTTTTACACGAAGACAGGCATAGCGTCCCTTGTTGATTGCTTCCAGACACTGTTCAAAGGTCGCATAAGGCCTTAATGCAGTTCCATCAGAAATTGAAGGATCGGCAAAGGAATTATAATAATAATTATACTGGTCAATTATAACGCTGTAAGTTGCAATGGCTCCAACATTTTTTTCATTTTTTGAAAAGGCAGCAACCTTATAATAAACTGCACCATTTCCTTCGGGTGCAAGAACCATGCTCAAAGAAGAAGAATCTGCCTTTACAAAATTATCAGCTTTAACAGAAGCAAATAAATCGGAAGATTCTGAATAGGTTTCTGATAAAGATTGAATTGTATAAGGCTGGCTCACTGCATAATAAAGTTCGCTCATGCTTTCACCCTTGATTGTAAGGGCAACTGGTTCACGAGAATAGAATGTAGGAGAGTTTGAAGTGATGATTGGAACAGAAGGAGGTCGCTTATTTATAGAATAAGGAACTTCAAGCTTTCCCTGATAAACGGAATTTGTATAAAATCCAATTTCAAGCTTGCCCGAAATGCTGTCTCCATAAAAAGTATCAACACCAATCTGAGGAAATAACTCCTGATATTGAGAAGGAGTAACCAGGTCAGAAGTTCCGTCTCCTGCAGAAAGCAGGCTCATCGAATAAGAAGCATCTCCTTCCAGAGTAAAAATCAGGCCTCCCTTATCATCAGTTGACTGTTTAAGTTCCGGCATTGGAGGAAGCACAAAAAAGTCTATAGGATTTCCCGCATCATACTCAAGATTCTGCCAGCGGATCATATGACTTACAGAACGGTCAAGAGTAATACTGTTTTTTGGCAGCTCCCAGTATTCAGAGTCGATTTTATAAATGTAATTGTCGTTTGTAAAAGTAATGGTGTTCCAGTCTGTAATTACAAAAGGAACATCGCGGCGGCTATAAAGACCTGCAGTCTGGGGGAAGGTTTTGATTATAAAACGCCATTTTTTACCGCTTGCTTCATCAAGTAAAGTGCAGGGAATAAATCTTGTAAGAACAGAGCTCTGAGAAATTGAAAGGTCGCGTCCCTGCAAAAAAGAATCTGGAGGAAGCCCAAAGCTGAACTTAAGCTGCTCCGGCACAGCGAGAACAGAACCTGCTGTATAGTTTAAAATTCCGGTATCAAAGAATGACGAAATAAAAGTACCATATGCTGTTGTCAGCGCGTTATCGGGTATGACGGTGTATTTTACAAGGGTTTCTTCTTTATAAGTACCGGTTTTAGCAATTCTGATTTCTACAGGCCCATCAAGATCTATAAGAACCGGTCCGTCGTATGCAAACCCAAAGGTTTCGGGGTCTGAACCATTGAGAGAATAATAGCACTCCCCTGTTCCATCTGTTTCGAGCACGAGCATCTGCCTGTTTGCAAAAGTTCCTTCTATAGGACTGATTACTTTTAGATTTGCAAAAACTGCTGTAGAGAAGAAAATGCTTAGTAACAGAAAAATCAGTTTTTTCATTTGTCTCCAAGGTAAGGTGAAAGAACATCAATGAGTTCCGGATCGTCTTTGAAATAATATTCTTCGAGCTCTTTTTTAGAAAGTCCTACAAGCTCATGACTCATATAGTGAATCCAGCGGTTTTCTTCCGGAGAATTTATTTCGAACTTTCGGCAGTAATAGTCGGGCTGAATAGGAAGCTGTTCATTATAGTATGTAAAATATTTGTAATCGTGAACAACAACCTTTATATCTTCGCGAGGCATACCTCTGCTGTTCATAAGAGTTTCAACAAGGCAGTTGATTGTGCGGCCTGAATCAAAAATATCATCTACAAGCAGGATTTTGTCTCCCGGACGAAGATTTTCTGGCGGATAAGTCCAGCCATCAATAAAAACCTTTGTATGTTGAGCAACATCAGAATAAGAACGTGCTACTACTCCTGCATACAAAACAGGATGAAATTTGTTTACCTTAGCAAGGATTTTAAAATATTCACTAATGATATTTGCCATATAAGCTCCACCACGGAGAGAACAGTAAATAACATCGGGAATAAAGCCGTCTTTATAAATTTTATTTGCAAGTTTTAATGCGTTGTTGCGAACTGTGTCGTATTCAAGAAATTCCTTTATCATATATGCCTCTTTTTTGAGTACATATAATTATAATTTATAATTACTGTTTTTACAATGATAAATATAGAATGCGTCCATGTAGAAAAAAATAGCTTCCGCCGAATTACGTCTTGCAAAAACCGGCGGTTAACCGCCTAAACGCTGAATTGCCTTGGAACTATATACGTTGCCGCTCGCGCGGCAGCAATTCAGAGTTTTTTTTGCAATTCGTAATTCGGCTCGCGCTATTTTTTTTACAGGCAATCAATAATTTTTTTCAAATATAATGG
>CAMNDY010000093.1 GCA_946535985.1 uncultured Treponema sp. | reverse complement strand
AACTTAAGGGCATCGGCACCGTACATGTCAATAATTTCAAGAGGGTCCATTCCGTTTCCAAGAGACTTAGACATCTTGCGGCCCTGCTTATCGCGAACAAGTCCGTGAATGTAAATATCATGGAAAGGAGCTTTTCCTGTAAACTCTAAGCCGGCCATAATCATACGGGCAACCCAGAAGAAGATAATATCATATGCAGTTACAAGGGCTGTTGTAGGATAGAATTTTTTAAGGTCATCTGTTTCCTGAGGCCAGCCCAAAGTAGAGAATGGCCAGAGCCATGAGCTGAACCAGGTATCAAGTACGTCTTCATCCTGCTTAAGGTCTTCGGCACCACAGCCACACTTTGGACACTTTGTCGGGTCTGTGCGGCTAACAATTACTTCACCACATTTCTGGCAGTACCATACAGGGATACGGTGACCCCACCAGATCTGGCGGCTTACACACCAGTCGCGGATATTTACCAGCCACTGTTCATATGTATTTTCCCATTTTTGTGGGAAGAACTGGATTTCTCCATTTTTCCATGCGGCTAAGGCCTTGTCTGCCATTGGCTTCATTTTTACAAACCACTGGTCACTCAAGTATGGCTCAACAACAGTTTTACAGCGGTAGCAGTGACCTACAGAGTGAACCATTTTTTCTTCACCTTTGAAAAGTCCTGCTGCTGTTAAATCTTCTATTACAAGGGCACGGGCCTGTTCCGGCTTGAGTCCGCGGTATTTTTCAGGAACATTTTCGTTCATGCGGCCGTCGGGAGTAAGAAGGTTTACTACTTCAAGATTATGGCGGAGACCCACTTCCCAGTCGTTAGGATCATGAGCAGGTGTAATTTTTACCATACCGGTTCCAAACTCTTTATCTACATAATCATCTGCAATGATTGGAATTTCTTTTCCGGTCAAAGGCAGCTTGAGCATTTTGCCAACAAGAGCTGTGTAACGCTGGTCACTTGGGTTTACGGCAACGGCAGTATCACCAAAGAAGGTTTCTGGTCGGGTGGTGGCAACTTCAATTTTGCCCGAACCGTCAGCATATTCATAATAAATGTGATACATTGCACCCTGAGTATCTTCGTGGTCAACTTCATCATCGGCCAAAGCAGTACCACAACGTGGACACCAGTTTACAAGACGCTTTCCACGATACATAAGTCCGCGCTCATACAAAGTTACGAAAACGTCACGAACTGCGGCGCTAAGTCCTTCGTCATAAGTAAAGCGCTCGCGGTCCCAGTCTGTTGAGTTACCAAGTTTTTTCTGCTGTTTTACGATTGTGTTGTGATGGTCTTCTTTTACAGCCCAGGTGCGTTCCAAAAACTTTTCGCGGCCAAGGTCATTACGGGTAAGACCTTCTTTTTTAAGCTGGCGTTCTACTACGTTCTGAGTAGCAATTCCGGCGTGGTCTGTACCTGTAAGCCAGAGAGTATTGTCACCCTTCATACGGTGATAGCGAACTACAATATCCTGAAGTGTATTGTTAAGACCGTGTCCCATATGAAGTACACCGGTTACATTTGGAGGAGGAATGACGACGGAATATGTAGACTGGCATTTTTCACACTGACAATGTACCGGACTTGTTTCATCACTTGCCGGCTTAAAATAACCTTTGCTGTTCCATTCGTTGTAGATACGATCTTCGAAAGATTTTGGATCGTACGCCTTTTCAAGTTCAATTGCTTTCATATTCCTACCTCACAAAGCATTTAAAATATTGTGAAAAATTATAATGCTTTTTGGAGGTTTTGTCATTACTTCATATGAGGCAATTCATCGAGCGATTTGATATTGGTGGCAACGGAACTGGCCTGCTTTCGCTCTTTTTCTTCTTCGTAGGTCTGCTGCTTGTGAACGTACATTACACTGTCGGCCTGGTTTATGTAATCTATAAGAGAAAGCGATGAGGATGGATCTGTAATAATGTAACCGCAGCTTATTGTAAGAGGATATGCAAGCTGCATTGAATCTACCTGATTTTTAAGATAGGCGTTCATGCGTTCAATATAATCTTCTACAATTTTTTCATCTTTACACTCACCTACAGCTATAAACTCATCACCACCATAACGAATACCAACCCATTTTTCCGGGATTTCTGCAAGCAGCGAGGAAGCAACAGTTCGAATGGCAAGGTCCCCTTGGAGATGTCCAAAGTTGTCGTTTATATGTTTCATGCGGTTTATATCTGCAAACATGATTGCGCACTTCTTCTTTTTTTCGTTTGCATTTGCGAGGATTGGAACCGCATTCTGTTCCATACCAAAACGGTTATTCAAACCTGTAAGCTGATCGGTATTTGAAATATTACGAAGAGCCTTGTTCATTTCGTCGAGTTTACAGTTTTTGCGATACTGTTCCAGATTATAATTCATCTGAATCATATAGTGATTAAGGGAAGTATCCCAGATTAAATCTATTGCATCACTAAGAACAATGTATCCAAAAAGATGGTCATCAAAATGCATGGAAGTAAAGGTATATACAAGAGGCTTATCTGCTTTTTGATAATCAGGAATCAAGAGCTTGCGGTCAAAATCTCCAAGATATTCAGATTTATCATCTTTTACAGCTATAAGACAGCACATTTTTTCGGAATATGTTTTTTTAATTGGGAAGGAGCTGCTTATTAAAGTCTTTCTTGCATTGCTGTCTAAGATAAAATAAAATTCCTTTCCCGAAAAATTATTTGCCTTTGAATAATAATCAAGCAGATTATTTTTTAAATCTTCATAAGTAGAGCCTTTAAAAATTGAACCTATCATTTCTGAAGAATCATTTTGCTTTACAAGACTTTCCATTTCATTCATATAAGAATGAATACAAAAATCATGACGAACAGGTTCTGCTTCTTCGGTAGACTTACATCCACAGCTTTCATTTTTTACAAAAGAGGATGATACAATTACCTGATTTGCATGCGAAATGCCTTCAACTTTTTCCATCAATTGCCAGGCTGCTATATATCCTATTTTTTCATAATCCTGATAAACTGTAGTAATAGAAGGATAGAAGGTTTCGGCATAGGCAATTTTATCAAAACCGGTAACAATAAAATCTTTTGGAACAGAATAACCAAGTTTATTCAGTCCAATACAGGCGGCTATAGCATTGTAGTCGTTTGCACAGATAAATGCATCAGGCTTTTGAGGTAACCGGGCATAATACATAGCAAACTCCATTGAAGCCACATATTCCCAGTTTGTATATCTTATATTTTCATCTTTAAGTTCAATTCCATTTGCAGCAAGAGCCTGTCTGGTTGCATCAAGTCTTTCATTTGAATCGGGGTGTTCTTTAGCACCGGCAAGAAATACAGGATTTTTTATATGATGCTCTTTTACCAGATGATCAACCATCTGATACATGCCTTTAAAATTATCTATGCCTACAAAGTCCAGCCCCTCCATTGGAAGACCTACACTTACAGCAGGGATTTTATTTTCTACAAGAGTTTTTGCTATGCGCTTTGGAGTTTCGGTGGAGTTGAGCATTTCTGAAAAAATAATAACTCCATCAAATTCTGTATAATCTGTAAGGCTAAAAATTGCATCTTCACCGGCATTTCTAGAGGCAGACTGGGCATAGGCTGCAAAACTAAGAAAGAGAAAAACATCAATATCAAGTTTGTCGGTTACAGAGCGAATTCCTTTTAGAGCATGAGAAATACTTTGATAATTCCAACCATTTGCAAGTACGGCAATCTTCCGTTTCATGTATAAGATATTATAACATAAAAATACCAATTTTTAAAAGAAAAAAATGCTCCCGCATTTTATTCATCCAGCGTAATGCGGTTACCGGTGTACAAGAAGTAGTAACGGCCTTTGGCGGCGATAAGCTGGTCGTGGGTACCGCGTTCTATGATTTTTCCGTGCTCTAAGACTATAATTTCGTCGGCATTGCGGACTGTTGAAAGTCTGTGGGCAATTACAAAGGTTGTGCGGCCGCTCATAAGAGAGTCCATTCCCTTTTCAATCAAAGATTCTGTACGTGTATCAATAGAACTTGTAGCTTCGTCTAAAATCAAAACCGGAGGATCTGCAACAGCAGCACGTGCAATGGCAAGAAGCTGTCGCTGGCCCTGACTAAGGCTTGCACCGTCTCCCGTGATTACTGTATCATAACCATTTTCCAGGTGGCGGATAAAGCTGTCGGCATTTGCAAGTTTAGCTGCTTCGTAAACCTGAGCATCGCTGGCATTGAGGTTTCCGTAGCGGATATTTTCGCGGATTGTTCCTGTAAACAAATGTGTATTCTGCTGTACCATTCCAAGTGAGTGGCGCAGAGAATCTTTGCTGATTTGATTAAGAGGAATACCGTCGTAAGAAATCTGACCATTACCCTGCTCTACGTCATAAAAACGTGTAAGAAGATTGATTGTTGTAGTTTTTCCGGAACCGGTTGAACCGACAAGTGCAATTTTCTGTCCAGGTTTTGCGTGAATGTTTATATCATGTAAAACTGTTTTTTCAGGTACATAACTGAAGGTTACGTGATCAAAGACAACTTCTCCCTTAAGAGGCTTAAGAGATCCGTCTGCAGGATTTTTCCAAGCCCAGCTTCCTGTATTTGCAAAAGACTGAACAAGAGTTTTTTCACCGTTTTCCAGAGCTTCGTAGGCATTTACAAGAGTGTACTTGCCTTCATCCGGCTCCGGCTCCTGATCTATAATTGCAAAAATGCGTTCTGCACCGGCAAGGGCATTCAAAATACTTGTTGCCTGCTGGCTCATCATAGAAATAGGCTGGCTGAAGGAACGGGTGTACTGAAGGAAGGCTGCAATGGTACCAATATCCAGCATGCCTGTAAACCAGTTAAGAGGAAGAATTCCGCTGTGACCCATAATCATTACGGCTGCTCCTGCAATAGCAACTACGGCATACTGCATGTGGGCACTGTTGTTCATAAGAGGTCCCATGAGTCCACCAAAAGTCATGGCGGCAGTTCCTGCTTTACGAAGATCATTTGCAAGAAGATCAAACTCCTGTTTTGCATGAGCTTCGTGATTAAATACCTTGATTACCTTCTGACCTTCAATCATTTCTTCTATAAATCCGTTCATTTTTCCTACGCATTTCTGATTTTGACGGAAAGCAGAGGCTGAACGCTTACCAATTGCCATCATAAGGAAGGTAATTGCTATCATTGTAAGAACCATTATGAGGGTGAGCATAGGACTAAGAACCAGCATCATAACAAAAACAGAAATTACTGTGATTGTTGAAGAAAAGAGCTGTGGTATAGTCTGACTGAGCATTTCGCGCATTGTATCTGTATCGTTTGTAAAACGCGACATAAGCTCGCCATGGGTGTGCGCATCGTAAAACTTTATTGGAAGCTTTTCCATCTTGCTGAAGAGCTCGCATCTTATTGTAAATAAAAGCTTTGTTGAAATATGAATCATCAGGCGCGAGTTACAGTAAGAAGCAAGAGTTCCAAAGAGGAACATACAAAGCACCATAACTAAAAGGCGTGCAAAGCCGGTAAAATCGGGATTTGCCTGGCCAATCATAGGAATTATGTAATTATTGAGGGCTGGCTTTATAAGATAAGCACCGGCTACACCTGTTAAAGAATTTACAAGTACGCAGACAAGTACAACAAGCCATAAGGCCTTGAAGTGTCCCATATATCCGATAATTCGTTTTACTGTATCTTTTGCATTTTTTGGTTTTTGAAAACCTCTTCGTGGTGGCATTAGTCTTCACCTCCTGCAAGGTCTGCGTCTCCGCTTCCCTGCTGCTGCGATTCATATACTTCGCGATAAATCTCATTTTTAGCAAGAAGTTCATCGTGAGTGCCGTATCCGCTCAAGGCACCGTCGTCTAAAACAAAAATTACGTCTGCGTCTTTTACAGAAGAAATGCGCTGGGCAATAATGATTTTTGTCGTATCTGGAGCAATGTCGCGTAAGGCTGTACGGATTCTTGTTTCTGTAGCAGTATCTACCGCAGATGTAGAGTCATCAAGAATAAGGATTTTAGGATTTTTAAGAAGGGCTCGCGCAATACAAAGACGCTGCTTCTGACCACCACTTACGTTTACACCACCCTGTCCAAGCATTGTTTCATAACCATCCGGGAAGGAAGATACAAAGCTGTGGGCATCGGCAGCCTGGCAGGCCTGAATCATCTGCTCTTCACTTGCATCAGGATTTCCCCAGCGCAAGTTCTCTTTTATAGTACCGCTGAACAAAACATTTTTCTGAAGCACCATTGCAACACTGTCGCGCAAAACAGAAATATCATAATCGCGGACATCCTTGCCGCCAATTTTTACAGAGCCGGAATATACGTCGTAAAGTCTTGGAAGAAGTGAAACGAGTGTTGTTTTTGAAGAGCCCGTTCCTCCAATAATTCCAACAACCTGACCGCTTTTGATTTTAAGGTTTATATCGCGCAGTACACAGTTATCGGCTTTTTTGTTGTAGCTGAAGCTTACGTTGTCAAACTCAACAGAACCGTCGGCAACAGACATGGCAGGATTTTCAGGATTATCAATATCAGGAACTTCATCTAAAACTTCGATAATACGCTTATTGCTGGCCTTTACCATGATAATAGAAACAAAAACCATTCCAAGCATCATGAGAGAAGAAAGAACCTGAGTTACATAAGTAAAGAAGCTGATTAATTCACCGCTGAGCATCGTGCCTGCAACAACCTGTTTTCCTCCAAACCACATTACTGCAATCATCGAAACATACATTACAAGCATCATAAGAGGCATACTGAAGATGATTACTTTTTCTGCCCTAACCTGAGCATCTCTTACATCGCCTGCAGCTTTGCGGAATTTTTCTTCTTCGTATTCGCCGCGGACATAAGCTTTAACAATGCGTATACCAATTAAGTTTTCCTGAATTGCAGCATTAAGTCCGTCGAACTTTTTCATCATTTTTTCAAAACGAGGATGTGCAATTGAAGAAATAATCATAATGCCAACTGCAATAATTGGAATTGCAATGAGGAACAAAACTGCCATGCGGGCATTAATTCTAAAGGCCATAATTGTTCCGGCAATGAGCATAAAAGGAGAACGAACACACATATGAATGAGCATACGGTAAACGTTCTGGGCCATATTGATATCTGTAGTAAGACGGGTTACCAGAGATGCGGTACTGAATTTGTCGATATTTGCAAATGAAAAACTCTGGATTTTTGTAAAAAGTCTTTTTCTAAGATTGTAGGCAAAGCCTTGGGCAGCGTAGGTAGAAAAAACTGTACCAAGTACACCACTAAGCATAGAAATACAGGCAAGACCAATCATTATAAGACCATATCTTATTACAAACTGAAGATCTCCCTGTCCACCGTTTCCGCCAATACCATCATCGATTATTTTTGCCATGATAAAAGGAATAACAACTTCCATCACAACTTCGCCAATCATAGCTATAGGCGACATTATTGAACTGAAAACATATTTTTTTTCCAGTCCTTTAAGCAGCTTTTGAAGTTTAGACATAATTTAAATTTATTAAAAAGAGTAAATATAATCAAGTTATTATAGAATAAATTGTTGTTATGGACGGATTATCTAAAGCGTTTTGCCAGATCCTGAAGCTTACTCATATCCATGCCTTTGAGAGCACTTGGGTCCAGTCCGCCAAGGCCACCCATTCCGCCGGCTCCACCCATACCGCCAAGGCCCATCTGGCTCATCATGCGGCTTTGCATGCCTTTGTTGCGGGACATTTTTTTCATCATGAGCTTTGTTTTTTCAAACTGTTTGAGGAGCTTGTTTACGTCGGCTACTGTTGTACCGGAACCTTTGGCAATGCGCTTGCGGCGGCTTGGTCCGATTATAAGGTGGTTCAGTCGCTCCTTGTAGGTCATGCTCTGGATAATGGCTTCGTTCTTTTTCATGCCGCTCATATCCATCTGCGAAGCATCCATGCCGCTCATACCCGGAATCATATCCATGATAGACTGCATGTTTCCCATCTTTTTAACCTGCTGGAACTGTTCAAGATAATCCTGCAAAGTAAACTCGTTGCGCTGGAGTTTTTTGGCCATTTTAAGGGCGGCTTCTTCGTCCATTGTTTCCTGGGCTTTTTCTACCAGGGAAACAACATCGCCCATGCCAAGAATGCGGGAAGCAATTCGTTCAGGATGGAATACTTCAAAGTCTTCGGTTTTTTCGCCGGTACCAATAAAGAGGATTGGCTTACCAGTGATTGTTTTAAGAGAAAGAGCCGCACCACCACGGGCATCGGAATCAAACTTGGTAAGGATTACACCGCTAAGTCCAAGCTGCTCGTCAAAGCTCTTTGCAATATCAACGGCATTCTGACCGGTCATTGCATCGGCAACAAGAAGAACTTCTACAGGGTCAGTTACCTTTTTGATTTTTACAAGCTCGGCCATCATCTCTTCGTCAATCTGAAGGCGACCGGCAGTATCTATAATAATTGTGTCGTAACCGTTTTTGCGGGCAAAGTCAATTGAGTCCTGGGCATTACGTACGGCATCTTTTGAATTTTCTTTGTAAACCGGAACTCCGATTTTTTCTCCAAGCTGACTAAGCTGTTCTACGGCAGCAGGTCGAACTAAGTCACAGGCAGCAAGTAAAACCTTACGTCCATCTTTTTTAAGGCGGGCAGCAAGCTTGTGGGCAGCAGTAGTTTTACCGGCACCCTGAAGACCAAGCA
>CAMNDY010000092.1 GCA_946535985.1 uncultured Treponema sp. | reverse complement strand
CTGCAAAAGTTCAGCGCCTGATTGACCGTCTCGAAGACAACGACGATGTTCAGAATGTATACCACACAGCTGAATATCCTGATGACTTCGAGCCTGAGGATTAACGAAAAGAGTCCGAGCAGTGGCGCAGGACTCTTTGAGTGTGTCGTATAACAAAAAAAATGCGAAAGCATTTTTTTTTCCTACTTGAAATATTTAAAGGCCTGTTCCCACAGGTCTTTTTTTATTCACAATCTCCCATGATAAACGAAGACAAATCCTTTTCCCCTTTGCCGGGAAATGAACAGATAAGCATCTCTCCCAAAAAATCTCAGGTAAGACGGATTCTTGGAATAGACCCTGGTCTTGCCAACACAGGTTTTGGTGTTGTGGATTTTTGCAACGGCAGATATCGCATGGTAAGTTACGGCTGTATTACTACCGCAAACGACCTGCCTCATGGACAAAGACTTCTTACAATTTACAATAGACTTTGTGCAGTTATAGATGAGTTTCAACCAAACGAAGCCGGTATGGAAACTCTTTATTTTGCAAAAAATGCAAAATCTGCAATGGGGGTAAGTGAAGCTCGTGGGGTAGTTACACTCTGCCTTGCCCAGCATAATATTACTCTTGGAGAATACACTCCGAACCAGATTAAGCAGGCTGTAACGGGAACGACCGCTGCCGACAAAGCTCTGGTAGAACGTTATGTTAAATTACTTCTTGGCCTTGAAACTGAACCAAAGCCTGATCATGCAGCCGACGCCTTAGCCGGTGCAATTACACATCTTCATTTTTCGGGCAGCATAAAAAGATAAGTATTTTTTAAGACAAAAGCTCCAGAAAGGCCTGTGCTTTAATTGGTTTAGAATATAAAAACCCCTGCAGGTAATCACATTGCATATTTGTAAGCATTTTTGCCATTTCGGCAGTTTCTACACCTTCGGCAACAAGTTCTATTCCCATATCCTTAAACATTGCAACTGTATGATGTAAAAACTTTCTTGCGTTTTCATTTTTCATTGCAGCCCAGACAATCGATTTATCAAGTTTGATTGTATGGAAAGGATATTGAAGAATGCTTGAGGTGTTTGAATATCCCATACCATAATCATCAAGGGCAAAGTTCATTTTCCTATCCATAAGAGTTTTCATGTTTTTAAGAAGTGTATCGCTTGAAGCAATGGCTGCTGTTTCGGTAACTTCAAGTTCTATGTATTTGTATTCAAGCCCATAATAATCCATTATAGAAAGCAGCTGTTCATGAAGTTTTTCCTGCATGCACTGAATTGCCGAAAGATTTACATGAATGTATTCTATGCCTTTTTCCCAAAGTTTGTTATTTATAATGAACTTACAAACAGAACGGAAAACATATTCGCCTATTAAAAGAATAAGACCGTTGCGCTCTGCAATTGGAATAAATTCATCCGGAGAAACATAACCGAATTTGTCGTTATTAAGACGAATAAGGGCTTCGGCTGTTGTTAGCTTTTTTTTCTTAACAGAATAAATCGGCTGGTAAAAAACTTCAAACTCATTTTTTGAAAGGGCCTGCTTTAAGATTAAAGAAAGCTCGTATTCCCTTTTTGATTTTTCAAGCATCTGTTTGTTGCCGTCAATAATCTTTCCTGTTTCTGTCTGGGAAGAGTTAAGGGTATCAAAAATCAAATCATTTAATTTTACAAAATCACTGGCAGCTTCGGGACAATTGAAAGTTGCCATTTTTACTTTTGGAGAAACTTCCAGCTCCGAAACTTTAAGGCTCTGAGAAAAGAGCAGCTGCAGTTCAAGGTATTTGTCATCTTTTGTCTTATCATCTGCGCTCATTATTATTGCAAGCTTGCTGCCCGAGAGCCTGAATACATTATATTTTCCACAGATGCCGGTGACTTTTCGGGCTATAAGGACAAGAATCTTATTGAAATTATTATAGCCCAGAGTTTCATTAAGATAGGTGATTCCTTCAATCTGGATTCCCAGAACAGAAAACTTTTTATGTGTCTTAAAGAATTCTGTTGTGCGATACATGAAGGCTTTTTTATTGTAAATATCCATGATTGGATCTTTATATTCCGAAGGATTGTCCAGAGAAAGATAGGTAATCAATATAGAAAGCGATGCAAAGAAAAGGGGAATAAGAATCTTTGTGAAAATGTTTGAAATTAAAAGTGCCGCTATTGTAGAAACTGTGTAAACTATAATTGTTATTGTCTGCTCTGTGCGCAGTGTTTTTCTTTTTATAATTCCATAAACAATTACCATTATAAGGTAAACAAAACCTATAACTGTTAATACATCAAAGGTGGATCCAATCTGATATTGTCCATCCTCGGTAAAATAAATAATTGCTTTTGTAATTGGAGTTGTAAGAATTAAAAATCCTGCTGTGGTAACTGGAATTGCAAGAAAGAGTTTCTGGCCTGTCGTAAAATCAATTTCTTCGCTCAAAGAAGAATACATGATGCTGATTATGTAAATTGCAGGAAGAGTGTTATAGGTTAATAAAGCCAGGATATTTAAAAGGTAATTGAGCCAGATAGGGCAAAGCCAGTAATAGCTGATTGTGTAAATAGTTATAATATCAAAAATTGTTGCAAAGAATAAATCGATGGCAAGGAATTTAAATGCTTTTGAGGCTCTGGTTTTAATTCGTTGTGAAATAAAAAGATTGTAAAGAATTACAAGAGAAATAAAAAATGCTGCAACGTCATATTGATAAAACCATCGCATAATTGATTTTATCATGAAAAGTTATAATAATAAAGAAAAATATAAAAGGTCTTCCGTTCTTGCTAAAAGCCAGATGAAGAAGCAATCCATGGAGTAATAATGTTCAACTCTCTTACAGGAATAATTACAGGAAAATTTCCAAAGCAGCTTTTTTTAGATACAAATGGGGTAGAGTGGGATTTGTGTGTGCCCGATTCTAATCTTGAAATGATTGGACTTGTAGGCAGCGAAGCACGGGTTTATACATGGCTTCAGCATACAGATCAGCTGATGACTTTGTATGGATTTGCAAGTGCAGACGAGCGTTCTATTTTTCTTGATTTACTCAAGGTTGACGGTGTGGGACCAAAGGGGGCTGTGAAAATCATGAGCTCTGTTTCTTCTTCAAGGCTCATGGAAGTTCTTGAAAACGGAGACCTTGAAATGCTTGAGAAGATTCCTGGTGTTGGTAAGAAAACCGCCGGAAAAATGATGCTCACCCTTAAAGGAAAACTTAAACTAAGCGAAAGTACAGAGCGCGTAGTCAGACTTGATTCTGCTTCTCCTTATGCCGATGTTGTTACCTCCCTTGCAAGTATGGGTTACGATAAACGCACTGTTGAACAAAAGATTGCCCAGCTTCTTGAACAGCTTAACGCCGATGCCACCTTTACTTCTAAAAATCAGAAGGAGCGTGAAGATATTCTCTTCCGTCGTGCAATTGTGGAGTTAGCTTAAAAAATGTATAATGATGATATGCAAAATGAAGAAGATTTTTCTGCAATTGTCCGTGCAGATTTGAAAAACTCTTTTGATGAACAGGATAACAGTCTGCGTCCTCAGTTTCTTGCTGATTTTTTGGGCCAGGAAAGCGTAAAGAAAAATCTTTCTACATTTATAGAAGCGGCAAAACTCCGCGAAGAACCGCTTGATCATCTTCTGCTCATTGGACCTCCGGGGCTTGGAAAAACAACTCTTGCACAAATTACAGCTCACGAGCTTGGTGTAGATTTTAAAGTTACTTCTGCTCCGGCTCTTGATAAACCAAAGGATCTTGCAGGTATTCTTTCTACAATAACTCCAAGAACGGTTTTTTTTATTGATGAAATTCACCGTCTTAAACCTGCTATTGAAGAAATGCTTTATATTGCAATGGAAGATTTTGAGCTTGACTGGATTATAGGGCAGGGTGCTGCAGCCCGTACTGTACGCATTCCAATTCCTCCCTTTACTCTGGTAGGGGCAACAACAAAGGCTGGTTCAGTCTCGAGCCCTTTGCGTTCCCGTTTTGGTTTTATTCCTCGTTTTGAGTTTTATACTCTTGAAGAACTTTCTGCAATTATTAAACGTTCTGCAAAAATTCTGGAAGTTGAAATTGATAATGATGCGGCGCTTCTTCTGGCGCAATGCTGTCGTGGAACTCCTCGTGTTGCAAACAGGGTTCTTCGCAGAATGAGAGATTTTGCTCAGGTTGCAGGAAGCCGTACAATTACAGTTCAGATTGTAGATGAAGGTTTGCGTCGTCTGGAAATTGACGAAATTGGTCTTGAAAAATACGATAGGGAAATTCTTCGTTCAATTATAGAAAATTTTGGCGGTGGTCCTGTTGGTGCCGAAACTCTTGCAATATCAATCGGCGAAAGTATGGATACTCTTGAAGATTACTATGAGCCTTATCTTATTCAATGCGGATTACTTCAAAGAACCCCTCGTGGCCGTATGGTAACAGAGAAAGCCTATACTCATTTAGGATTAACCCACGCCGCTAATTCAAAAGACGGCGGGGCTCAGGGTTCTTTATTTAATTAAATCAGATTAGAATTTTGCTGTATAACCGATGTCTGCTGTAAAAGCATCGTACCATCTTGCTGTACCAAATTTCATAAACTTAACAGAAACCTGTGTATGAAGTTCTCCGCTTAAGAAGTTTGTAGAAACATACGGTGTCATTGTTATATTGTATTCACCTTTAATAAGCTCCATTGGTTTTACAACATCAAGGAATGTCTTTCCTGTAAATGAGAATGAGAAGTTTGTTCCCAGGGTAAATCTGTTTGCACCAATTGAGAAAGTATCTCCAAAAATGTTCAGGTTTACACCAAGGCTGTCATCAACAAAAATCAGCTGGTCAACAGTATCCTGTGGAAGACTGAAAACTGTAAGATTTACGTGTGCGCTGTCGAAAAGGAAGCGAGGTTCAAACAAGAGGTAAATATCATCTGGAGAAACTTCTGTTCCGTTTCGTTTTGTAAATGGAACATTAAAGAGTCCTGCCTGGATGAACAAACTTTGAGTGTAATGGTTTCCAATGAGCATAGTTGTTCCGGCATGCCAGTAAACCTTTTCTACAGAAGCAATAACCTCTTTTCCCTGATTGTTGTTTGAAAGAGGAATACCAATTCCGCCTGCAAAATCAAATGTAAAATATCTGTATACACATGCAAAACGCAGGTCTGTATTCAATACATAGTGAAGGTCATCTTCGTGATTTACGTATGCATAACCACCAAGAGCAATTGGAGAAGACAAAAGGCGTTTTACATCTGCAATACCAATTCCAAAATGAGGGTAGAGTACAGAACCGGAAAGTCCCAACCAGCTTTCTGTGATTTTAGAAGCAATTGGCTGAATTCCAAAATAGCGCTGCAAGAAAACATCAGAACCAATCGGGTCGTAAGTTCCCATAAAGAGACTGAAGTAGTTTGCATCAGAATCTGAACGTGACTTGAATGTAAAAGAAAGCTCATCTATTTTGAAGAAGGCGTCTGTTTTATGGAAGAGTTCTTTACTTAAAAAGTCTCCTGTATCTATAGAAAACTCAAGGCGTCCCCACATGTTCTGTGAAAAGTTGAACTGGCCCTGAAAGAAGGCCTGCAGGGTAAGGTCAGGATCATATGAATCTGTTGCGTTAGGGTTTGAAGCATAATTCAATTTTCCGCCCGAATATCCGCTGAATGCAGTTTCTGCAAAAAGAGTTGCTGCTAAAGATATTGCTGCGGCTATCATAATTATTTTTTTCATAAAAAACTCCTTATATCCCTTATTCCTCTTGGGAATTATACTCTAAACTGGTCTATCTGATTACTAATCTGGTCAATAGAAGATTTCATCTGAGGTGCAATTTCATTAAGCTCTGTTCCAGACTGATTAATCTTATCAGCACCACTGATAATTTTCTTCATACTTTCCATCATTGCGTCAGTTGCATTCTGAAGGTTATTGATTTCATCAAGAATAGAGCGGTTACCTACAGACATTTCATGACTTGCAACACGTACTTCGGCAGTTGTGTCATTCATAAGGTGCAGGGCTTCTCCAATCTGTTGTGAACCTGAGTTCTGTTCTTCCATTGCATAGCGAATCTGTCTTACAATTTCATCTGTCTGAGAAATCATTTCGGTGATTTTTTTGAGTGCCTCATTAGATTCATTAGAAGCGGCAACTACTTCAGAAACTGTTGTTGCAATCTGTGTAAGCTGATCACTAATCTTGTTTGATTCTCTTGCAGAATTATCAGAAAGCTTTTTGATTTCATCTGCTACAACGCTAAAGCCTTTTCCTGATTCCCCTGCATGTGCCGATTCAATTGCAGCGTTCATGGCAAGAAGGTTTGTCTGAGATGCAATTTTAGCAATTACAAGGTTTGCACCCTGAAGCTCAGAAGACTGAGATTCAATTTCTTTAATTTTATTTGTTACAACAAGCTGCTTTTGAACACCGTTGGTTGTATGCTCAAGAAGTGTTTCAAATGCTTCAGCCATCTGTTCAACCGATTTGTTTACTGATGAAATGTTTCCAATCATCTGTTCAACAGCAGTAGAAGCCTGAGAAACTCCGTTTGCCTGTGTCTGAATCATTTTTTCGAGCGATTCGATGTTAGAAGAAATTTCTGTAACGGCAGAAGCGGTAAGGGCAACACTTTGCCCCTGATTCAAAAATCCCTGCTTCATGTCTTCTATACTACTATAAACTTCTGAAATAGATTTCGAAGTGTTAGAAACGTTTGTGCTCATTGAGTTACCAACAGAAGTTAAATCATTTTTTGAAGTTTTAATGTCTCTAACAATACCCTGAAGCTTTTCTTCAAATTGATTAAAGCCGTTTACAACTTCACCAATTTCATCCTTAGAGCTGTGGTCAATTCGTTTTGTAAGATCTGCATTTCCTGTAGCAATTTCATTAATAGCTTTCTTTACAATTTTCAGAGGCTTCATAGCTATGGTGATTACAATAGTAAAGATTGCAACAGCAGCAATTGTCAGGAAGATTACATATACAATGATTTTATTCTGAAGGGAATTCAAATCAGACTGGAAATCGCTGTAAGGAACTTCATTCATTGCTACCCATTTTGTATTTGGAACACGTTCGTATGCAAGAATATAAGTTTCTTTTCCATTCTTATATTTGAAAACTCCGCTGTTTTCTGTTTTGATTTTATTAAGGTTTGCAATATATTCCTGATTTTTTGTTTCGGCAGCGTTTGCAAAAATACTTTCGGTTGTATATTCTTCAAGAACTAAATCTGGAGAGAGAAGCTTTTGACTTGCAATAATAATTCCAGGGGAGTGGAGCTCTGAGAATGCTTCGTTCTCTCCGCCAGGACCATCATTAAGTGAAATAAGAAAAGCTGGTCTGTTGTTTCCGGCTTTATGATTTGTTGCAAGAGTGCTTATCTGAAGTCCGTCAATTACACAGAAAATTACATTTATGATTTTTTTGTTTTCATCAAAAACAGGTACAGAATAGAAAACGGCAGGAGCATTTGTTACCTTATTGATAAATGGGTCTGTCTGAAAGCGGTTACCTGTTGTAAATGGAACTTTATAGTAGTTTCTTTCTGAGAAAGGAATCATTTTTGCACCATTGTTAATCCAGGCAAAACCTTTTTCATCAAGAATACAAACGTCAATGTAATCTTTATCAAGAATCATTGCACCGTAAATAGTATGTGTTTTGTCCAAAAGGGAAATTTCAGGATTTCTGATTTCTGGAAGAGCTGCAAGAGTTTCAAGCATTTTGAATTCTTTTTCGTTTGAAGCTTTTATTGAATCGGCTGTAGCGTGTACAGATTCAACAATTGCTTTTGTCATTTCTTTTTCAAGGCTTGTCTTGGCACTTCTAATAGAAATAAGTCCAACACTTGCAAAAGAAATAATAAGGATAAAAAATGATATAAGACTAATCTTAATACTTAAACTCTTCATATAATCTCCTGAAAAATTTATTTATATTTATTATAAACTCTTTTCGACAAATTGCCACATATTATTATCGGCATAAAAACAGGAAAAAAATACTGTTGGTTACATAAAACTCCCTATTTTTTTTATGCGTTTTTTTATGCATTTTTATCTTGAAAACTTGGATTTTCGGTATATAATAGAGTGTATGAGTGATTATCTTGATCCTAACAATGAGGAACTCTTAAAAGACTTCTTTGCAGAAGCAGAACAACAGGTTGAGCAGCTTGAGAGCAATATCCTTGTAATTGAGAATGATCCTTCCAATCATGAGGCAATTGATGAAATCTTCCGTGCTGCACATACTTTGAAAGGTGGCTCTGCAACAGTAGAAATGATGGAACTTTCTCATTTTACACATTCAGTGGAAGATGTTCTTGATGAGATTCGTTCGGACAGAGTTTCTGTCGATGAGGATGTAGTTGATTTACTTCTTACCTCAATCGACGTTATTAAAGCAATGCTTGAAGCAAGACAGCAGGGGGCCATCTATGAAGAAAATATAGATGGAATTATAGAAAAGCTTAAGTCTTATATCCCAGAAAAGGGAGCTAAGTCTGTTCCTAAAAAGGCACCTGCAAAGGCTGCCCCGGTTGCTCCAAAACCAGCACCTGTTCAGGCCGCAGCTCCTTCAAACGTTCAAGGCATTGCACTTCCTCCTTTATCAGAAGATGAATATGAAGAACTTAAATCTGCTTGCGAAGGCAGTCAGAGCCTTTGGTGTGTTGCAGTTAAGTTTGATGAAAATAACCCAATGAATACTGTTGGCGGTATTCAGGTTTTTGCAGCTCTCAAAGCTGTAGGAAATGTTCTTAAAACAGTTCCTGATTTTGATGCTCTTTACGAAGATCAGTTTTATGAAAATGTATTCTATTATCTGGCTTCTTCAGAAAAGGG
>CAMNDY010000091.1 GCA_946535985.1 uncultured Treponema sp. | reverse complement strand
AACAAATTCCTAAAACTAACCCCCAAAGGCACCGAATACAACACCCTGATAAAAAAGCTTTCCAAAGAACTAGTTTCCACCTTCTATAAAAACTTTTCTCCTGACGAAGTCGCCCAATTCCAGGGCTTTCTCGAAAGAATTGAAAATAATTTTAGATAGTATAAATATTAATTTCAAGAAATATTATAATCGTTTCCTTTATAAAACCTCTGAAAATAGCTAATGATTGCATGCTAAAAAAAATGGCGCGAGCCATTTTTTTCCACATGCAGGCACGTAAAAAACTTTTTTCTGATTTCTCTTGACAATAGTTTTATATAAAACTATTATATTGCTACTATGAAAAAATCAATATTTATAATATCACTATTATTTTCAATTCTTTCGTTTGGATGTAAAGCTGTTGCTCCCAAACAACTTTCCATCGCAGTTTTCATCCCCGGCATCTGCGCCGACAGTCCAACCTACGCAATGCTTCGTGACGGCGTAACACAGGCCGTAGATAGTTGGAACGAAGGAAAAACTCTTGAACAAAGCGCAAAGCTTTATGTTCTCGAAGCTGGAACAAATCAGTCTGAATGGCCTGCAAAAATTACAGCTCTTGCTGCAGAACAAAAATATGATGTTATTATTTCATCCAACCCTTCTCTACCGGAAATTGTTCTTCCAATTATTGAGCAGTTCCCTCAGCAGAAGTTCATCCTCATGGATGCAGAATACAGCGGAAACAATAATATCTGTACAGTCTGCTACAACCAGTATGAACAGGCCTACCTTACAGGCTACATAGGCGGACTTATGTCAAAGTCAAACAAGCTTGGTCTCGTTGCAGCTCAGGAATATCCTGTTATGAACAACATCATTTATCCATATTTCGAAAAAGGTGCAAAAGATGCAAATGCATCTTCTACCGTTGCCTTTAGAATTGTTGGAAACTGGTATGACGCAAATAAAGGCGCCATGCTTGCAGACATCCTTTATGGCGAAGGTGTAGATGTAATTCTTCCAATCTGCGGAGGAGCTGCTCAGGGTGTTATCTCTTCTGCTGTAAACAACAAGTTTTATATTACCTGGTTTGATAACAACGGCTTTGATAAAGCTCCCGGAAATATAATTTCAAGTACAGTTATGAAGCAGCAGGAGCTTTCTGCAATCATGACAACAAATTTCTTAAACGGAAAAACAGAATGGGGCTCTTCAAAAATGCTTGGTGTAAAAGAGGGTTTTGTTGATTTTGTTCAGGATGATCCGCTTTATATTTCTACAGTTCCTTCTACCGTTCGCAATCAGATGGCAGAGCTTGTAGATTCAATTAAAAGTGGAGAAATTACAATACAATAAAGCTTGTCGGGTCAAGCCCGATAATGACAGATTAATCTTATGACCCTGGAACTTCGTGATATTTGCCTTCGCTATTCAAAAAAAATTGTTCTCGATAACTTGACCTTAACCTTTGAGGGAGGGCAGATTCACGCACTTCTTGGCGAAAACGGAGCCGGAAAATCTACTACGGCAAATATCATTTGCGGCGAGCTAAGGCCAGATAAAGGGGACCTTCTTTTAGATGGAAAGCCCGTCACCTTTCGTTCTCCAAAGGATGCCATTCAAAAGGGTATTTCTTATGTTCATCAGCGTCCTTTGCTTGCTGATTATATTACAGTAAAAGAAAATCTTCTTTTAGGATTAACCAAAGAACAAAAGGAACGGCTTCTTCCTCAGTCAAAAAAATGGCTACCGGAAATCAAGCTTAATTCTCTGGTAAAAGATTACGGCGCCGATACCCGCTTTTTTATTGCACTCACAAGTGCCCTCATAAAATCACCCGAACTTTTAATTTTAGACGAACCTTCTGCCCTTCTTGATGATAAGCAGCGTACTTTTTTATTTGAAAACCTGCGTGCCCTCGCAAAAGACGGAATGAACATTATTATCATCACCCACAATTATGACGAGGCACAAAAGTATTGCGATACAATTGATTTTCTTGAAGATGGCAGGCTTGTAAAAGATTACGCTCCATTGGAACATACTCTTTCTGTAGAAGAATTAAATAAGCAGAAGCAGATCGCAAGTGATTCTGAGGATTTTAACATAATGGGGATCACCGTGCAGAAAGGAAAAATCACGCTTGTAAGGGGCCTTGCAGAAGACGGCCTTGATAAGCTTGAAAAAAAATTGATTGGCTTAAGGGCCCTTCGACAGGCTCAGGGACCACAATGGCTGAATGATAAAAAACTTGGCATTATTCCAACAGACAGAAAATTCACAGGCTCAAATCCGGGGCTGACAATTGAGCAAATGCTCACATCTGCGCTAAAAATTCCGGAAAGTCAAAAAGCGGATCTTGCCCTGCAGATGATTAAAAACAGCGGTGTAAATATTGAAGCCTGGGAAAAATGTTCCTGTCTTTCAGGAGGAATGCTTCAAAAACTTATGCTGGAACGCGAGTTTTATGACAATCCCGACTTTTTAATTTTATGTAATCCTTTGCAGGGACTGGATGTAGAAACCTGTAAAAAAATCTGTCTTAGAATACACAAGGCTGCTCAAAATGGAGCATATATTCTTATACTCTCTTACGGTGCATTTCCATCTGAATACAGCGATATCAAATACAGGCTTTCAAACGGCCACCTGGAGGCTATGTAATGTATTACTTTGGACTTATGCTCAGTCTTTCTGCCATATACATGATAGCAGGTTCCGGAGCTGCTTTTTCTCTAAAAACAGGAAGAATCAATCTTGCAGGTGAAGGTCTCATCTATCTTGGCGGATTTTTATGCGCGATTGTGCTGGATCTTTTTGCCAGGATTAAAATGCCCTCTTTTTTTGCAATAACTTTTTCATTTACAATCAGCGCAGCAGCAGGAGCTCTCGTTCTTATTTTCTGCGAGTTCCTTTATAAATTCAAACATGCCGATTTTTTATTAACAACTTTCATCACTTCTTCGGCAATTGTTCCATTAATCGACGGATTAATTTCCGGTCCCTTCAGAACTAAAACAGGAAACCTGCTTGCAACCCCATACATTTTGCCTCAATATAGGTTTTCAAGTATTTTAAGACCTTCTCCCCTCAACGCCTCCATCTTTTTTGCAGTCGCCCTTTGTATTTTGCTGGAGCTTTTCTTTAGAAAAACCCGTTTTGGAAAACAAACTCAAATCTACGGAATAAGCCCCCAGTTTTCCATGTATTCAGGCTTTGACTGTAACAAAATAAGCTTTACAGCAGCTGGGGTTTGTGGAGGCCTGCATGCCCTTGCAGGTGCAGCTTCAATCTGCGGCATTTATTATACCTGCCACACAAGCTTTTATGCAGGACTTGGCTGGAATGCCCTTTCTATTGCGATGATTGCAAAAACAAGACCGGCACTTGTTATTCCGGTTTCTGTTTTAATATCTGCACTAATGACCTATTCGGGCCGTTATGCCTTATATTCAAACTTAGACTTTGATGTAAACATGCTCATACAGGCTGTAATTCTTTTTATGATTGCCCTTTTATATTCTCCCCACAAAAGGAGGTCTCACAATGCTTAACTTTTTAGGTTTTTGCTGCCCTCTTTTACTTGCAGCAACCGGCGCTTTATTCAGTGAATACACAGGCTGCCTTGCCCTTTTTATGGATGGATTAGTTTCCTTTGCAGGATTTTTAACTTATGCTTTTACCGTGACAACAGGCTCAGTTATTCTGGGTACAGGACTTTGCGCCCTTACCTGTATTGCTCTTTGCCTTCTATTTGCTTTTATTGTAGAAAAAACTCACGCAAATTATTTTATTGCTGCAATTGCAATAAATCTTTTATTCTCTTCCTTCACATCTCTTTTTTCCTGGCTGATTTTTGGAACACGGGGAGTACTCACAACATCGGCTTTTTTATTTTCGTTAGTGTCTGCTAACATCACCACTGTAATAATCACAATAATTCTTATAGCCGCCGCAATCTTATATCTAAAAAAAACAAAAGGTGGGATTTATTTTAGAATTACGGGCAGCAATGCAGATGTTCTTCTTGTAAGGGGAGTTTCACCCGGCATTTACAGAATAGCTTCCTGGGGAGTAGCCGCCTTATTTGCATGCTTTGCGGGAAGCTTTCTTGCTGTAAGGATTTCTTCTTTTGTACCAAATCTTGCAAGCGGAAAAGGATGGTTAGCACTAGCCGCTGTATTTATGGGAAAACGCAAGCTTCCATTAATAGCTCTTTACGCCCTGATTTTTTGTGCTGTAGATTTTGCTGCCCTTTATATACAAAGCTTTATTCCGGCTATCCCTTCTTCTGTGGTACTGGCCTTGCCTTATATTGTTACGCTGGGACTTGTTGTAATAAGAAAATAACTTTTGGTTGCTTCCACCAGACTTATTATTCCGGCTTGTAATCTTCTACTTCTTCAAGATTAAATTCAACAGAATCATCTTCATGATGTTCCGGTTCGAGTGCCTGAGTAAAAGCTTCTGCGGTTTGTTCAAGAAGTTCCTTTGAAACTGCATTTTCTATAACGCTTTCTTCTTCTGCCTGCTTTACAGCGTTATCTTCTTTTGTCTTAAATTCTTCAAGGATATTTTCAAGCTCTGTCATATTTTTGTAGCTTTCTTTACTTGCTACGCTAACGCCCATCATTCGCTCAACAATATCGGTGGTTCCACTCTTGATTTCTTTAATGGCACTTGTTGCTTCAAAGAACTTATCATTCATTGCATCAACATCATGAGAAACGAGTCTTTGCTGTTCTGCAAGATTCTTACAATAACTGTTGATTTTGTCGGCTGCAGCAAATTCTTCTTCACTCTTAATTTTTATCTGCTGCATCTGTGTATCAATACTTTCAATACCGCTTGTAATGTCTTTAAGTCCTGTAATAACGCTGTCGGCATTTGTACTGATTTTCTTAAAGGCAACAGAAGCATCTTTACTTGTTGTATTTGCCTTCTTTACAGATTCAATAATTCCATTTATAACTTCAGCAATTGTTGCAGCATTTTCGGAAGTATTTTCGGCAAGGTTTCTGATTTCTTCTGCTACAACAGCAAATCCTTTTCCGGCTTCGCCAGCATGTGCAGACTCAATTGCAGCGTTCATTGAAAGAAGGTCTGTCTGTTCTGCAACGTTATCAATAATATCAATTACTTCTTTTACCTGATCAAGCTGAGCCGAAATAACTTCAAGCATGTCATTTGTACTGGAAATTTTTTCATCACCATCAGAAATCAGGTCGTGCATTTCCTGTGCCATTGAAGAACGTTCGGTTGCCATATTTTTGATATGCTCAAGAGTTCCGGCAGCTTCATTTACAGCTTTTGAACTTTCTTCTATTGCAATTGCCTGAGTTTCATTATTATTTACAAGGGTATCTACCTGTACGTTCATATCAGAAATAACCGAAACAGCTTTTCCAACAGTTCCAATCATCTGATCAAACTGAGTCATGATTTTCTGAATGTTTTCATCAATTGCGGCAGTGGCAGCGGCAGTAGAGTTTGCAGCATCATTAATTGTATAACCCGAAGAAATTGCACGGGCAGCAGTTACTTTTACAACAGTAAAGAATTCATTAATCTGCTCAACCATGATGTTGATATTCTGCATAAGAGAAACCATTTCGTTACTACCGCGGGGTCTTATGCTGCCTGTAAAATCCTTGTCGGCGAGAGTTTTTGTCATATCCTGAACATGGATAATTCTCTTAGAAACGTTGGTTGTAACAAAGAGAATAATAAATGAAATTGAAATACAGGAGAAAATTGCAATAATCAGAACCAGAATTTCTGTAGACTTTTCTTTTTTCTCTACATCTGCATTGATAATTTCGAAAGACTTATCTACTTCCAAAGTAAGCAGGGTGTAATAACTTTGAAGGATTTGAACATCGCTGCTGGCACTTTGGGCAAGTTCCATCAAAGCAGAAACAGAGCTGTCATCTGCAAACTCTTTGTATGCTTCTTTAATTCCAACCGAACGAACTGCGCTGGAAGGCTCTGAATCCAGCACAATCGACTGCATTTTTTCAAGCTTACTGCCTACACTATCAAGACCTCGGGAAAAAGCTGTAAAATACTGTTTTGCCTGAACAAGATTAATACGATATTCATCTGTAAATGTATCAACAACAGGATCTTCAAAATAGCCTTGAATGTTTTCATCAAGGCCAGAAAGGATTTCCTGCCAGTTATCGTATGCAGTCTGAGTATTAAAACCCCAATATTCCATGGCGTTAAGATAGTTTACTATTTCGCTAAGCTGTTTTTGTGTTTGAGATTGAACTAACTGATAATCCTTTGAAACTTGTATTGTTTTTAAGCCCTTTAAAGAAAGTATAGAAAGAGCAGCAACCTGAACTACAGAGAGAATAGTAATTAAGACAAATTTACTTCTTAACTTCATAACGGAATTATCCTACTTCTATTATCGGTAAAACTCCCCTAAAAAACTATCAAAATTTTCTATAATATTATACACCCAAAAAGCCAAAATTACATATACAATTTTCTTCAAAGATGGTAAATTTATTGTTATAAACAAAAAAAGCGGATGGAGTGAGATATGAAGGAAGACAATCCTAAACCCGGTAAGAATGATTATTTATATGAAGGCAATGAACCTGCCCGAATAAAAGCTGAAAAGTATATAAATGATATTTTCAATCTTTCAATTACATGTGTTCTTTCAATTATAATCTTTTTTACTCTTTCTGTTGTTCCTGGTTTAGGTTCAATCTTCTTTTTAATAGGCTTTCTGGGATTTACCTGCTCAACTATCTATCTTGCAAAAAGAATTTTTCAATACAAACAGTTAATCAACAAACTTAAAGAGGATTATTTACTGGAACAAAGACGAAAAGCGCAGGAAGACCAGAAAGAAAAAATGGAATAACTAAATTACATCTTTTCCAGATATGGCACGAGCACAAGCTTCATTGCGTTTTTGATTACCTGAAGTGTGCAGGCTGCAAGGTAAAGTCTGGCACCGGCCAAAGTCTTGTCTTCTGCGTTTACAATCGGACAGTTCTGATAGAACTTGCTGAAGGCTTTTGCAACTTCGTAAACGTAGGCAGCAACTTCGCTTGGGTTCAGGCCTTCTGCAGCTTTTGCAATAACTGCTGGATAATCGCCGAGCAAACGGATGAGTGCCCATTCATCTTCTGATGTCAAAAGTGCTACAGCTTCATCTGAGTCGTTTTGTGTAAGACCTGCGTCTGCAGCTTTACCAAGGATTGAGTTTATACGTGCGCCCATGTACTGAAGGTACGGACCTGTGTTTCCATTAAAGCTGAGTGATTCTTCCGGATTAAAGAGCATGTCTTTAATTGGTGTTGCCTGAAGCATATAATAATGCAAAGCACCAAGAGCAACCTTTTCTGCAACCTCGTCTGCATCTCCTACTTCGCTGTCGCGGCCACGTTCTTTAATTGCGGCAAGTGCGTCTGCGTGTAGGGAGTCAATAAGGTCGTCGGCGTCTACTACAGTTCCTTCGCGGCTCTTCATACGTCCGCTTGGAAGGTTTACAAGTCCGTAACTTAAGTGGTAGAGCTTATCTGCCCAGTCAAAGCCCAGCTTCTTTAAAATGTGGAAAAGGATTTTGAAATGGTAGTTCTGCTCGCTTGCTACAACGTATACAAGCTGGTTAAAGGCCCAGTCGTTATGGCGGCTGATGGCAGTACCAATATCCTGAGTGATATATACTGAAGTTCCATCCTTGCGGAGGAGAACTTTTTCGTGGTTATCTTCGTCTTTTCCCTTACCTACTACGTCTGTTACGTCTATTCGGACTGAACCGTCCGGGGCTTTGAAGAATACTCCCTTGTCCAGGCCTTTGAGGATTTCGTCCTTGCCTTTGAGGTAAGTTTCGCTCTCGAAGTAATATTTGTCAAAGCTTATGCCTGTACGTTTGTAAGTTTCCATCATGCCGTCAAAGGTCCAGCCGTTCATTTTTTCCCAGAGGGCGTGAACTTCTGGGTCACCGGCTTCCCATTTAATGAGCATATCTTCTGCCATCTGATTTGCTTCGGGGTGAGCGGTTTCGGGTTTGTCTTTTTCGCCTTTAAGATATTTGTCAAACTCTACGTAGCACTGGCCAACGAAGTGGTCACCTTTCATACCGAGTGATTCCGGAGTGTCGCCCTTAGCTTCGTGGAAAAGCTTATAGGCAAGCATAGATTTACAGATATGTACCCCGCGGTTATTGATAAGGTCTACCTTGTAAACATCTGCACCTGCTGCCTTGAGAATGCGGCTTACCGATTCACCAAGGGCGTCGTTGCGGACGTGGCCTAAGTGAAGGGGCTTATTTGTATTTGGAGAAGAAAACTCTATCATTACACGGCGACCTTCAAGTGGCTTTTTGCCGTCTGAGTTAAGGGAACCGTAGCTGTCGCCCTGAGCCTTGATTGCCTTAAGGATTGGAGCTGCGGCACCTGACTTATCGAGTTTTACATTTACGTATGGCCCCACAGCAAGAAACTCGCCCAAAGATTTATCTGTGATTTTTGCAACTACACCGGCAGCAATCTGTGGAGGAGCCATGCGCAGGGCTTTTGCAAAAGCAAACATTGGCGCACCAAGGTCTCCCATTTCCGGGTTAGGTGCGTTCTGCACAACAATTGAAGCTGCGTCAACAGCAGCTGCCGACGGGTCTTTTTCTTTTATAAAATCATTAAGTGCCGCAGCGATTATTGTGCGGCAGGTTTCTTTTGCATCTGCCATATTTATTTCCTAGTATACACTCAAAATCTTATGCAATCTCTCTTTACCAATAATCCTGAAGAAACTACCCAAACGTGGTCCCTGATCCTTTGCAATAAGGGCCTGATAAAGGGCTGTAAAAAGGGCTTTTGATTCAAGGCCCATTTCTGTTGCAATGTCGTACATGGCCTGCTGGCATTCCTTGTCAAGCTGGAAGGTGTCGAGCTTTGGAAGAACTTCATCGCGGACACGCTGAACTGCCTTCAAAAGGTCGCCGCTCAAGTCTGCCTTGCTGCCGTCATTGCGCAGTTCAAAACAGAAATCAGGTGCGCAGTCTGGAGCCGAATGCTTTACCCAGAACCAGGCACATTCAATTCGTCGGCGCAGGCGTTCTTCCTGTTCTGGTTTTACGTCTCCAAGAGCCTTGATTACTGCATCAATGTCGCCTGAGTGAATCTGGAGCAAAGTGGTAAGCTGGCGGATTGTAATCTGGTAAGGCATAACTTCCGGAATCTTTCCGTCAATCTGGCTGAGCATATAAATACGCTTTTCTTTATTAAAGT